>JBKDSZ010000068.1:0-34189 GCA_046340375.1 Cyanobacteriota bacterium | reverse complement strand
AGCCCCGCTTCTCGCTCCTTGATGCCGGCCCCGGAGGGCTTATCACGTTACAGCGAGTGCCGTGCTATGCACCGCCGAAGGCGATCACCACCGGCTCCAGGCCCACCTCCGGCAGCACCTGCTGCCAGATCGGCTGCAGATCCCGTTGGGCCGTGCGGCCGGCCACGAACAGCACCCGGCCGCTCAGCCCCAGCCGCTGCAGCTCCCTCCCCAGCTCATGGGTGGCGCCAGGCCCCTGCACGTAGCGCCCGGGGCTGGCGAACACCGTGAGCGGTCGCTGGTGGAGGCAGATCACCGAGCTGGTGTGGGCCATGGCAGCGGGCGTGGCAGAGGGAGTCCCACGCTTAGCAACACCGGGAGACTGGGCCCGAGAAATCCCTGTTCAGCTGAACGCCTTCGCCAACTCCCCAAGCCTCAGCAGAAATAAGTCCTGCCCCGCCTGCACATGAGCCTGCCAGCTCGTCTCGGAGTCCCGGTCGGCGTGGTCTGAGATGTACTTGAACGAGCGCCAGGGGATCCCCTCCTGCTGGCAGACGTAGGCGACAGCGAACAGTTCCATGTCCACCACCTCAACACCGTGTTGGAGCAGCCAGGGATCCACCGCCGTCACGAAGCGGTCGCCGCTGCCGCATACCACGCCATCGGTGCCGGAGTCGAGCTGGAAGGGGCCCGGGGAAAAGGGGGTCTGGCCTCGGGGTGCCAGGGGTTCGGCCTCCATGTCCACCTGCAGCACGCGGCGGATTTCCACCAGTCCCGCCAGGGAGGGGTTGAGACCGCCCGCCGTGCCGTAGTTCACCACGAGCTTCGGCCGGCTTCGCTGCAGCTGGCGGGTGAGGGCATAAGCCGCGTTGAGTTTGCCGACGCCCGTGTGCAGCACGTTCGGGTGGTCCAATTCTTCCGCAAGGGCCGCCACGATCAGGATCGAATCGATGGTGTCCGGTGCCGGCGGCGAGATGGCCATAAATCGGTGGGCTTGGCGGGCCACCACCCTTGCAGAGTGGTGGCAGTTCCCGAGCCGCGATGCACGCTTCCCTCCGCCGCCAGCTGCTGCACCTCGCCACCGACCTGGCGGAGCTGGTGGAGAACCCGAGCGATCTGTCCCACGGCTTTGATCTGCTCACCCGCAGCTACGTCACCCCGGCGGCGGATGCGGCCCGCGCCGCCCTGAGGGCCGACCCGGCCATCGCTCCGCTGGTGGCGGAGCGCTACTGGGGGGCCTGGCCGTCGCAGGCGGAGCTGCTGGCCCTGCCGGCGGAGAGCCGCGGCCATCGCTTCGCCCCCGGGGTCGCGAACGCCGGGGGCCAGCCCCTCCCCGATCCGGTGCTGGCGCCGGGCACCGACAGCGACGACACTTGGCTGCAGCAGCGGGTGCGCCGCACCCATGACGTGTGGCATGTGGTGAGCGGCTGCCCGCCCAACCCGGCCGGCGAGGCGGCCCTGAGCGCCATCAACGTGATGCAGCTGCGCTGGCCCGGCAGCGCCATGTTGCTCGGCGCTAACCTGCTGCACCGCTGTCTGGCGGGGCCGGCAACGGACGAACCCGACGTGGGACTGACGACAGCCTTCGGTCTGGAGTTCGGCGCCGTGTGCGCTCCTCTGCTGGCCCAGCGGTGGGAGGAGGGCTGGCAGCGGCCGCTGGCGGAGTGGCGGGCGCAGCTGGGGATCGCGACGCTGGTGGCGCGCAGTCCGTTTGCGGCGCAGGAGGGAGGCTGACTTTGATGAAGCGCGATCGAGCCGGCAACGGGCATGGGCGGCGGCAAGCTCTCCGATCGCTCAAGTCCCTTGGTGTTTTTTATCTCTACGCGTGTTCCAGGAATTCACTGCATATTCAGGGCTGATATAGGGCAGCGTCTAAGGCGCAACTCCGCATCCATCAAGATCACCGAAGGTAGCACCGCGCGAGCATTTCACAACGAATCCATCGCCACTAATCCTCTCTTTGGCATGGATGCCCTTAGGGAGACTCTGGAAAAATCATCCCATTCACGGGACAATGGCCTTGTGATCGCAGGTAAGGGCTGGGTTCATGGGCGGCAGGCAACTCGGGTTCGGTGACTACGAGCAATCCACGGCCAAGAAGCGCACCAAACGCGAGCGCTTCCTTGCTGAGATGGAGGCGGTTGTGCCGTGGAAAGCGCTTGTTGAACTGATTGAACCCCACTACCCCAAGACCACGAGCAAGGGCGGCCGGCCTCCTTACCCGCTGGAGACCATGCTGCGGATCCATCTGCTGCAGCAGTGGTACGACCTGAGCGATCCAGCGATGGAGGATGCCTTGATCGAGGTGGCAACGATGCGTCGCTTTGCCGGCATTGCGCTGATCAGCGACCGGATTCCGGATGAGAGCACGATCCTGGCGTTTCGGCATCTGCTGGAGCAGAACGATCTCAGCGATCAGATTTTCGAAGCGGTGAAGGAACACCTCAAGGCCAACGGAATGGTAATGCATCCGTTCCGGGTGATCAAACAGCAGTTCGGCTTTCAGAAGACCCGGCTGCGGGGCATGCTCTTACCCAGGCCGCAGGCCGAGCGTGGCGGAGCCACTAGAACCGCTGCAAGGTGAAGGTGCTGGCAGCCCTCTCCAACCTGTTCATGGCGCGGCATGAGCTCCTATGCAGAAAATGATTGGGGGAGTGATATGCGTATTGGGGGCAAGCACAGCCGCAAACGAGCAAGATTCAGCGTCCAAAAAGGCAAAATCAGGGTGATCGGTGCCCCATCGGCGTCCAAAGTGTTCCTTATGAGCAAGACGCAGCTGGGGAGTCCTCTGGTCCGGCTTGTTGTCCAGGGTTTCCTTTTCCCTTTGCTGGGATCGGGACAGGGATGGCCGCGTCACTGCCAGCGGCATGAGTCAGGATGAACTGATCGGGGTCTGCTCGTGGGGATCGGACGTTTTGCAGGTCGTCAATCGCACAGTCCTCCCCGTCCTCAAGCGCCTACGGTGAAGGAGTGATCGTTGAGCGGCCGTGGAACAACTCACTCCCGAGGGCCTGCAGCTCGTCAACACACTGGCGGAGCGCTACGGATTCAGCCAGGAGGCCGTGATTCAGATGATGTTCGCCATGCATCGTGGCCGGGGCGCCATGGCCCAGTTCAACCATCCGGAATTCGCCGGGTCCGGACAATGGATGCGCGGGGGCATGTTGATGCTCGGCGACATGTTCAATCATGGCCTCAAGGCCCGTGTTGACGGGCTCTGCCAGGCGATCGCCGCCCAACTCGCCAGCCAGCCCGACCTTCTCCCCGGCGCCGGCTTCCCATCCCAGAGCCAGAGCGGCGGTGGCCAGCAGATGCAGGTGAGCGGCATCGGCTTGACGCCCGGATGGGAGGGGGGCCACGGCCTCTTCGCCCCTGATCCGCGCGACACCTGGTGGCCCCCCGAGCTCGGCACCCCCAGCGCCATCGGAGCCCAGAACGATGTGCGCTACGCCTTTTTCCCCGCCATGGGCCGTCTGGCTGTCGAGGCCAACGGACAGGTGACCCTCCACGACACGGGCGGACACCAGATCGCCGGCTTGGCCCAGCAGCAGGGCCCTGCAGGCGCCGTGGTCTTCACCACCCCCGCAGGCCACGTCAGCCTGGCGAGCCTCGCGGGCGTCGGAGGGGGCGCCGCCCAGCAGAGCCAGCTGTCCACCGGCGGCGGCGTGCATCAGCAGTCCCTGAGCTCCGGCGGGGGCAGCCAACAGCAGCAACAGATCAGCTCCGCCATGCCCCCCATGACCGGGATCACGCCGATGGCGGGCATGGCCTCCCTGGCGGGCATGGCCCCGATGTCCATGGCGGCCTTCGACTCCACGGAAGCGTGGTGGCCCCCCGAACTGGGCACGCCCTCCTCCACCGGCGCCCAGAACAGCCTGCGCCATGCCGTCTTTCCCGCCGCCCGTCGCCTCGCGGTCAGCCGCAACGGGCAGGTGAGCGTGCACGACAGCGGTGACCACCAGATCACCGGCTGCTCCCGAGCCGGGGATGGCGAGGAGGTGCACGTCTCGACCAGCGCCGGCACCATTCCCCTCTCCAGCCTGCCGTCGGTGGGGCCAGCGCCGGGAGCACCGTCCCCACCCGCATCAGCCGCCGCAACAGACGCCACAGGCTCCTCCGCCATTTTGGAGGCCTTGGCCAAGCTGGGCGACCTGGAGCGGATGGGAGTGCTCACCGCCGAGGAATTCGCCACCAAGAAGGCGGAATTGCTGAGCCGTCTTTGAAGCGCATCCCGCCGCCTCAGCCCCTCGGTTCCCCCCCGGCCGCCCGCAACCCCGCCACCATGGCGTCAAACCGCTCCCCCTGGCCCAGCCAGACGGCTTCCTCCCGGGCGCTGGGCAGCAGAGCCTTCATCTCGCCACTCAAGGGCAGACCAGCGGTTCGGGCCGCTGCGGCCAGGTCGTTGAAGTGCCGCAGGGCGGAGGTGGGCTGAAACAACAGGCACACCAGCAGCGCCAGACCACACCCCATCAGATAATCGAGCCAACGGGTGGGGATGTACCAGTCGGTCAGGGCCTGATAGCCGGCGACGGTGACGCCACGGGAGAGCAGGGCCGTGCGAAGGTGGGCCCCCAGGCCCAACGCCGGCAGGAGCGCCGCCGTGCCCCCCATCACCAGCGCGAGCGAAACGCTGCTCACCCCGAAGAGATTGAACACCAGCCAGGGCATCAGCACTCCCAGACTCACGCCCACCATGCGGTCGCGCACCCGGGCCATCGTGGCGCCCAGGCTCTCATTGAGGAGGATCACAACCCCGAAGTAGACGTATTTCGGATTCACGGCGCCCAGCCCCTGCCCCACCGCCAGCGCCAGGGTGGAGGCGACGACCTTGCGCCAGAAGTAGGGATCCCCCAGCCGCTGAGCCAGGGAACGCCCTGGCGCTGCGGGGGGCGTCGCATGCGGCGGGGCCGGCGGGGTGTCTTGCGGCAGACGGAAGGCGGCGCTGAGGGCCACCGCCACCATCAGACCCGTCAGGATCGCCAGAAGTTGATGCCAGGCGGACAGCCAGGTGCTGTTCGTCCCGAGCAGGGGCAGGATCGCCAGGATCGGAAGCACATTGCGCAGCATCGCCAACCGATCCGGCAACAGCTGTCCGACCAACTGGGCCAGCAGGGTAACGATGGCGAACGCCCACACCACCGGCGCCTCCAGCAAGGGTTTGAGCAGGGTGCCCATCCCCAGGGCCACCGCGCACAGCAGGGGCAGGACCACAAACAGCGGTCCGGGCAGGCGGCGAAGATCGGGCGGCACCGCGATCGCGCTGATCACCACCCCGTAAGCCGCGGCCGACCCGTAGCCCAGGGCATGGGCGATGCTCCACACCAGGGCCGCCGCGAAACCCACCACCAGGGGGTGGCGCACCGCGACTGGAATGGTCAACGCTCGCGGGCCAGGGCCCGCATCACCCCCACCAGGAGGCTGATCAGCAGCAAGGCCAACCAGAACCACAGCCGGGGCGGTTCGGTGCGGGTGCACAGCAGGAGCAGACCCAGGCTCAGCCAGGGCCAGGGCGCCAGCCAGGGCCGGAGCCAGGGGCTGAGGGTCCTCCCGAGGGGAAGACGCGGCGTCATGGCCGCGTCCCCGCCAGCCAGCGGCCGAAGGGCGCCGCATAGCTCAGCAGCGAGCGGTGCTCCACCTTTGCCGACACTTCCAAAGGGGTGCGGGGAGGAAGAGGCCGCGGGGGGCCCTCGCCCCGGCTCCAGGCCAGCCCGCTCGGGGTCGCGGCCGCCTCCAGCCGCACCATGCCCAACACCACCGGCGCCCCGGCCCGATCCGGCAATTGGGAGGTGAGGTCGCCGCCCTCGCCAAACGATTGCTGGCGCGCCCGGGCCATCAGATTCGCCGCTTCCTCCTTCCCGCCCACCTGGGCCGCCACATCCTCCAGATCAACACTCGCGGGCGAGAGACGCAGCAGGGTGCCCCGCAGCGTGCCCCAGCGCTGCTCCGCGCCGCCGTAGCTGTCGCGGCTCAACACCTTCGGATCGAGTTCGAGGTCATCGCCAGGGGCGATCCGGGTCGCATCCGCGCTGGTGAAGACCACCACCGCCAGCCGCCGATCCTGGTCGCCCGCCAACGCCAGGCTCCCCAGCCTCTGACCGGGCAGCACCGCCTGACCCGGCTCCACCGACAGATCCAGAATCCGCCCCGCCGCCGGGCTGAAGACATCCTGGGCCAGCTGCTGGGCGGCCAGGGCGGCCCGCTGGGAGCGCAGGTCGGCGGCACGGGAGGCCAGGGCGGCCCGCTCGGAGCGCAACTGGGCCCGTTGGCCATCAATGGTGGCGATGTCGGCCCGGTTGCGCAGATAAAGATCCTGGGCGCCCACCCAGAGGGGGCTGTAGCGGGCGATGACAGCGTCCTTGCGCAGCTCCTCCAACGCCCGCAACTGCTGCTTCACCGGTTGGTTGGTGATGGTCAGCTCACCGCGACGGGACACCAGGGCCTGATCTTGCACGTCGATGGCCCGGCTCTGGGCGGTCAGGCCGACCATCTGCTGATCAATCGCTCGCAACTGGGCCTGGATCACCTCCGGATCCGGAGTCACGGCGCCGCCTCCGGGGGCGGCCTGGCCCACCCGGCTGAGGGTCAGCAGCAACTGCCCGGGGTCCACCTCCTCGCCCACCCGCACCTTGAAGTCCTGCACCTGGCCGGGACCACGGGAAAAAAAGGCGCGGCGGCTCTCCGGCGCCGTCAACATACCACTGCCGCGCACTTACACCGGAATTGACGGCGTGACCGCCCAAAGGCCGGTGAGGCCCGCGACCAAGGCCACCGGCAGCAACCGTGGCAACCGCCCCCCACCCCCACCGGCGCGATCAGGCTCTGCCGGGGCGTCGGTCGCCTTCCGATGCTCATCAACAGGGGGGGTGTCCGTGGAGGGGGCAGCGTCGGCGGGAGGCAAGCCAGGGACGGTTTCTTCATCACACCGTAGCGGTGGTCGGGGGGATGTTCTTAAGGTCCTGGCCACTCTCTGCCCCGTTCCTTCGTGCCTGTTCCCCGGTGCGGTCCGGCCTCTCGTCTCGCCCGGCGCCTTCCGCCCATCGCCCGGGGGTGGGGCTGGATCCTGCCGCTGGGGCTGATCACGGCGCTCGGGCTGGGTGCTCCCTCTTCACAGGCCGCCCCTCTCACCCTGGCGGAGGTGCTGGAGCGGGGGATGCCGGTTTCAACGGATCTGGAGCGCTCTCGCCGCGAGGTGGCGCGCGGTGTCGCCGCAGAACGCTTCAGCCGCAGCCAACGGTGGCCTCGCCTGGATCTGTTGGGCAGCGCCAGCAGCACCCAGGTGGGCACCTCCATCGGCGTGGTCACCAACCTGCCCACCTTCGGCGACCTCAGCTTTGGTCTCGGCCAGAACGGCTATGCCGTCATCCAAAGCCTGTTCGCCGGCGGCGGCGTGGTCTTCAGCGCCAATCTGCTGCCGATCAGCGAGGGTTGGCAGGTGGCCGCCGCCAAGAGCGGGCGCCAGGCGGCCGACCGCCAGTTGACGGAAAACGAGCGCCAGGTGCGCTACGAGCTGGAAAGCGCCTACCGGGAGCTGCAGCTGCGCCAGGCCTTGGTGCCGGTGTGGGAAACGGCGTTGCGCGCCTCCACCGCCCTGGAGCGGGATGTGCGAGCGATCTTCGCCAAGGGCCTCGCCGCCCGGATTGACGTCCTCCGCGCCACGGCCCTGCGGGCCAGCGACCACCAGGGCCTGATCACCGCCCGCGCCCAGAGGGCCGCGGCCCAGAGCCGCTTGGCGGAGCTGCTCAACCTGCCGCCCGCGGAAGCGCCCCAAGCCGCAGATCCCATCCGCGACGTTCCGCAACCCTGGCCCCTCGACCTGGAGCCCACCGTGGAGCGGGCCCTGGGGGATCGCCCCCTGCTGGAAGCCCTGCGGCTGCAGGAGCAGGCCAGTCGGCAACGGGCGAAAGCCGCGCGGGCGTCCCTCCTGCCCAGCCTGTCCCTGCTGGCGGGCGCAGGGATCAACACCAACCGCATCGATGTGCCCGTGCTGGAGACGACCGGTCGGATCCAGGCAGGCCCCGCCAACGTCACCCTGCCAACGGTCGACACCCCCGGCAACATCCAGGGCAACTTCTACGACTGGGGCGGGCTTCTGCAGCTGCGCCAGACCCTTTTTGATGGCGGCCGGGCCCGTGACGGGGCCGCCGTGGCGGATCGGGAGGCGGCCGTGATCTCCGCGGACGCGGATCTCGCCCGGCGCCGCATCCGCATCACCGTGCGGGAGACGTGGGAGCAGCTGCGGGCGTCGCCCGCTCGGATCGCCGCGGCGCGAGAAACGGTGGCCGCCGGCGAGCGGGCCCTCCGGGACGCCGAGTTGCGCTATCGCGCCCAGGTGGAGCCCCTGACGGAGGTGCTGCTGGTGCAACGGGACCTGCAGGCCAGCCAGGCGGCCCTCCTCACGGCCCAGACCGACCAGGCCCTCGGGCGGGCCCTGCTCCTGCGCGAGACCGGCGCTCCCCCCGAGGAGGAGCCAGGGCGGAAGGACGCGCCGCTGAAGCAAGCGCCGTAGGGCGCAAGCGCCTTGGACGGCCGGTCACCGCCGTCCTGCCCCCTCAGCGCGCGCCCATCGCCACCACCAGCCGCAGCACCCGCTCCGCCGTGTCGGCCAGCAGGTCGGGGGCACGGGCCATCGCTGCGGCGAGGTCCATCGGACCGGGCACGAGGGAGAAGAGGCTGCTGACGCCGAGGGCCCGCAGGGCATCCGCCCCCGGACCGATCTCCCCGGCGATCACCACCAGCGGCACCCCTGCCGCCGCCGCCGCCCGGGCCACACCGCTGATTGTTTTGCCGTGGGCGGTCTGGGCGTCGACGCGCCCCTCACCGGTGAGCACCAAATCGGCCTCCGCCAGGGCCTCCTGGAAGCCACTGGCCGCCAACACCAACGCGATGCCAGGCACCAGCTCCGCGTCGGCGAGGGCCAGGAGCATGGCCCCCATCCCCCCGGCGGCCCCCGCCCCGGCATGGTCCCGCACCCGCCGGCCCGCAGTCTCCTCCAGCAGGGCGATCAGCTGGGTCAGCCCCGCCTCCAGCCGAGCCGTGCGCTCCGGCGTGGCGCCCTTCTGGGGGCCGTACACCGCTGTGGCGCCCATGGGCCCCAGCAACGGATTCTCCACATCACACGCCACCTGCAACCGACAGGTCGCCAGGCCGGGATGGAGCCCGGAGCGATCCAGTGCGGCCACCTCCAGCAACCGACCGCCACTGAGGGGCGCGCTGATCGGGCGGCCGTCAGTGTTGAGGAAACGCATCCCGAGGGCCTGGGCCATGCCTGCGCCGAGGTCATTGGTGGCGGAGCCGCCGAGGCCCAGGATGAGGTGCCGCGCCCCGGCGTCGAGGGCGGTGGCGATCAGTTCCCCCGTTCCGAAACTTGTGGTGCGCAGGGGGTCGCGGCGCTCCGGACTCACCAGGGGAAGGCCAGAGGCGCTCGCCATCTCCAACACCGCCGTGGTCTCCCCCAGCCAGCCCAGTCGGCCCTCCACCCGGGGGCGCTCCTCCGGCAGCGGGCCGGTCACCGAGACGGTCTGCAGCCAACCGCCGCTGGCCGCCACCAGGGCCTCCGTCGTGCCCTCGCCCCCATCGGCCAGGGGAAAAGACCGGATTCGCGCCTCCGGCAGCACGCGTCGGACGCCCTCCGCCAGCGCCGCGCAGACCTCCACCGCGCTCAGGCATCCCTTGAAGGCGTCGGGAGCCAGCAGCAGACGCATCAGCTCCCGCCGCCCCCGAGCCCCGGCGAGGATGCGGCGCCCGGGGGATGGTCAATCCACCGCATGGGCGTGCAGACGGAAGAGGAACTCCATGGCCTGGTTGCGCAAGGGCCCGTAGCGGGGATCTTCCTGAATCGCCATGTAGGAGCGAGGACGGGGGAAGGGCACCTCCAGGATGTCGCCGATGGTGGCCGCAGGCCCGTTGGTCATCATCACGACCCGATCGGCGAGAAAGAGCGCCTCATCGATGTCGTGGGTGATCATCAGCACCGTGGGCCGCTGTTCCCGCCAGATGGCGAGCAGCTCCTCCTGCAGCTCTTCCTTTGTGATGGCATCCAGGGCCCCGAAGGGCTCGTCGAGCACAAGCACGGACGGTTGCACCGCCAGGGCCCGGGCAATGGCCACCCGCTGCTTCATGCCGCCGGAGATCTGCCCGGGCCGCTTGTCCGCAGCATCGGCCAGGTGAACCATCTCCAAGTGATGGTCCACCACCTGGCGGCGACGGGAGGCGTTCAGTTCCGGCCGGGCGGCCCGAACGGCCAGCTCCACGTTCTGGCGCACGGTCTGCCAGGGCAGCAGGGAATAGTTCTGAAACACCACCATGCGATCGGGGCCGGGCCGTTCGATGGGCCGCCCCTCCAGGGTGACACGACCGCTGGTGGGCTTCAGAAAGCCGCTCACCATGTTGAGCAAGGTGCTCTTGCCGCAGCCGGAATGGCCGATGACGCAGACGAATTCCCCTTTGTTCACCCGCAGATCAATGTCCCGCAGGGCGGTGAAGGGGCCCCGCCGGGTGTGAAACACCTGCCCCACGGCTGCAAAGTCCAGATAGGCGCTCGCGCTTGTCATGTCAGGCCATCGGGGAGGGAGGAGAGGGGAAGAGGTCGCTCCGGGGGAGGGGTGCCGGCGCGACGGCGGGCTCCGGGCCTCCCGGCAGGGTGCGCAGGTAGGCCAGGGGGTCGTCCTGGTTGAAGGGGATGCCGTCGGCGAGGGTGAAGGGATGGCGATCGGGACGCAGCACGGGGTAACCGGCAATCTCCAGGGCCCTGTCGCAGAGATCCGGGCGGTAGACCTGGCTGAGCAGTTCCAAGCGATTGCTCGGGAAGGGGCACCACCCCCAGCGGCTGAACTGGCTCAGGATCCAGGCGCCTTCGGCCCGGTTGGACAGATGGGCGCGATCGGCGTGCCAGCGGTTGAACGCCAGCAGCTCTCCGGGCGGCGCGCCGGTGCCCCGGTCGAACTGGCGGCCCAGGGCGATGGCGGCTCGGGTGCCGAGCCACTGGGGCTGGCTGAGCACCCGGGTGAGCTCGGACCGTTGGCCGCCGTCGTCGCAGCGCTCCGCCGCGCGCATCAGGCCAGCGCAGAGGGCGAGCAGGGCCTCCTGGTTGCGCTCCGCCCAGTCCTCCGAACAGGTGAGCACCTTCTCCGGATGCCCCGGCCAGATGTCCAGGTCCGTCGCCAGCACGTAGCCCTGGCGATCGTCCACAGCTTCGGCCACCCGGTAGCGGCCGGCGATGAAGCCATCGATGCGCTCGGCGCGGAGGGCGCCCTGCATGGCCAGCGGCGACAGCACCGAGAAGGTCACCTCCCGGTCCAACGCCACCTCCCCCCCGGCCAGCCAATGGCGCAGGAGCAGCTCGGCGGTGCCGTGGCGCTGGGGCACGGCGATGCGCAGCGGCTCGGCCTGTTGCCGCAGCCGTGCGACCAGGCTGTCCCGATCCCGCACGCCCTCCCGCAAAAAGGAGCGGGAGAGGCAGAGGGCATTGCCGTTGCGGCTCACGGTCATCGGGGTGATGGCCGGCCAGGGCGCCGCGCCCCCCAGCCCGAGGGCCAGGGCCAGGGGCGTGGTGGCCGAGGTGATCGCCCCATCCAGATCGCCCGCCCGCAAGCGCTCCTCCAGCCGGTCCCAGTTCGCAAAGGGCACCGCCACCACCCGCACGCGTTTCCCGTCGAAGAGGTTGTCGGCCAGGGCGAGGGCCAGTGGTGCGATGTCCAGCCCCGGAATGACACCCAGGCGCACCAGGGTGGACCCGGCGGAACGAAGGGGCGCGGCGGGGGTGGAAGCGGCTCCTGCGGGAGGGGCGGCGGCTCCAAGGCTGAGCTCCACGACACGATCGACCCGCCGTTGGCGCAAGCGACGCTGCTGCTGCAGAAAGCCGATGAGCTCGGCGCGCAAGGGGTAGTAGCGGGGATGGTCCATCACCTCAAGGCGATGGCGGGGTCGGGGGAAGGGCACTTCCAGGATCTGGCCGAGCTCGGCCTCCGGGCCGTTGGTGAGCATCACCACCCGATCGGAGAGCAGCAGGGCCTCGTCCACGTCATGGGTCACCATCACCGTGGTCACCCCCGCCTGCTGACAGAGCTCCATGAGCTGCTCCTGCAGATTGCCGCGGGTGAGGGCATCGAGGGCGCCGAAGGGCTCGTCAAGCAGCAGCAGCCGGGGTCGGATGGCGAGGGCACGAGCGATGGCCACCCGCTGCTTCATCCCCCCGGAGAGTTCGGCGGGCAACTTGTCAGCCGCCGGGGTGAGCCCCACCATCGCGATGGCCTCCTCCACCCGGGCCTGCCGCTCGGCGGCGCTGTGGCGCCCCATCACCCGGTTCACAGCCAGGGCGATGTTCTGCCGCACGGACTGCCAGGGCAGCAGGGAATAGTTCTGAAACACCACCATCCGGTCGGGACCGGGCTCAATCACCTGGCGCCCCTCCATCAGGATGCCGCCCCGGCTGGCCTGGCTGAGGCCGGCGAGCAGGTTGAGCAGGGTGCTCTTCCCGCAGCCGGAATGGCCGATCAGCGACACGAACTCCCCCTCGGCGATCTCCAGATCGATGTCCTTCAGCGCGACGTAGCGGCCCCCATTGGCCAGGGGAAACACCTGGCTGACATCGTCAACGGTGAGAAAAGCCGCCACCTCAGTTGGCCCCCCGCGCCACGCGACGGCCCACCCAGGCCACGAGACGATCGAGGGCCAGGCCCACCAGACCGACATAAAGAATGGCGAGGATGATCTGGCTGGAGCTGGAATCACCTCCGGCGTTATAGGAATCCCAGATGAAGTAGCCGATGCCGCCATCGGCCTTCAGCATTTCCGCGGCCACGATCGCGAGCCAGGCGAGGCCCACGGCGATCCGCAGGCCCGTGAACACGTAGGGCACCGTGGCGGGGATGACGATGTTGCGGATGTATTCCCCTTTGCGCAGCCGCAGCACGCGGGCCACGTTGGTGTAGTCCTGGGGGATTTCGCGGATGCCCACAGCTGTGTTGATGATGATCGGCCAGATGGCGGTGATGAAGATCACGAAGATCGCCGAGGTGTTGGCGTCCTGAAACACCATCAGGGAGATCGGAAACCAGGCCAGGGGCGGCACGGTGCGCACGACCTGGATCCCCGGGTCGAGGCCCTTGCCGCTGAAGCGGCGCCGGCCGAGCAGTCCGCCGATGCTGATGCCGACCAGGGCTGCCAGGCCGTAGCCGAGGGCCACCCGCTGGAGGGAGATGAGGATCTGCCAGCCCAGCCCCTTGCTGGTGCCTCCATCGTCAAAGAAGGGCTGGCTGATGTAAGGCGTCCAGGTTTCCGAGACCACGGTGATCGGTCCGGGCAGCCGCGCCGCCCCCAGGAAGGCGGAAAGGATCTGCCAGGCCAGCAGGAAACCGCCGATGCAGACGAGGTATGGCAAGATCGGCCGCAGGATGGCCCGCGATGGGGCGGTGGGGGAGGTGCTGGCCATCGTCAGCTCAGGGCCTTGATCTTCAGGCCATCGAGATAGGCCTTGGGATTCTCCGGATCAAACACCACACCGTCAAAGAAGGTTTCCTTGCCGCGGGAGTCGCTGGCCGGGATCGCCGCCTTCTGACCGATGGCCTCAGCGGCTTCCCGCCAGAGGTCCGCCCGGTTCACCTTGTTGACCAGGGCGTTGATGTCCGTGCTGGCCGGCAGATAACCCCAGCGGATGTCTTCCGTCACGAACCAGGCGTCATGGCTCTTGAAGGGGAACGAGGATTGTTCACTCCAGAACTTCATGGTGTAGGGGCTGTTTTCCACCACCCGACCATCGCCATAGTCCACCTTGCCGGCCAGACGGGGCTTGATGTCGGCAACGTTGGCCTTGATGTATTTGTCCTTCGATATAATCTCACACATTTCATCCAGGTTGGCAGGATCCTCACACCACAGTTGCGCTTCCTGAACCGCCATCAACAGGGCCTTGGCGGCCTTGGGATTCTTATCCACCCAATCCGCCCGCATGGAGAAGGATTTCTCAGGATGAAACTTCCAGAGTTCACCGGTCTGGGTTGCCGTGTAGCCCAGTTTTTTGTTCACAAGCCGCTGACCCCAAGGCTCGCCCACGCAGAACACATCCATGGTGCCGGTCTGCATGTTGGCCACCATCTGCGGCGGGGGCACCACCACCAGATCGGCATCCTTGTCGGGATCCACCCCATTGGCTGCCAACCAGTAGCGCATCCAGAGATCGTGGGTGCCGCCGGGGAAGGTGACCGCCGCCTTGAAGGGTTTCCCCTTGGCCTTGGCGGCCTCCACCACTTTCTTCAGCGCCGTGGCGTTGTTCACGCTCAGCTTGTCGGACAGGAAATCCTTCGATGCCGAGATCGCCTGTCCTTGCGTGTTCAGCCGCGCCAGGGTGTACATCGGCAGCGGCTGCTTGGTCTTGGTGATCTTCCCAGCGGTGAGCAGCAGGGGCATGGGGGCGAGGATGTGGGCGCCGTCGATGCCGCCGCGCTCGCCACCCAGCTCCAGGTTGTCGCGGGTCACCGCCCAGGAGGTCTGCTTCATCAGCTTCACCTCCGGCAGGCCGTGTTTGGCGAAGAACCCCTTCTCCTTGGCGATGATCAGAGGGGAGGCATCGGTGAGGGCGATGAAGCCCAGGGTCGCTCCCTTCACTTCGGTGTCAGCGCCACCCGCTCCGGCGGCGGGGTCCTCTGACTTGGTGGCGGTGGCTGGGGGCTTGCCGCCGCAGGCCGCCACCACGAGACTGCCGACGGCTGTGCCCGCTGCGGTGAGCAGAAAACGGCGGCGTGAAAACGAAGCCATGGGATGGAGGGAAAAATGGGGAATGGATCGCGGGCCAGCAGGACGGGACCTGCCGCTCACGGAACCGGCGCGCAGGCGACCCGGATCGTTTCCGATCAGGGGCTGCACAGGAGGGAATCCCTTCGGGACGGACCCGGACCTGTCCACGCCTGAAGGCCCTCAACCGATGGATCTGACCTCCCCGTGAAGCGCCGGGCACTTCACGGTGGGGAGGAGGTCCAGTGGCGAAGGTCAGTGGATCGTGCGCCACCCGGAGGGAGAGCGGGAGGGTGTCACACGAAAAATCTGTCTGTGCCTCAGAAGAGACGCGCACGAAGCAGAAACAGGCTGACGGCGCACAGGCTGACCGACCCGATTTATCGAATCACTGGCTTGTGATCAGCGTTGTTGCAGGCACTACAGAACCTCACGCGGCCAAGGGCCGGGATTGTAAGGGAGGGGGGCGAGCAGATCGAATTCCTCCAGCGCTCGGGGCAGGTTGCGGTGTTCATGGCCGGGATGGCTCAACTTCACCAGAGCGAAACGCTGCAGCCCATCCAGCCCCCTCCAGGCGTCCGGCCGCAGGGTGAGCCCCAGCTCGCGACAGGAGGTCACCAACGCCTCGGGCATCTCCTCCGACCGCTGCCAGTCCGCGTCCACCGCAGGCGGCAACTCCCCGGCCGGCCCCTTGGGCAGGCTCCGGCTGCGTTCCAGCAGCCAGGCGCGAAAGGCCGCGAGGGAGGAGCCATCATCCGCCCAGGCCAGCAGGCGCTTCCGCTCCTCTTCCGAGAGGCCATGCCACTGGGCCAGTTTGAGCTTCACCCCCGCCAGATCCAGCTTGCGCCGCACCGCCATCGGCAGACAGCGCAGATCCGCCGCGAAGTCGGCCTCGAACCGGAACACCCGGCAGGCCAGATCATCCGGGGGAGGCGAGGCCTCGGGGCTCAAGGCGCCACCTCCCGTCGCAGGCGCTCTCCCGCCTGGGCCAGGAGCAGCGCCCGAGACTGGGCCAGGGCCTCGGGGAGACTGGCGAATTGGTCGTTCTGCCACAACAGGCAGGCCAGATTCCAGAGCAGGCCCTCCGCCAGGGGGCCCTCGCCCCGCAGGGCCGCCAGCGCCTGCTCCCGCCAGATCTCCAGCGACTGCCAGGCCACCTCCGGTGCCGTGATGCCGTGGTCGCGGGGATGGAGCAGCAGCCGTTCCACGTCCTCCCCCCGCAGCCGGGCGGCGATGCCGGCGCGGGTGGTGGGCAGATCGGTGGAGCCCTCCAGGCCCTTGATCGTCAGCACGTCCTGTTCCCCGCAGGCGCGCAGGGCCGCCCAGGCGCGCTGCTCGGTGGGGGGGTGGACAAACCCACTCACGAGCAACCGCTCGCCGCAGTGGGGGGTCCAGAGCAGTTCCAGGCTGGCCACCGGCGGCCGTTTCCCGATGAGATCGCGGGTGGCGACGAGGGCTTCGGCGGCGGGGAAGTGCACTGGCTGGTGGGTGAGGGCCAGGCTGTGACGATCGAGCCGGTCCTGCACCGCTGCCAGACTCAGCCCGTCCCAGGGGATCCCCAGGGCTGAGAAGAGTTCCGCCAGCGTCACGCCGTATTTGACGGGCATCGGCCCGCCCCCGTGGAGCACCACGGGCTGGCCCGCCGCCGCCAGGTTGAGGGCCACCAAGGGAAGCAGGGGGGCCGTGCGGGCGCGGCCGTCATAGGGCACGCCGAAGCACAGGGCACGCCGTCCCGGTGTGGAGAGGGTGGGGCCCTGGCTGCGGTAGGTGTCGAGCATGCCGCTGAGCTCCTCCGGCGTGGGCCGGCGGATGCGATGGGCGATCAAAAACGCTCCCACCTGGGCGGGATCGAGCCCGCCGGACAGCATCAGCGCCATGGCCTCCCGCGCTTCCTCCCGGCTGAGGCCCGTGCTGGTGTGCTCTCCACTGCCCACCTTGGCGATCAGCTCGCGGAACCGGGCCCGCTCAGGGCCGATGGCGGCCCGTTGGCGGCCCCGGCGATCGTCCACCACGGCGACGCCCCCGCCCTCCTCGGCTGCATTCGGTAGCAATTGCGACAAGGGGCTGATCCGTCCTGATGCACATTGTGACGGGAGAGCGGTCCATCGTTGCAACCTGTTCTGCGGAGCTTGGCTCAGGCAACCGGATTCAGTACCCGGAAGAGCCACGCCATTCCCGGTTCTTGCAACGGAGTACTCCACTTCTCCGCTCCATGGTTTCCACCGATGCCTCTCCCGATGAGGCGCACCGTTCAGCCGAGGCAGGCTCCCGGGCGTCGGCACTCAACAAGATCGAGCAGGCCAAGGCCACTCTCTGCGGGCTCGATCTCGAACCCCGCCTCCGGGAGTTGGCCGCCGCCGGTTGGGACACCCTTGATGAGGCCACCCTCACCATCCATCTCAAGTGGCTGGGCATCTTCTTTCGCCCCGTCACGCCCGGCCGCTTCATGGTGCGCCTGCGGCTGCCCAACGGCCTGATCACCGCGGATCAACTGGCCGCCCTCGCCGATGTGGTCGACCGCTGCGGAGAAGAGGGCAGCGCGGACATCACCACCCGCCAGAACCTTCAGTTGCGGGGCCTGTTGCTGGAGGACATGCCCCCCCTGCTCCAGGAGCTGGACCGGCTGGGGCTCACCAGTCGGCAATCGGGCCATGACAACCCCCGCAACGTCACGGGGAATCCACTGGCGGGCCTGGACCCGGAGGAGATCGTGGACACCCGGCCCCTGGTGCGAGCGATCCAGGAGGCCCTGCTCGGGCCGGAGGGGCCCCGCAACCTGCCCCGCAAGTTCAACGTCGCCGTCGGAGGCGCGCCCGACAGCTTTCTGCTGCACAACGACCTCGCTTTCCTGCCCGCCTTCCACGGCGAGGATCTGGGGTTCACGGTCATGGTGGGGGGCTTCTTCTCCGGCCAGCGCAATGCTCTGGCCATTCCCCTGGGTCTCTGGTTGCCGGCGTCGGCCCTGGTCGGTTTCACCCTGGCGGTGGTGCGGCATTTCGAGCGTCGCGGCGATCGCGCGGTGCGCAGCCGCACGCGCCTGATGTATCTCATCGAAGCCCTCGGTTTGGAGTCCTATCGCGAGGAGGTCCTCGCCGCCCACGCCGCCCTGCGGGGGCCCGAGGAGGCCGCCCTGCTGCGCACCCATGACGGGAGCCATCTGGTCCACCGCCCACCCCGTGATGTCTGCGGCATTCATCCCCAGAAGCAGAAGGGCCTCTCATGGGTGGGTTTGAACGTGCCCATGGGCAGGCTGGACGCGGCCGCGATGGCGGACCTCGCCCACCTGGCCCGCACATGGGGCGACGGGGAGCTGCGCCTCACGGAATCCCAGAATGTGGTGATCAGCGGGGTGCCCGAAACGCGGATCGCCGACCTGCGGACCGCGCTGGCAACGCCCGAGCGGGAGAGGGCCTTCCCGCTCACGCCAGGGCCGCTTCTGGCGGAGGCCGTGAGTTGCACGGGCAGCCGCTACTGCGGTTTCGCCCTGATCCCCACCAAGAGCACAGCCCGGGACGTCGTGGAGGAATTGGAGCGGCGCCTGGAGCTGCCCCAACCCGTGCGCACCCACTGGACGGGCTGTCCCAACGCCTGCGGCCAGCCCTACATGGGCCAGATCGGTCTGATGGGAGCCAAGGCCCGGGACGGGGGGCGGATGGTGGAGGCGGCCAAGATCTATCTCCACGGCTCCATGGGACGCCAGCCCAGGCTGGCCGAACTGCACCACAAGGGGGTTCCCCTCGATCAGCTCACCGACAACCTGGAGTCGCTGCTGGTGGAGCACTTCGGGGCCAGACGCCGCCCCCCTTCCCCATGAGACGGCCGGGGCCGGGCGCCCACCAGCGCCGCCGCGGGGGCGTCAGGCCAGCGCACCAGCCTTGATCCGCCGCCTCCATCTCCATGTTGTCGGCATGATCCCCCACGCCATAAAGCAGGTGGATGATCCGGTCGGGATCCAGATCCAGGTCCGCCACCTCCTGCCAGAGCCGGTGGGTGCGCACCTGGTCTGCGCGAGCGAACTGGGCCTCCGCCAATTGACGGGTGAGCAGGAAGACCAGCTGACGCTGCTTCAGCTCGGCAAAGCCCGAGACGGGACGCCCGCCGCCCCGGACCCCGAGGCGAGCCGAGCGTCCGGAGGGCGACTCCGCCGCCCTGGTGTCTGAGGTCTGATCCACCGCTTGTGCTCCCGGAGCAGCCTGAACTCCACTCACTTTCGCCAGGGTCCGCGCTTCGCAGCCGCATCTGCCATGAAACGTATCGCTTGCTACATCCACGCCAACGCGGATCTGGTCCATGCCGCGCCCACCGGAGAGGGATCGGATTTGCCATGGTGAGTGTTCAGTCGCGCTCCGCCGCCGTGGCTCCCGCCCCGGGTCCAGCCGAGTATCCGGTGGCCGACCTGCCCCCTCCCGGCACGCCCGAGCGCTGGCCATGGTTGCAGCGGCTGCGCCGCCAACCCGACCTGCCCCTGGAGCCCTGGTTGCAAGCCCTGGAGCAAGGCACCCTCTCCCCCCAGACGGATCTGATGGCAGTGCTGGCCGACCACCTGGACGGCCCGGCCATGGCACGGCTGGTGCGCTGGTGGAGCCGCAGTGAGCCCCGCCATCCCGACCTGCCGGCCCTGATCGCTCCCCGGCGCGATCCCCGAGCCCGGCTGGCCCTGCTCCAGGCCTGCTCCACCGCGGCAGCCGATCCCGAGCGTGGTGTCGCCCTGATGCCCCTTCTGGGCCACCAGCGGGATCCCGCCGATTTCCCGCTCCTGAGCCAAACGGCTCTCGCGGCCGGCCCCCTGCGCCTGCGCCTGGCCGCCCTGGAGGGGCTCTGCCGAGGTCTGAGCGCCTGGCCGCGGCCCGCCCTGGGCCACACCCTCAGCGTCCTGGCCGGCGACCTGCACCCCCCCTTGGCGCAGGCGGCCGGGGATGCCCTGGCGCGCCTCCCCGATGCGCGCCCACTGCTCCTCCGCCTCGCCCGCCAGCCCCTCCACCCCGCGGTCGAGGCCCGCCTGCGCCGCCGGCTGGAACGCCTGCCCGCCGCCCCCCTCGTGTTGATCGTCCACGGCCGCGCGGGGGGGCTCCTGCCACCGGAGCTGATCGCCCTGGCAGAGACGCTGCGGGAACGCCGCGGCGCTCCCGTGATCCTGGAGGCTCTCACCGCCCCGCAGCCCCCACCCCTGCCGGAGCCTCCCGCCGCCTTGACGACCCTGGTGCCGTTGTTCCTCCTGCCGGGCGGCCACGTGCGCCAGGACGTGCCGGTCCACCTGCGGCGCTGGCGGGAGGCAGGCGCCGTGCGGGTGCTGCCCTTCCTGGGGGCCTGGCCGGCCTGGCAGGTCCTCCTGCGGGAGGAAGTGAAGCGGCTGGCGGTCTCCGGAGAGACCGGCCGACCGCTGCTGCTGCACCATCCTGTGGAGGGTTCCCTGTCTGAGCGCTATCTGGCCCACCTCGCCCACCGCTGCGACGCGCGCTGCCATCCCCTGACGCTTCCCTCGCGGGAGGGCGAAGGGGAACCCTGGCGGCCCCAGGACCCCGCCCTGCCCCTGGTTCTGGCGGCCAGTCGCCTCAGCGAGGGGTTCGGCCCCGAGCTGGTCCCTCCCCTGCTCGGGCGGCCGGCCCTTCGCCAGGGGCTGCTTCAGTTGCTGGAGGACCTGCCATGAGCGACGAAGCCCCCGGCCTCCCCCCCGCTGGCACGGTGTTCCTCGTGGGGGCGGGGCCCGGCGATCCGGAGCTGCTGACGGTGCGGGCCCACCGCCTCCTCAGCAGCTGCGATGCTCTCGTCTACGACTCCCTGGTGCCCCAGGAGCTGTTGGACCTGGTGCCGGCGGAGTGCGAACGCCGCTTCGTGGGCACGCGGCGGGGGCACCATTCCGTGCCCCAACCCACGATCAACAGTGTGCTGGTGGAGCTGGCTCGGCGCCATCGGCGGGTGGTGCGCCTGAAAGGGGGGGATCCCTTCCTGTTCGGCCGGGGCGGAGAGGAAGCGGCCCATCTGGTGAGCCGTGGCGTGGCCGTGGAGGTGGTGCCCGGGGTGACGGCGGGGATCGCGGCTCCGGCCTACGCGGGCATCCCGGTGACCCACCGCCGGGCCGGCTCCAGCGTCACCTTCGTCACCGGGCACGAGGAGATCGACAAGGGCCGCCCCGGCGTGGACTGGCAGGGGCTGGCCCGCAGCAGCGATGGCCTGGTGATCTACATGGGGCTGCACAATCTGCGCCACATCGGCGAGGAGCTGATGGCCGGCGGCCTGGCGCCCTCCACGCCTGCGGCGGCCATTCAGCAAGGAACGGTGCAGGGCCAGCGCCTGGTGCTGGCGCCGTTGGGCGACCTGGCCCGGAAGGTGGAGGAAGCGGGCCTGGCGTCGCCGGCCATCCTCGTGATCGGGGCCGTGGTGGCCCAACGGGTCGCCGCCTGCGCCCCCCCGCCTGCGGCGGTGGTGATGCCCATCCCTCTTTGAGGTGCCTCCCGCCGCGAAGCCCTGATCCCCCTCGACGCGCGGGAGGGCCCAGGGGCCACTGCGCCAACCGCCTGTGGAATCCATTGTTTTGTAACGGAGCTCACCTAAACGGGGTCAGCACTTCGTTTCACTGGTCCATTCGTCGCCTCCGCCGGCGCCCTCTCCCGGCCCCACCCGCCATGACCGCCACCCTGCCCAACCGACCACCCCGTCCACACCCCAGACCGATGCCAGAACGCAGCGACCAGGCCCCGAGTGTGTCCCGACCGGCTCCCATGTTCGAGCTTATCCCCTACGAGAAATTTCGCGATACGCCCGCTGTCCGCTTCTTCGACATCACTGTCCCCACCTCCAACGCCAGGGATCTGGTCGTGCACAGCGGTCCGGCCATCAGCCCCCCCAACGACCCGGAAACAGGCGCCTGGCAGTTCTATCTGCATCCCCATCAGGAAGACAATCTTCTCGCCATGCACGGCGGTCGGACGTTCTATCTGGTGAACCTGGGCTGGAACTATCCGTATCACATCGTGCGACTTGATTGCGGCGGAGACATCCTGCGCATCCCCCCGGGCACCTTCCACCGTTCCGTGTCCGACCCGGATGGCTCCCTGGTGCTCAACCAGGCCGTGCGCGAGGAGGGCGCCAGCGTGGTGCGTGAGTTCCGCGTCTACAACAGCTCGCGCATCCCCCGCTTGTTTGCCGTCACCTCCAAGACGGCGCCGTTGCCCAAACTGCACGGCCTCAACTGGTGAGGCCCAGGGCCTCCAAGCGCAGATCGAGGGTGAGAGCCTCGGGCCGCTCGCTGCCCTGCCAGGGGATCAACCCCTCGGGGGAGCGGGGATCCGAGGGCTCGATGCCCACAGGGTGGAACCGCTCTCCCGTCGCGGTCAAGCTGTAGGCCTCCACCCCTTGCGGACAGCCCACCACCAACCGCAGAGGCCAGTCGGGGGCAATGCCCGGATGGAGGCAGGGGTAAAGACGCTGCAGGCGGTAACGCACCGCCAGCAGGGACGCAGGATCGGGATCCAGGGGCAAAGGCCGGCCCTGGAGCGTCAACCAGCCCTGCCGGCGGAACGCCCGGTTGGCCGTCACCTCGAACCGCCGCAGGGAGCCATCGACAAAGCGGCTGGTGAAGCCCCCTTCCCGTGGGAAATCACAAATCAGCGGCCAGGGTTCCAGGGCCGGCCTGACCTCCAGGCAGGGCCGCTCCCCCTCCACCACCGCGCCCCCCTCCCACTTCAATAAAGGGGGGAAGCGCCAGTCCCAGATCTCCCGGAAGGGGCGCTCCTCCAAGACCAGATCCGCCGCCGCCAGCTCCGCCAGAACGGTCTGCAGATCCGCCCAGAGCTGGCTGGGGAGCAGGCAGCGATCATGGAGGTCCTCACCCCACGGGCGCAGACGGCTCGGGCGACGGGCCGGGTCGAGGAGATGGGCCGCCAGACAACTCCACAGCAGGGCGATCGCCTGGGACCATTCCAGACGGGGCAGGCTCTCCAGAGCACGGAACTCGATCAAACCCAGGCAGCCAGCGGGCGTGCCGGGATTCCAGAACTTGTCAAAACTGATTTCACAACGGTGGTTGTTGCCACTGCGGTCGGCGTGGAGGTGGCGAAGGGTTTCGCCGATCAGAGCCCGATGATCCCCCCAGGGCTCCCGCGACGGCTCCGCCTCGGCCCGCTCCAGCTGGCGATAGGCCAGTTCCAGATCGAAGATCGTGCCTGAGGCTTCGTCGGGTCGGGGGGCCTGGGAGGCGGGCCCCACGCTGGAACCGCTGAAGAGGTAGCTCAGGCTGGGGTGGTGCTGCCAGTAGCGGAGCAGGCCGGCAAGCCAGGCCGGGCGCGGGAAGAAGGGATTCGTCGCCAGGGACGCCCCACCCCAGAGCAGGTGGTTTCCCCCGCCGGTGCCCTCCTGGCCGCCATGGTCCGCCTCCTTCCAGGTGCGCAGCCCCACCTCCGCCGCCGCCGCCTCCATGCGGCTGAGCCAGTGGGCGTAGTCGCTCCAGCCGTGGCAGACGGGCAGATTGATTTCCAGAACGCCGGGATCCGCCGTCAGGCCAAGCACCTGCCAGTGGTCCTCCACATCACTGGGCAACATGCCGCTCAACCGGGGCTCCGTCAGCCCCTCGAGGCCATCAGCCATGGCCTGAAGCAAGGCCTCCAGAGGCACCCGGAGCAGAGGAGGGAGGAACAGCTCCCAACCGTTCTCGTCCACCTCCAGGGTGAGCACCTGGCGAGGCAGATCCTCGGGGAAATGGGCCAGAGGAAGGCGCAGCCCAGCCGGCCCTGGGGCACCACTCAGCTGGGCGAGATCTTCGGACAGGGGCCAATCCCCCGCCTCCCAGCGCCAGTCCTGGTCAGAGTTGCCGCTGCCGGGGACATCCGCAGCCGTGAGCGGCGCCGCCCAGACGCACCGCCCCTCATCCAGGGGATCGCGCAAGGCCAGCGGTCGCAAACGAACCCCCAGACGCTCCCCCAACCGGTCCAGCCAGACCAGGCCATCCCCCCCTCGCAACGGCACCCCCCCCCCGTCGGCCGGTCGGGGGTTCCGAGCGCGCACCAAGGGGGACCCGTCGGCACGAACGAGGAGCCGCAGAGCCCAGCGAGGATTGACCTCGCCGGCATAGAGCTTGCCGGGGCAATAGAGGAGCGTGCTGCCCGGCCAGACCTGGCGCTGAAACACCGCCGCCAAGCGGCGCGCGATGGGCAGCTTGGTTGGACCATCCGCCGTGATGGACCACTCGGCTCCCTCCGGATTCACCGGCACCAAGGTGGGCTCCCCGCCGAGGGTGAGTCGGATCCCTGCCGCGGCGAGCGTCTTTTGCACCCGCTCGGCAAGGGGCTCCATCCAGAGGGTCATCGGCGCGGGTTGAGACTGAAGCGATCCTCCCGCAGCACTGGGTCCACGGGCAGAGGGACCGAGGCCATCAAGCTCCCCCCGCCAGTTCGGGCGACGGCTCGCTGCGTCCCACCGGCACAGGCTGCACCTTCCAGATGCGCTCCGCGTATTCGCGAATGGAGCGGTCTGAGGAAAAGAAGCCGCAACGCGCTGTATTCAAAATCGACATCTGCGTCCAGCGTTGGTTATCCAACCAAGCTCCATCCACCTCGTTTTGCGCACGGCGATAGTCGCCGATGTCGGCCATCACCCGGAAGGGGTCACTGCTGCAGAGATTGGAGAGCAAGGGATGGAAGAGCTGTCGATCCCCCTCGCTGAAGTGGCCCGATCCGATCAGATCAATCGCGGCCCGGGTCAAGGGCTCATTTTCCAACCAGGGCATGGGGTGATAGCCACTTCGATTCAGGGCGGCCAACTGGTCGGCGGTATGACCAAAGAGGAAGAAGTTGTCATTGCCGACCCGTTCGCGGATCTCGATGTTGGCGCCATCCAGGTTGCCGATGGTCAGGGCACCATTCAGGGCCATCTTCATGTTGCCGGTACCGGAGGCCTCCATCCCGGCCGTGGAGATCTGCTCCGAGAGATCCACCGCCGGATAGATGCGCTGACCGAGGCTCACGCTGAAATTGGGAAGAAAGACCACGCGCAGCCGACCATCCATCGCCGGGTCGATGTTCACGATGTCAGCGATGCCCACGATCAGGCGGATGATCAGCTTGGCCATCGCGTAGCCTGGGGCCGCCTTGCCACCGAACACCACGGTGCGGGGCGGGAGGTCCTCCCCCTCCCGCAGACGCAGGTACCGCTCCACCAGCTGCAGGGCCGCCAGGTGCTGGCGCTTGTATTCATGAATGCGCTTCACCTGCACATCGAAGAGGCTGGCGGGGTCCACCAGCACGCCCGTCTGTTTGCGGATGGTCAAGGCCAGCCTCTCCTTGGCCAGGGCGCGCATCGTGCGCCAGCGCTCCAGGAAGGCCCCGTCCTGGGCCAGGGGCTCCAGGCGGGAGAGCTGATCGAGATCGCTGCGCCAGGTATCCCCGATGGCCTCATCGAGGAGGCTGGCCAGATGGGGGTTGGCGACCGCCAGCCAACGACGGGGTGTGACACCGTTGGTGATGTTGCCGAACCGCTCTGGCCAGATCTGGGCAAAGTCGTAGAAGAGGTTTTGCTTCAAGAGCTGGCTGTGCAGCTCAGCCACACCGTTCACTTGATGGCTGCCCACCACCGCCAGATGGGCCATGCGCACCTTGCGCTGAGGCCACTCCTGAATGAGAGAAAGCTTGGCGAGCATGTCGGGCTTGCCAGGATAGCGCAAGCGCACCATGCGTAGGAAACGGGCATTGATTTCGTAGATGATCTCCAGCTGCCGAGGAAGTAATTGCTGGAACAAATCCAACCCCCAGCACTCCAGAGCCTCTGGGAGAAGGGTATGATTTGTATAGCTGATGCTGGAGGTTGTGATGCTCCAAGCCGTATCCCATTCCACGCCATGCTCATCGATCAGCAGGCGCATCAGCTCAGCCACGGCAATGGCGGGATGGGTGTCGTTGAGCTGAACGGCATATTTCTTGTGAAAATCCGTCACCTTCAAACCCTGACCCTTGAGGATGCGGAACATGTCCTGCAAGGAGCAGGAAACAAAGAAGATCTGCTGGCTCAAGCGCAGACGTTTCCCCTGCTCCATCTCATCATTGGGATACAGCACCTTGGAAAGGGTCTCAGATTGCACCTTGTGCAAAACGGCCCGAGTGTAATCGCCTGCGTTGAAAGAGGCGAAATCAAAGTCTTCCGGGGCGTGGGCTGACCAAAGCCGCAGGGTGTTGGCAGTGCGGACTCCATATCCCAGGATCGGGGTGTCATAGGCAACGCCGATCACGGTTTGCCCACCGATGATCACGGGATAGCTCCACTCTGGCCGGATCACCTCCCAGGGATTTCCCCGGGCCAACCAGGGATCGGTGCTTTCCACCTGGCCGCTGGGGCCAATCTGCTGCCGAAAGATGCCAAATTCGTAACGGATTCCATAGCCAATCGCCGGCAACTCCAGAGTGGCCATGGACTCCTGGAAGCAAGCTGCCAGGCGACCCAGGCCTCCATTGCCCAGGCCCGGCTCCGGTTCCTCCGCGATGAGTTGCTCGAGTGAGAGACCCAGTTCCTTGCAGGCGACTTCGGCGTCCTTGTAGATGCCGAGGTTGACGAGGTTGTTTTCCAGGTGGGGACCCAGCAGATATTCCGCCGACAGATAGACAGCGGTGCGCACATGTTGATAGGTGTACGTCTCAGCCGTATCCACCCAGCTGGTCAACAGGCGGTCGCGCACCGCCAGGGCCATGCAGACGTAGTGGTCATGCACCGTGGCGAGGGCTGGCGACTTGGCCTGGCTGGAAAAGAGGTGCCGACGCATGTCCGCCGCCAGGGGATTGGCGAAGGACGCGGCACTGGAGGAAAGGGGCGTGGCGACCATGCCGGCAGGGATCAAAGTTTCATCTGTCATGGCGCGAGATCGGGAGAATGGCTGAAGCATCGGCTACCAGCCGTTAACCGCTGGTTCAATTCTTCATACCGCGCTCATGTCCCCTCCCGGGGCCTTTCCTCGCCATCCAACACATCAGCCTGGATGGTCCAACGCAATTCACTCTCCACAGGTCCCGTTCCAGAGAAGCTCCCGGAGACAGCCGCCGTCAGATCTGCTTTGGACGATGTCGCGAGAACGATATAGCGATCGTCGATGAGACCCAGGCCACTCGGATCGTAGCCGCGCCAGCCAGCTCCAGGCAGATAGACCTCGGCCCAGGCGTGTAAATCGTACTTTTTCGGTTTGGGCTCCACCAGGTGGTAGCCGCTGACAAAACGGGATGGCAGGCCCACGCAGCGGCAGGATTCGATCATCAGCATGGCCAAATCCCGGCAGGAGCCCACACGCTCCTTCAGGGTTCGACCGGCGGGCCAGGCCGGGCCCTGGTGGCGTTGGGTATACTTCACCCGATCCTGGATGATCGCCACCAGTTGGTTGAGAAAGGGCACGGCCATCTGGTCGCAGCCGGTCAGGGCTTCCTGAGCCAGGTCCACGGCAGCGGGGTCGTGCTGGCCGTTGGGCAACCACCCCTCCAGGGAGCCCATCAGATCGCCGTTGAGATGGCCCACCGGGTAGGGCAGGCGCGGGGGATTCACCTCCAGGGCCACCTCCAGGGAAGGAACCGTTTCGGTGATCACCTCACTTTTGGCCTGCACATCAAAGCGATCCGTGCTGCCCAGGAAGCGCGCTCGTAGGATCTCATCGCCGCTGGCGGCCAACAAGGGATAAAGGATATCGGGTTCCGGGGTAATGGAAAGCTGAAAGTTCAGCAGCTTCTGAAAGCCGTGCCCCCTCGGTTTGAGGCAGAAGCGATGGGGCCCCAGCAGGATCGGGGCGGAATAGCGGTAATGGAGGGTATGGTTCAGGAGGGCGCGCATGCCGGCTCTGGAGGGGACGGGGAGCTGGTTGGAGGAGCAATGAAATAACGCTTTTCAATCAAGGTGTGGAGCAGATTGAAATCCTGTTGCAACTGATCAATGGCCTCATGCAAACCGCTGGAGATCAGATCATCAATACGGGTATAACTCCAGCGAGCCAGAGTAAGACCCGCCAGACACTCCAATTCATCCGGTGCGCCGGGGACGGAGGTACCACGAATGATGCGGAGGGTTTCATTGATCCGTTCCAAGCAGTAACGGACAGAGCGAGGGAAGATCGGGTCTAGCAACAAGAAGCCAGCCACCGCTTTCGGGGCGATGGCCCGCTGCTGCGACTGGCGAAACATCTGGTAGGCCCCGGCCGTGCGCAACAGGGCAATCCACTGCAGCTCATCCAGCACACCCCCCACGTCCTCATTGGAGGGGAGAAGGAGGAAATACTTGACATCCAGGATGCGGGTGGCTTTGTCAGCTCTCTCTAGCAGACGGCCCAGCCGACTGAATTGCCAGGAGAGATCTCGGCTCAGTGTGGCATCGGTGATGCCATAAAAAAGCTGGCAATCTCGACGGATGGCCCGCAACTGTTCCTGGGGAGGTTGCTGCCAATAATCAGCTTCCTGCAAGCCCCAGTAGCATCCGTTGATCTGCTCCCACATTTCCGTGGTGATGACATCCCGGATCTGTCGCGCATTCTCCCGGGCGAAGGTGATGCAATTGATCACACTGCTGGGATTATCAGGCTCGCGCACCAGGAAGCGGACAACATCATCGGCTCTAGCTTCAGGATAGAGCTTGTCAAACAGCTCTCGATCGCCAGTGGCATCGATCAGGGGGAGCCAGGGCTCAGCACTGCCCGGAGGACAATCGAGGGCCATCGCCTCACTGACTTCAACGAAGCGGGAAATATTTTCCGCCCGCTCAACATAACGGTTAATCCAATACAGAGAATCCGCAACGCGACTCAGCATGGGGACACCTCCAGTTTTGCCGCCTCACCTGCGAGCTCGGCAACGGAATCGTCCACAATCCAGGTGTCCTTGCAGCCCCCTCCCTGGGAGGAATTGACCACCAGCGACCCGCGTCGCAACGCCACCCGCGTAAGCCCCCCCGGCGTGACCCAGTTGCTCTTGCCCCGCAAGACGTAGGGACGCAGATCCACGTGACAGGGATAGATCTCCCCTTCACTGAGGGAGGGAACAGTGGAGAGTTCCAGGGTGGGCTGAGCGATGAAGTTACGGGGATCTGCTTCAATCTTTGAGGCAAAAACAGAGATCTCCTCCTGGCTGGCATGGGGCCCAATCAACATGCCGTAGCCTCCCGCTTCCGCCACGGATTTCACCACCAGCTCTTGGAGATGGGCCAATACATAAGAGCGATGATCCGGGCGGGAGCAGAGATAGGTTGGCACGTTTTCAATGATGGGCTCTTCTTTGAGATAATAGCGAATAATATCCGGCATGTAAGCATAGATCAACTTGTCATCGGCCACCCCCGTGCCTGGGGCATTGGCGATGGCCACACGGCCAGCGGCATAGGCCGCCATTAGACCAGGCACGCCGAGGATCGAATCCTTTCGGAAAACCTCGGGATCGAGAAAATCATCGTCAATGCGACGGTAGATCACATCAACGGGCTCGAGTCCAGCCGTGCTGCGCATCCACACGCGCCGATCCTCCACCACAAGATCCCTTCCCTCCACCAGCTGGATGCCCATCTGCTGCGCCAGATAGCTGTGCTCGAAATACGCACTGTTGTAGACACCAGGAGTGAGGAGCACCACTTTGGGATTGTCAGTCCAGGTGGCCAGGTCGCTGAGGGTCTGGAGAAGGTGGGAAGCGTAATTATCGATCGGCTTCACGGCGCGGCCGGCAAACAGGCTGGGAAAGATGCGCTTCATCACCCGCCGGTTCTCAAGGAAGTAGGCCACGCCGGAGGGGCAGCGCAGGTTGTCTTCCAGCACCCGCCAGGTTCCCTCCCCATCCCGAACCAGGTCGAGACCGGAGATGTGGCACCAGCGACCGAGGGGCGGCTGGACCCCCTGCATCTGGGGACGCCAGCCATGGGAACTCTCCACGTCCTCGCGTGGCACGACCCCATCGGCATGGATGCGCCCCGGACCGTGAACATCCTCCAAGAAAAGGTCGATGGCCTCCAGCCGCTGGAACAAGCCCTTTTCCAAGCGTTCCCACTCGCTGGCGCGGATCAATCGGGGCAGGGGGTCAAAGGGAAGGATGCGCTCGACCCCGAGACTGCCGGAATCGTTGAGCCGAAAGGTGGCCCCCAGGCGCCGCAGCAGCATGCCGGCGGCGGCGTGATTCAGATTGAGCTGCTCAAGACCCATGCGTCCCAAGGAGGACAGCAGGGGGGCCAGGGCCGGGCGGGGCTTGGCCGGCGCGTCGAAATATTCGTCGTACCCGTGGTTGGGTGCGTATTCCGTGAACATTGGCACCCTTGGGTTCCTGGTCCCGATCCTGATGGGACGGGAGGTGTCCGCCGCGTAGCAACCACTACGAACAGCTCGCCCAACCCTGGCCCGCCCTCGGCCCACGAGCCCGCCACCCGAAGGGAGATGTGTGGGTTCCGGAACCTGACCAGGGGGGACGCCACATCCCCTTGAAGCGTTGCTAGATTCATTCAGCTACCACCTCTAAACATTATGCGGGCAACCACCCTTGCCGCTGCTTTTGCACTGGCTGCGCTAGGAAGCTTGGCGCCCTCAGCAGCATCTGCTCTTACCTTCACTGCTCCACTACTACCCGGGTCTGCAACTTCCCTCACAAAAACGCCTCAGGACATCAGCTTCAACGGAACTTCAACGTTTCCAGTCCCCTCTGGATACACTTTGAGCTCAGTCACCCTCACAGTGGCAGGGCTCACTGGTGGAAGCTTCACGGCAAACAATCCTGTCCCTTTCTCCCCAGCCACCCTAGGTAACATTCAGAACTTTAGTTTGCAAGCCAATTCACAGACCTCACCTGGATACTCAAATGGGATAACTCCCATTCCCCCTTCAACATTTACGGTTCCTGGGGCCACATTAGTCCCGTCATATACACCAGGAACTGCAGATTATAATGTGGTCCCAACCAATCAAACACTCACTTGGACGATTTGGAATACCGCCAGCATTGGTGGCGGAGTTGCCCCAGCCGGGAATCCAACATTTTTTTCCAATCCAACCCCTCAGCCCAAATTGCTTCCAGTCAATACGTTCTTCCAAATTGCAGCCACGTCCGGTACTGCTGTTCTCAACCCTGCTGACAATGGTTCAACCCTTGGAATCAACCTGGCTGGCAGCTTCGTGACCTACACGTTCGTGCCTGGTCCACTGCCCATTCTCGGTGCCGGTGCTGCTTTCAGCTGGTCTCGCCGCTTGCGTCGCAGAATTTCAAAAACCGTTTGATTTCAAGTTCCATTTCTCAAAGCAGCCCCCACTTCAAAGGGGGCTTTTTTTTGGGTGCTACAGTGTATGACACTTTCCCAGACATAACTTTATGAATCAAAACTCTATTCCACGCATGGTGAATGCCATCGGCATTCTCCTTCTTGTTCTGTTTGGGTCTCTCGTTTTATTTGATACTCTACCAGTCAGGCTATTGCAGCCAGACTGGATTTTCAATCTTTCCATTGTTCTTGGCAATTATGTTTCCATTCCCTTGGTCGGCATCACACTTGTCCATTTAGGTGGATACCTTGACCCTGATGACCTTGGCAGAGTTCAGCTGCGTGTGGCGCGCCTGTCTGCCATTCTGGCTTTGCTCTTTCTGCTGATCCAACCGATGATGGCCTTTGCGGTTTGGCGCAATTTCCAGACACTGACCAGCTTTAACAAAGAACAAGTCGCTCTGATCAATAAGAAAAGTGTTGAGATCACGCAGGCCATTCAAACCTCGGATTCCTTCGACGAATTGCGGATGCGAATGCTCAGGCTGCAAGGCCCGCAGATTCCAGAACAAGCTCGCTATGTCAGCCTTCCAACGCTTAAAAAACAACTCGTCGATCTGATCAAAGCTGCAAGAGATTCTGCTCCGGGCAGGCTTACGACACCCACATCCTCTGCCTATGTTGATTTCTACAAGAGGCTGGCGAGAACCACTTTCATCAACCTGCTTTCAATGATTGGGTTCACGCTTCTTGCCTGGAATCCAAGGCGAAATCAGAACGTTGTCTTCAGCTACCTGGCCTCCCTGGGCCTGTTTGGAATTACGCCAAAGTCGATCTTTGAACGGTTTGTCTCCTTCCTCAATGAGCGAGAGATCAGGCAGCAAGAAAAGGGAAATGCCAGCGAAATCCGCCGATCCGCCATGCTCCATCAGCGACAGATACGCAAAGCAGAAAGTCTAATGCGGCGTCGCGAGTTGGCTGAACAGAGGCAAGCGGAACGGGCGAGACGGGAACGGGAAAAAATTCTTGAACTTGAACGCCGCATGGAGCGCAAGAGAGACTTGCAGGAGGAGAAAGAGCGGCAGCGCCGAGGTGACTGAACTTGGTCCAGGCCCATCGCCTCTGGCAGGCCCGCAACCGACCCAGCCGATCAGAGCAGGAAGTAGCGCTGAGCCATTGGCAACACCTCGGCAGGTTCACAACTCAGCAGTTCCCCGTCCGCAAACACTTCGTAGGTTTGCGGATCCACCTCCATCCTTGGCAAGGTGCTGTTGTTGCGCATGTCCCCTTTCCCAATCGCACGGGTGTTCACCACAGGCACACAGCTGCGTCGCAGTCCGAGGCGCCGGGGCAGGTCGTCCTCCAAGGCAGCCTGGCTGACGAACGTCAGGCAACTTGGGGCCAAAGCGGCACCGTAGGCCGCGAACATCGGCCTGCCATGGACGGGGCCGGGAGTGGGAATGGAAGCATTCGCATCGCCCATTTGCGCCCAGACAATGGCACCACCCTTCAGCACCAACTCAGGCTTCACTCCAAAAAATCCGGGTTTCCAGAGCACCAGATCAGCCAGCTTGCCCACTTCCAATGAGCCCACTTGGCTGTCAATGCCATGGGCAATGGCTGGATTGATCGTGGTTTTTGCGATGTAGCGCTTCAGGCGTGTGTTGTCATTCCGGCTGCTGTCCGCAGCCAACGGGCCCCGCTGCACCTTCATCTTGTGGGCCGTCTGGAAGGTGCGCAGAATCACCTCCCCGACCCGGCCCATCGCCTGGGAGTCGCTGGCGATGATGGAGAACGCGCCCAGATCATGCAAGATGTCTTCAGCGGCGATGGTCTCCCGGCGGATGCGCGATTCAGCGAAGGCCACATCCTCGGGGATCTTGGGATCCAGGTGGTGGCACACCATCAACATGTCGAGGTGTTCCTCCAGCGTGTTTCGGGTGTAAGGCCGGGTGGGATTGGTGCTGCTCGGCAGCACATTCCTCTCGCCGCAGATGCGAATGATGTCGGGAGCGTGGCCACCGCCTGCCCCTTCGGTGTGGAAGGTGTGAATCGTGCGGCCATCAATGGCGCGGATCGTATCTTCCACAAACCCCGCCTCATTGAGGGTGTCGGTGTGAATGCACACCTGCACATCAAAGCGATCCGCCACCGACAGACAGCAGTCGATGGCGGCGGGGGTGGTGCCCCAGTCTTCATGCAGCTTCAGCCCGCAGGCGCCGGCGCGGATCTGCTCCTCGATCGCCTCGGGCGTGCTGGCGTTGCCCTTGCCGAAAAAGCCCAAGTTGACAGGCAACCCCTCAGCGGCCTGGAGCATGCGCCCCAGATGGAAAGCGCCAGGGGTGCAGGTGGTGGCGTTGGTGCCGGTGGCTGGCCCGGTGCCCCCCCCCAGCAGGGTGGTGACGCCGCTGGCCAGGGCCGTTTCCACCTGCTGGGGGCAGATGAAATGGATATGGGTGTCAATGGAGCCGGCCGTCACGATATGCCCCTCCCCCGCGATGGCCTCTGTGCCCGGGCCGACCACGATCGTCACGCCCTTCTGGGTGTCGGGGTTGCCCGCCTTGCCAATGGCCACGATCCGCCCATCCCGCAGACCGATGTCCGCTTTCACGATTCCCCACCAATCGAGGATGACCGCATTGGTGATGACGGTGTCAACAGCACCGGCGGCGCGAGCGGTTTGGGCCTGGCCCATGCCATCGCGAATCACCTTGCCGCCACCGAATTTCACCTCGTCGCCATAGACCGTGCAGTCGCTCTCCACCTCCAAGATGAGGTCGGTGTCCGCCAGTCGCAGCCGGTCGCCCGTGGTTGGGCCATAGGTTTCGGCGTAGACGCGACGATCGATGCGATAAGCCATGGGGAATCAGTCGAGGGGACCGTTGATCTGACCGCGGAAGCCCATCACCCGCCGCAGGCCGCCGTAAGGCACCAGGCGCACCTCACGGGTGTCGCCCGGTTCAAAGCGGATGGCGGTGCCGGCGGGGATGTCGAGCCGCTGGCCGCGAGCGGCTGGGCGGTCGAAGGAGAGGGCGGCGTTGGCTTCAAAAAAATGAAAATGGGATCCCACCTGCACCGGACGGTCGCCGGTGTTGGCCACCGTGAGGGTGGTGACAGGCCGGCCAGCGTTGAGCTCCAAGCTGCCGGGTTCGGGAAGCAATTCACCGGGGATCAGAGGGGCCATGGGTTCAGCGGATCGGGTCGTGAAGGGTGACGAGCTTGGTGCCGTCAGGGAAAACGGCTTCGATCTGCACCTCGTTCACCAGCTCCGGCACCCCCTCCATCACCTGGTCGCGCTGGAGCCAGG
>JBKDSZ010000067.1:0-2130 GCA_046340375.1 Cyanobacteriota bacterium | reverse complement strand
GAAGCCGAGGAGTTCAGAATGAAGGCGGGTACGGGACACCGTTGAGTGCTGGTTTGGATTGAGAACCCCCAACATCTCATGGCTCCCTACCCACCTAATCACCCGAGACTCATTCTGTAGCAATGCTTCTCGAGGTTGTGTCGGTCAGCCAGGGTTATTGGTCAGCTTCATTCCAAAAATCATGCTGGAGAAGGCAACTTGGTGAGAGGATCTGGTGTAGTCTAACAAAGTTGGATGCGCGAAAGCAGCTGTGCATTTGGTTCAATAAGAATGTCAACGCTCTTTTTAGCTTCCCACGCCACTACGTGATTCCATATATCGCCGATATGATCAAGTGCATCTGCCAATAAGAAATGACCAATCTGATCTGCATCGGCCTCAAATAGAAGAACAGATCTCGAGTCTGGATGGCCTCCTAATTCCCCCTCTGCCAGGAAAGTTGACGCCTCTCCCACCCGTCCATTTTTCATTCACCAGGGGGCTCATGGAGCTGATCAATGCGTCCTTACAGCGAGGCCGTCAAGGCTGATGTCCGTCGTCGGATGAGCCCGCCTCACCGCCAGAGTGTTGCGGAGATCGCGCAGGAGCTTGGCATTCACGCGATCACCCTCTACAAGTGGCGGAAGGCCTGGCGGTTGCAAGGGGAGGTGGTGCCAGCGACTCAGAAGGCGCCTGACAACTGGGGCGCTGCCGACAAGTTCACCGTGGTGCTGGAGACCGCTGGGCTGAATGCCACCGAACTTGGCGCCTACTGCCGGGAGCGTGGCTTGTATCCCGAACAGGTGGACCGCTGGCGCCAGGCGGCGCAGGATGCCAATGCACAGCCGCAGCTCACAATGGCCGAGCAGAAGGATTTGGAGAAACGCTACCAGCAGGATCAGCGGGAGATCAGGCGGCTGCAACAGGAGCTCCGGCGGAAGGACAGGGCCTTGGCGGAGGCGGCGGCATTGCTGTTGGCGGCAAAAAAGATCCAGGCCCTCTGGGGAGAGGACGGGGACGCCTGACGTCTCCTGATGATCGCCGGAGGGCTCTGCAGATCCTGGAAGAGGGCCTGGAAGCGGGCGCCCGGGCCCGCGAACTGGCCAAGCTGCTTGGGGTGGGGCTGAGCACCCTGCAACGTTGGCGGCGCCAGTTCGCCGGTGATGGGGACGGACTGGATGGCCGTAAAGGCAGCCCCCGCCAGGTGTCTCACCGACTGACAGAGGAGGAGCGACAACGGATTCTGGACACCTGCAACCAAAAGGACTTCGCCGCGCTTCCCCCTGGCCAGATCGTGCCGATCCTGGCGGATGAGGGTTTGTACGTTGGATCGGAGCGCAGCTTCTACCGGGTGCTGCATGCCCATGACCAGGTCCACCGCCGTGGCCGTGCCAGGCCTCCCCAAGAGCCTCGGGCAGTGCCGCGTCTGGAAGCCAAGGGCCCTAATGAGGTGTGGAGTTGGGACATCACCTACCTGCCCACCAGTGTTCGGGGAATTTGGCTGTACCTCTACATGGTGGTTGACGTCTGGAGCCGCAAGGTGGTGGCCTGGGATGTGGGGGATCGAGAAGATCCCAAAATCGCCGCGGATCTGGTCAGCCGGGCCTGCCTGCGGGAGCGGATCATCAGCAAAGGTCGGCAACAGCCCTTGATCCTCCATGCCGACAACGGCAATGCCATGCGAGCCGCCACCTTGGAATCCCGCCTGGAAGAGCTTGGAGTGCTGAGATCCTTCTCCAGACCAAGGGTCAGCAATGACAACCCCTATTCTGAATCCCTGTTCCGCACGGTCAAATACCGGCCGGACTACCCCAACCGGCCATTCAGAACAAGGGAGGAGGCTTGCCTGTGGGTGGCAGCCTTTGTGGAGTGGTACAACCATCAGCACCGCCACAGCGGCATCCAATTCGTGACGCCTCACCAGCGCCACAGTGGCCAGGCCGTCGCCATCTGCACACGCCGTGACCAGGTCTATGCGGAGGCCCGGGAGCGACATCCACGTCGATGGTCGCGGGGCACCCGCTGCTGGCGTCAACCGGAGGTCGTGTGGATCAATCCACCGCCGCCGGAGGGCAATGACCACAAACCCGCTAAGCTGAAGAAGTTCGCCTGATCGGCGAAAGAGGCGTCATCTTTCCTGGCAGTCACCGC
>JBKDSZ010000066.1:0-62932 GCA_046340375.1 Cyanobacteriota bacterium | reverse complement strand
TGGTGCTGCTGACACCGATCGCCACGGAGCTGGCCAAGGGCCTGGGGCTGCCTCCGATGGCCTTCATCTTCGCCATCCTCCTCGCCGCCAGCCAGAGTTTCCTCACGCCGATCGGTTACCAGACCAATCTGATGGTGTTCGGCCCGGGCCGCTACCGCTTCACGGACATGACCCGCTACGGAGCCCCGCTGACGATTTTGTTGGCCCTTGTGGTGCCCTGGTTGATCTGTCGTCGCTTCGGGCTCTGAGCGCTTCGGGCCCTACTCCGCCTGAGCCGCGGCCATGCGCCGGCGCTGACGCAGCGAATCGCCAAGGGAGAGGGTCAGAAACACCAGGCCGATCAATCCCGTCACCCATTCCGGCAGGTGGCGGTGGTGCTCCCGGAGCCAAATTCCAGCCAGCATCAAGCCCCCGAGGGCCCCGATGGCGTAATGGGCCCCGTGTTCAAGAAAGATGAGCTGATCGAGCGCTTTTTCCCGGCTGAGCATCAGGGTGAGGGAGCGGATGAAGAGGGCCCCCAGGCCCAGGCCGGTCATGATCAGAGCCAGATTGGAGGTGATGGCGAAGGCGCCGATGGTGCCATCCAAGCTGAAGGAGGCATCGAGCAATTCGAGGTAGAGCAGGCTCGCGAGCCCGCCCCCCGCAGCCAGCCGTTCGCCCGCCTGCTCCTCATCCCCGAAGGCCGCCGCCAGGGAGGTGCTCAGCAGCTGCAACACGAGCCCCAGCACCCCGGCGATCATCACTTCCGCGTGCCGCTCGGGGGGCAAGAGCGCCACCAGTGCCAGGAGAAGGAGCAGGGCAAGGGCGATCTCGACGGCCTCCACCCGCCCGGCCGCGCTCAGGCGCTGCTCCAGGGGGCGAAACCAGTGCAGCGTCTTGGCCTCATCAAAGAAGTAGCGCAGAAACACCATCAGCAGAAACAGGCCGCCGAAGGCCAGGATGCGCGGTTCGGCCAGATCCAGCAGCTGGCGGTAGACCTCCGGCTGGTGCAGGGCGGCATCGAGAGCCCGGGACAGGCTGACGCCCCCGGCGAGGGACACCATCAGCAGCGGTCCGGCGAAACGCACGCCGAACACGGGGATCACCAGACCCCAGGTGAGGAAGAAGCGCTGCTGGCCGGGGGTGAGCTTGTCCAGCACCCGAGCGTTCACCACAGCGTTGTCGAAGGAGAGCGACACCTCCAGCAGCAGCAGCACCAGGGTGATCCAGGCGGCGCTCAGCCCCCTCCAGCCGAGCACGATCGCCAGGCCGGCGGCGCAACAGCCGATGGGGAACAGGAGATAGCGGAGATACCGCCAGGACATGGGAGAAGAGAAGCAAGCTCCCATGTTGACTGCCGCCCGGGACGGTTCAGGACGGCTTGGAGGAGGAGGGGGGATTCGAGTCTGCGGGACCCGCGGCCCCCTGGCGTTCCAACTGACGACGCTCCAGGACAGAGAAGAGCTTCGGCAGCAGAACGATCACGGCGAGGAGCAGCAGGGCCCCCAGCCCGAAGTTGACCACCCCGGTCACCATCCGGGAGAAGGGAATCCAGCGGCCCCCAAGCCAGGCCAGAGTCACCATGGTGGCCGACCAGAGCAGGGCACCGATGCTGTTGCAGAGAAGGAAGCGCCGATAGGGCATGCCCACGGCCCCCGCCATCGGGCCCGCCACCACACGCAGAACGGCCACAAAGCGCCCCATGAGGACGGAGGCGTTGGCATGGCGCAAAAACTGCTCCCGCAGGCGCTCCAGCTGCTCGGGCGACTGGCGCAGCAGGCGGCCCACCCGCAGAATCAGCCCCCAGCCGGCCCGACGGCCCACCCAGTAGCCCACGTTGTCGCCCAGCATGGCGCCACCGGCCGCCGCGGCCATGACGGCCAGACCATTGAGATGGCCACTGCCGGCGGCATAGCCCCCCAGGAGGGTGACGGTTTCACCCGGCAGGGGCACGCCGGCGTTTTCCAGCAGCATGGCCAGAAAGATCACGCCATAGCCCCATTGCTGCAGCAGCTCCAGCAGCCGCGCTGTATCCAGGCCACCCTCCAGGCTGAGCAGGGCAAGGGTGGAGCAGGCCATCGGCGCGGGAGGAGGTCCCGAGAAAGCTAATGCCCTCCCTCCCGCATGCGGGCGACGAAGGCCTGCTCCTGCTCCTGGCTGGCCAGGGCGCCATCCTCGACGATGATGATGCGATCGGCGATGTCGAGAATCTTGTTGTCGTGCGTCACGAGAATGATGGTGGTTTTCCGCTCATCGGCCATCTGACGCATCAGGTTCACCACGGTGCGGCCCGACTCCTTGTCAAGGGCGGCGGTGGGTTCATCCCCCAGCACAATGCGCGGTTGGCTCACCAGGGCGCGGGCGATCGCCACCCGCTGGCACTGACCTCCGGAGAGATTGGACGGGAAGTAATCCAGCCGATCACCCAGGCCCAACGTCGTCAACATGTCAGCGGCGATCTGATCCATGTTCCGCTCCAAATAGGCATCATGCAGCTCAAGGGAGAGGCGCACATTGCGGCGGGCATTGAGAAACATCATCAGGTTGTGCGCCTGAAAGATGAAGCCCACGTTGAGGCGCAAGCGGGCCAGCTGATCCTTGCTGGCTCCCCTGAGTTCCTCCCCGAGGATGCGCAGGCTGCCGTCCATGCAGGAGCGCAGGCCCCCGAGCATGGTGAGGAGCGTGGTCTTGCCCGATCCGGAGGGGCCGGTGCAGATCACGATCTGGCCGGGGTGGATGTCGAGGCTGATGTCCTTGAGGGCGTGCTTGCGGGTGTCGCCAGTGCCGAACCAATGGTTGACGTTGTGCAGGGAGATCCCGGGCTCCCCGGGGGAGGTGGGCGGGGGGACAGGCGTGAGGGAGGTCATGACTCAATACACATCCGCGGGATCGAGCTGCACCAGCTTGCGCGTGGCCAGAGAGCCGGAACCAACGCACATGACAAAGGTGAGCAGCAACACCTGCAGGGCACGGCTGGCGGTCATGAGCACCGCCAGCTTGGTGATGTTCGCCAACAGGGCATAGAGGGCGGCGGAGGCGAGAAAACCGGGGATGAATCCCACCACGGCCAGGATGGCGCTCTGCTGGATCACGATTGAAATCACATAGCCATCGGTGTATCCCATGGCCTTCAGGGTGGCGTACTGGGGCAGGGAGTTCATCACATCCGTGAAGAGAATCTGATAAACGATGATGCTTCCAACCACAAAACCAACCACCACGCCAAGGGTGAAGATGAAGCCGACGGCGGAGTTGCGCTTCCAGTAGTTCACCTCCAGGGCAGCGAGCTGGTCGCGGGTGACAACCTTCACATCCTTTGGCATCAGGGGCTGAATGGCCCGCTGCACAGCCAGGGGATCAACACCCGGTTTGAGCTGAATCAGACCCACCTCGATCTGGCTTGGATTCTTATCCGAAAAGATGAGGAAATAGGTACTGTCACTCACGATCAGGTTGGCGTCAGCCGCAAACGTGGCCCCGAGGGAAAAGGTGTCGACGATGCGCAGCTGTTTCTGATTGACCTCCACGCTGACAAAGGGCTTGGTCTTCAGCTCCGGGGCAATGGGCCCGTACTGGGATTTGGAGTTGCGGTCGAAGAGGGCATTGCGCAGGGGCTGCAGGCGGAAGGGGTTGGCCTCCAGTTCCGGGAAGGCGAGGGAGGGCCGGCTGAGGTTGACGCCATAGACAAAGATGTCAAACATCTCCCGCGTTCCCGGCGTGATCCACGTGCCGCGGGCGATGTGGAGGGGCGACACTCCTGCGACACCCTCCACGCCAAGGGCCTGATACAAGCGACTGCGATCAAACAGCTGGAGGGAGCCGAGGTTGCTGTAGCCCGCGCTCACCATCATCAGCTCGCCTCGCATGCGGCGGATCGGTTCGCATTGGCTGTTGTAGATGCTGTCCAGCAAGCCCAGCTGGAAAAACATGAGGATGTTGGAAAAGCTCACACCCGCCACACCGATGGCCAGTTTCACGGGGTTGTGACTCACCTGCAGCCAGGCCACCGGGGTGCGCCTGAGGGCCTTTTTAAGCGCCTTGCGCAGGGATTGGATCATGGCAGGCGGCCCTCGGCCGGCGAGGCATCAAAGATCACTTTCACCTGCAGGTTGGAGGGTAAGCGCAACCTCTTTTTCTCTTTGGAGGTGGGATGCAAGCGGAGTTTCTCCTCCTAGAGCCGCTGGTCCATGTTTTCTCCGGGCGTGCCGGCGAAGATGCTTTGTTTCTGCACCTGGGGCAGCACCTTGTAGAGGGTGGCGCGGGCACTGCCCTGAAAACCATCCGCAGTGATCGTGGCCCCCTGGCCAAGCTTGAGTTTGCTGAGATCGGATTGGTACACCTCCGCGGTGATCACCATGGCGCTGGTATCCGCCATTTCCAGCAGGCCGTTATCGCCCACTTTGTCGCCGGGATAGGAGAAGATTTTCAGAATGCGGCCATCCTGGGGAGCCAGCACCGTGGCATCCGCGCGTTCCTGCTTCGCCTTGTCGCGAGAAGCCTCCGCCTGCCTCAGCTCAGTCTTGGCGGTGTCCACATCCACCTGGCGCACCTCCTTGATCTTGTCGAGGGTCTGCTTGGCACCCTCGATGTTGGAGCGCAGGCGGGATTCCGTGCCTGCCTGATCCTCGATCGCCTTGGCCAGTTCCGCCTTGGTGGTTGCGGCACGGGTGCGATAGCGGTCGCGATCCAGCTCGGAGACGGCTCCGGAGAGGTAGAGCTTGTCGTAGCGCAGGCTCTCCAGCCTGGCCTCTTCCGCCTTGGCCCGCGCCGAGGCCACCGACTGATCACCGGTGCGCTTGGCGGCGGCCAACTCCCGCTGCAAACTCTCGATCTCATACTCTTGGGCCCGGATTTCCCCTTGCTTGGCCCCCGCCAACACCTGATTCAACTTGGCACGGCTCACGCCCACCTTCTCCTCGGCTTCCTTCAAGGCGGCCTGTAGGGAGCCGAAGCTGTTGAGGATCGCCAGGGGCTGCCCCTGCTTCACCTCATCGTCCTCCTGCACCAGCAACTGTTCAATGCGATCGCCACTGACGGAGCTGGCGATGGAAACGCGCCGGATCTTGGATTCCGGCTCCACCCGCCCGAGGGCCGACACCCGACGCGGGGCCACGACGGCTGGGTCCTTGGCCTTCTGCCGGTCGCAGGCCACCAGGGGTGGCAGCAGCAGCGCCGCCGCCAGTGCCGCCGCGAGGGGCCGGAGGGCTCGGACGCCCCGAGACCCCGCGCCGTGGCCCGCCTGTGCTCTGTCCTCCACGGCCAAGGCGTGCTCCATCCGACCTGGTGATCTGGTTCAACATAGGGGCGGCCGGCGGGCTGCCATCCCCCTCACCATTAACTGACACTTCGCCTGACTGACACTTCGCCTTGGGGCCCCTGGCGCACGAAGCGCATGGGCCTGGTCAGCTTGCGTGCGAGGCCGAAAGCGTGTTGAGGCTGAGCATCGCGGAACTCGGCGGCAGGGTCGCCGGTTCCCGCGCGGAGAACCAACGGAGGCATTGGGCTCCATCGCTTCACATCGTGTTACAGTGTTGCAACAATCTGAAACACACATGACTGAGCCCACCCCCCGCTTCGGTTTTGTCGCCTTCGCCGAGACCTGGAACGGCCGCCTGGCCATGCTCGGCTTTGTGATCGGCCTCGCCACCGAGCTGCTCACAGGCCAGGGCATCCTCCAGCAAGTCGGCCTCGGTTGATCGCCATGAGCACCGATTACACCGCCGCCATCGCCTCCGTCCTCGCCCTGGTGGTTCTGCTCACCGGCATGACCGTCTTCGTGCTCAGCCGCCCCAGCGACCTCGCCCCCACCAACAACCCATGACAAACACACCCGCCAACGACCCTTGGCTCCAGCACCGAGCCGAGGAGCTGATCCACATGGAACAGCTCAAGCGAGCTGAACTGTTCAATGGACGGGCTGCCATGCTCGGCCTTGTCATCGGTGTCGTGGTCGAGGGCTTGACCGGCTTTGGCATCGCCCATCAAATCGGCCTCGGGGCCCTTGTCGACGGCTATGCCGCCTGCCGCACCCAGTTCCTGCCCTTCTGCTTCTGAGCTTCAGCTCGGGTTTCGCACTTCCTCCACCCTCGGCTCCGCCGGGGGTTTTTGCTGGCCAACAACCCGGCACCTCTCCATCACCAACCCCCAGGTCACGCGCTGCAGGCCTGATCCAGGCGGGCGTCCATTTCCTGGAGCGCGGCCAGCTGGACAGGGACGTCACTCGGGAACGTTGATCCGCTGCGGCCCCGGGCCCCGGGCCAAGCGGGTCAACCCACCGCTGCGGAAACGAAGTCTCGGTTGAGCAGGTCGCACACCTTGAGGATGTGCCGGCCCCGCTCCGGGCTGAACCGCAACCGCTCCGCCAGCACAGCCAGAAACCGCCGCTCCTCCGGTTGCGCGCGGCGGTCACAGTGGATGAGTTGGCAGGCCCGGGCGAAGGCTTCCGGGATTGTCAGCGGCGGTTGGGTCATCGGCCCCCGGGTTCTCTGCAGTTGCTGGTGGATGTGAGCGGCTCCATGAATGAGGACGACCGTCTATGGACAACAGCGAATGGAAGGAGACATGGGATCGATTGCTTGGGGGTGGGTGACGCGCTCCTGGAGGAGCCTGGCCGTGCGCATCCCTTGCCCTTGGGTCGCCATCGGAGCGCTTTGCCTGCCTGGTGGATCTCAGACCAGCCAACCTGAGCCTCTCCCCCCCCCCTCCATAGGATCAACTCCCCTCTCCCCAGCCCCCATGGCCGTTGCCGCCCCCACCGCCTCCCTCCTGTTGCCGGGCGGGCAGAGCCTGGGGGGCACGGTGCGGGTGCCGGGCGACAAGTCGATCTCCCATCGCGCCCTGTTGTTCGGCGCCATCGCCGAGGGGGAGACGCGCATCGAAGGCTTGCTGCCGGCCGAGGATCCCCTCAGCACGGCGGCCTGCCTTCGGGCCATGGGGGTGGAGGTGTCGGCCATTCGGGCCGGAGAGCCCGTCACGGTGCGGGGGGTGGGGCTGGATGGGCTCCAGGAGCCGGAGGACATCCTGAACTGCGGCAATTCCGGCACCACGATGCGGCTCCTGCTCGGCCTCCTCGCCGGACGGGCCGGTCGCCATTTCGTGCTCAGCGGCGATGCCTCCCTCCGGCGCCGGCCCATGCGCCGGGTGGGGGGTCCCCTGGCGGAGATGGGGGCCTCCATCCACGGCCGCGACGGCGGCAACCTCGCCCCCCTGGCCATCGCCGGCCAACGCCTCCGCGGCGCCTCGATCGCCACCCCCGTGGCCTCCGCCCAGGTGAAGAGCGCCCTCCTGCTCGCCGCCCTCACCGCCGACGGCCCCACCACCGTGCGCGAGCCCGCCCTCTCCCGCGATCACAGCGAGCGGATGCTGCGGGCCTTCGGCGCCGACCTGGTGGTGGGCGGGCCTGACGGCACGGTGGTCACGGTCACCCCCTGCGCGCGCCTGCGGGGGCAGGAGGTGGTGGTGCCGGGAGACATCAGTTCGGCGGCGTTCTGGCTGGTGGCCGGCGCCATCCCCCCCGGCGCCGAGCTCCCCGTGGAAAACGTCGGCCTCAACCCCCGCCGCACCGGCATCCTTGACGTGCTGGCCCAGATGGGGGCGGCCATCAGCGTGCGCAACCCCCGCCAGGTGGCCGGCGAACCCGTCGGCGACCTCCTCGTCTGCCATGGCCCCCTCCTGCCCTTCGCCATCAGCGGCGCCCTCATCCCCCGCCTGGTGGATGAGATTCCGGTGCTCGCCGTCGCCGCCTGCTGCGCCGAAGGGGACAGCCACATCAGCGGCGCCGAGGAGCTGCGGGTGAAGGAAACCGATCGCCTGGCCGTGATGGCCCGTCAGCTGGGCGCCATGGGAGCCCGGCTCCAGGAGCACGCCGATGGCCTCACCATCCAGGGCGTCACACCCCTCCAGGGGGCGGAGGTGGACAGCGAAACCGACCACCGGGTGGCGATGAGCCTGGCGGTGGCCTCGCTCGTGGCCCAGGGCGACACCCGCCTGCACGACAGCGCCGCCGCCGCCGTCTCCTACCCCGGCTTCTGGGACGATCTGGCCCGCCTGCGGCGCTGAGCTCCGCGCACCATGGAGGACAGCACGCCGGGATTGGCGATCCGCGCGGGACGGGATGGCAGCTTCAGCCTGTGGAGCGAGGCCTTTCGGTAGGGGTTTCACCGCGGGCGGGGCGCCCTGAGGGAGGCCCGGGAAACCTTTCTGGCGCCCTCCGGGCTGGAGCGCTGGGCGCCCGGCGCCCGGCTGCGGGTGGTGGAGGTTTGCGTCGGCACGGGCGGCAATCTGGCCCTCCTCCTGGAGGCCTGCGCGGCGGCCGGGATCGGTCTGGATTGGTCGGGGCTGGAGCTGGATCCGCAGCCCCTGGCCCTGGCCCTGGCGAGCGAGGCGTTCCGCCGAACCTGGCACCCCCCCACCCTGACCCTGCTGGAGCGCCTGCGCGACGACGGCCACTGGCGGAGCGAAACCTCCTGCGGCCAGATGCTCTGGGGCGACGCCCGGCAGTCCCTGGCGGCGCTGGTGCGAGAGCGGGCGGGCCGGCTGGATCTGGTGTGGCACGACGCATTCTCCCCCCGGCGCTGTCCCCAGCTCTGGACGGTGGCGGGTCTCGGCGCGCCGGGGCGGCTGCTGGCGCCCGCCGGGCGCTGGATCAGCTACACCTCCGCCGCGGCAGTGCGGGAAACGCTGCGGGGGTTGGGGCTCCATGTCATGGCGCTGGAGGTCCACGCGTCCCCGGCGCGCGACGCGGCGGAGCCCCCGCGGCAGGGGAGCGCGTGGAGCGGCGGCACGGTCGCCAGTCCGTCGCCGCTGGACGCCGGACCCCTCTGGCGGCCGCTGTCGGCGATGGAGCGCGACCATCTGGCGAGCGCGGCCGGCGAGCCCTATCGCGATCCCAGCGGCATGGCGGCGGCCGCCACAATCCTCGCCAGCCGGCTGACCGCCCAGGCCGAGGCCCTGGCCCGGGGCACCCGCGCCTCCAGCGGGGCCTGGCGTCAGCGGTGGGGCGTGGGGTCCCCCCGCCAGTAGATTCCCGCGAGTTTGCGGGGCTTCCCATGCTCGCCATCGCCATCCTGGCCGCCGGGAAGGGCACGCGCATGAAGAGCCGGCTGCCCAAGGTGCTCATGCCCCTCGCGGGGGCCACCCTCGTGGAACGGGTGCTCCGGAGCGCGGAAGCCCTGGAGCCCCAGCGGCGCCTCCTCATCGTGGGCCATCAGGCCGAGCGCGTGCGGGAGGCCCTCGCCAGCCACGGCGATCTCGAGTTCGTCCTCCAGGAGCCTCAGAACGGCACCGGCCACGCCGTGCAGCAACTGCTCGGCCCCCTGGGGGGCTTTCAGGGCGATCTGCTCGTGCTCAACGGCGATGTTCCCCTGCTCCGCCCCCAAACCCTCTCCGCCCTGCTGGAACGCCACCGGGCCAGCGGCGCCGGCGTCACCATCCTCACCGCCCAGCTGGACGATCCCACCGGCTACGGGCGGGTGTTCACCGATGCCGAAGGCCGGGTCAGCCAAATCGTGGAACACCGCGACTGCGACCCCAACCAGCGCGCCCACACCCTCACCAACGCCGGCATCTACTGCTTCCACTGGCCCCGTCTGGCGGAAGTGCTGCCCCGCCTCACCACCGACAACGACCAGGGCGAGCTTTACCTCACCGACACGGTCGCCATGCTCCAGCCCGCCCACCATCTGGAGGTGGACGACGCGCGGGAAACGAACGGCATCAACGACCGGATCCAGCTGGCCCAGTGCGAGGCGGTGCTGCAGGATCGCCTGCGGCGCCACTGGATGGCCGAGGGCGTCACCTTCACCGATCCCGCCAGTTGCACCCTCAGCGACGACACCCGCTTCGGGCGGGATGTGCTCGTCGAGCCCCAGTGCCACGTCCGCGGCGCCAACGCGATCGGCGACGGCTGTCGCATCGGGCCCGGCTGCCTGATCGAAGACAGCACCCTGGACGACGACGTGGCGGTGATCGCCTCCGTGGTGCGCCAGTCGCGGGTGGCGCGGGGAGGCGCCATCGGCCCCTTCGCCCAACTGCGGGCCGGGGCGGCGCTGGAGGCCGACTGCCAGATCGGCAATTTCGTGGAAGTGAAGAACAGCTCCCTCGGCGTTGGCGTGAAGGCCAACCACCTCAGCTATCTCGGCGACGCGGACGTGGGTTCGGCGGTGAACATCGGCGCCGGCACGATCACCGCCAACTACGACGGGGTGCGCAAACACCGCACTGTGATCGGCGCCGGCAGCAAGACGGGCGCCAACAGCGTGCTGGTGGCGCCGATCCGCCTGGGAGAGGGCGTCACCGTGGCGGCCGGCTCCACCCTCACCGCCGATGTGCCCGCCGGCTCCCTGGCCCTGGGACGGGCCCGGCAGGTGGTGAAGCCCGGCTGGTCGCTCCCCGCTCGCGGCGCCTGAGCCCTACCCCTCCTCCCGCCCCTCCAGATCCAGGATCTACACCTCCGTTCGGGTTCCCAGGCGGAGCGGCAGCAGGCTGTTGCCCACGCCCACGCTGACGCAGAGCACCTGGTGAGGCGCCAGTTGGTAGCGGCCAGCCCGGTAGCGGCGGGAGAGGGCGCCGGAGGCCGCCACGGGCGCCAGCCCCCACGGCAAGACGATCTGTCCCCCGTGGGTGTGGCCGGCCAGGGCGACATCGAAGGGGCGATCCGCGGCGTCCAGCAGGCCCGAGGGCTGGTGGATGAGGAGCAGGGTGGCGCGCTGCGGATCCCAGGGGGCGGCCTCCGCCCGGGGGCGGCCCCCCAGATGGTCGTCCAGCCCCACCAAAAGCACGTTGTCGAAGGGCTCCGGCAGGGTGGTGGCCCGATTGCGCAACACGCTCACGCCGCAACCCTCCAGCAGGGCGGTGATCGTGCCCACATCCGCGCCGTGGTCGTGGTTGCCCATCACGGCGAACACACCGGCGGGGGCCCGCAGGCGCCCCAGGGCCGGCAGGAGCGGCTCCAACTCCTCGGCGCGGGAGCAGACGTAATCGCCGCCGAGCAGGATGAGATCGGGTGAGGCCTCCAGCAGGGCGTCCACGGCGGCGGTGATCGTGCCGGCGGGCGTCATCCGGCCGGCGTGCAGATCGGAGGCGAAGGCCACCCGCAGGCGGTTCTGTTGGCCGAGGGATTTGGGCAGCGCGATCCGCTCCTGCCAGCGCCGCACCCGCGCGGCGCTGATCCCCCGCGCTGCCCGCCGCACCTGGCAGAGGGTCTCCCCCAAGGCCAGCAACAGTCGGCTCCGCAACGGGTGCCGCCAGGAACGGCGAGCAGGAACGGCGCTGACCCCCATGGGGGCTCCTCCGGGAGTCCACGGGAGTTCATTCAACCGGATCGCCGCAGCCCCCGAACCCTCCCGACCGTTCCCCATAGCCTGTGGACCCGCGCCCATCCCTCCCCATGCCGCCTGCCGACAACCAGGCCCCGCCCCACACCGGCGCCGTGACCGGCGTGCTGGAGCTGCTCGCCTTTCTGCGGGAGCCGGACTACGCCCGGCGCCGCTTCACCGAGCTGGGCGACGTGTTTGAAACCGTCCTCGCCGGGCAGCCCCAGGTGTTCGTGCGCGGCCCGGATCGGGTGGCGGAGCTGATGGGCCAGGCGGCGGCACTGGAGGGCTGGTGGCCCGCCAGCGTCAGCCAGTTGCTCGGCCCCTTCTCCCTGGCCAACCGCAATGGCGAGGCCCACCTCGCCCGGCGGCGGGCGGTGGGGAAGCTCTTCTCCGCCCAGGCGCTCCGGGGCTACGCCCCGGGCATCACCCGCCTCGCCGACACGGTGGTGGAGGGCCTCGCCAGCGCACCACCGCCCGTGGCGCTCGCGGGCTGGATGCGCTCCTTCGCCTTTCAGGTGATCGCCGAGGAGGTGCTCGGCCTTCCGCCCGAGGGCCAGGCAGGTCTCTACGACGACTTCGAGCTCTGGACCCGGGGCCTCTTCAGCCTGCCCATCGCCTACCCCACCAGCCGCCTCGCCCGCGCCAAGGCCGCCCGGCGCCGCCTGATCCACCGCATCCATGGCCTGCTGCCCTCCCTCACGGCCCTCGCCGGCGCCTGCGATGAGGCCGGCCTGCCCCTCATCGACGCCGACCTGGCCGATCAGCTCCTGCTGCTGCTCTTCGCCGGCTACGAAACGACGGCCTCCTCGCTCACCCTGGCCGTGTTGCTCCTGCTCCAGCACCCCGCCGCCCTGGCCTGGCTCCAGGAGGAGCTCGACAGCCTCTCCTGGCCTCCCGGCGACAACGCTCCCGATCCTCTGGTCCCCGCGCCCGATCCGCTGGAGACAGTTCTCGGTGAGCTGGAGACCATGCCGCGGCTCAACGCAGTGATCAAAGAGGTGTTGCGGGTGGTGCCCCCGGTGGGGGGCCTGTTTCGCCGCGCCATCGCCCCGGTGCGGTTGGGGGACTGCACGATTGCGGCGGGGCGCGTGATCCAGGTGGACATCACGGCCACCCAGCGCCATGGCGACGCCTTCCCCGACGGGGACACCTTTCGCCCCGAACGCCACCTGGAGGCCCCGGCGGCCTCCTCCGCCTTCCTCCCCTTCGGCGTGGCGCCCCGCGTCTGCCTCGGCCGGCCCCTGGCGGAACTGGAACTGCGGCTGCTGCTCACGCGGCTGTTGCGCACCCTGCGCTTCAGCCTGGTGCCCGCGCAGGACCTCACCCTGGAGGTCATCCCCACCCCCCGTCCCCGGAGCGGCCTGCTGGTGGGGGTGGAGCGCCGTTAGGAGGCCAGCTCGGCGCGGCAGCGGGCGAAGGCGGCGGCGGGATCGGCCGCCGCGCTGATCGGGCGACCGATCACCAGCTGGCTGGCCCCGGCGGCGATCGCGGCAGCGGGCGTCATCACGCGGGCCTGATCGCCGCTGGGACTGCCCGCCGGCCGGATGCCGGGGGTGACGAGGACAAAGGGCTCGGGATGGGCCGCCCGCAGGCGGGCCACCTCCCGAGGCGAACACACCGCCCCCCCCACGCCCGCCGCCGCCGCCAAGGCCGCCAGCCGCGCCACACGGGTCTCCACCGGCTCCGCGATGGCCAGCTCCCTCCCGAACCGCTCCGCCTCCCAGCTGGTGAGCACCGTCACGGCAAGCAGGGTGGGGGCGGGCAGCCCGGCGGCGGCGGCCCCCTCGTCCGCCGCCTCTCGGGCCGCCGCCAGAGCCGTGCCGCCGGCGCAGGCATGCACGGTCATCAGTGCGACGCCAAGGCGGGCGGCCGCGCGACAGGCGCCCGCCATCGTGGCGGGAATGTCGTGAAACTTGAGATCGAGGAACACCTGGTGGCCCTGGTCCCGCAGGGCCCGCACCACTGCGGGGCCGGCGCTGGTAAAGAGCTCCAGACCCACCTTCACCCACCGCAGGTCCGGGATGGAGGCGGCGAAGGCGAGAGCCTGCTCGGCGTCCATGCCATCGAGGGCGACGATGATCCGATCGGCGGGGCTGGGGGGCATGGGCGAAGACCGGCGGGCCATGGATCCCCCATGATCGCCAGGGGCCCCTCACCGCCTGCTGGACAAACCTCTTGCCCCCCTGGCCGCCGATGGTTGACTCCCCCTCCACCGCCCCCGCCGCTTCCGCCTCCGCGGAGCCCCTGACGATCGCCTTCTTCGGTCTCGGGGCGGTGGGCTCCTCGATGCTGATCTGCCTTTCGGAGCTGGCCGAGCGGGAGGAGGTGCCCCTGCGCTTCGTGGTGGTCGTGCTCAACGTGGATCTGGCCCGCGATGCCCTCTTTCATGCCGAGCGGCTGTTGGATCGGATCGACTTCATCGGCCTGCCCGACTTCGCGCCTCTCTTCGATGGCCAGGCGCCGGAGTTGGAGCGGCTGGCGGGGGCCCGGGTGCTGGTGAACGCCGCTCACCCCGGCTTCAACCGCCAGCTGCTGGAGCTGGGGCTGCGCCTGGAGGCCCATGTCGTTGATCTGGCCTCCGACATGTATGACGCGGAAACGGAGCGCAGCCTCACCTTCTCCCAATACGCCTTCGATGGGGCCTATCGCGAGCGGGGGCTGTCGGCCCTGATCAACCTCGGCATTTCCCCGGGTGTCACCAATTTCCTGATCGGGCTGCGGCTGCATCAGCTGCGGGGCAGCCGCCGGCGCGATCTGGAGATCAAGAGTGTGGATCTCTACCTCCTGGAAGACATCGACGCGGACGAAATCGTGTTTTCCTGGTCGCCGCTGGTGGCGCTGGAGGAGTTGGCTGAGCGACCGCGGCTGCTGCGGGATGGGCGCCTCCAGGTATTGGAGCCGTTCAGCGCCGCCCGCGAGCACCACTTCCCCGGCGAGGTGGAGCCCACGCGCCAATATCCGCTCTATCAGGAAGAGCTGCTTTCGCTGCATCGCTCCTTCCCCGAAATCGAATCGATCGGCATCTACACCGGTGGGTCTGAGGTGGAGCTGGTGAAGGCCCTGTTCAAGCTCAATCTTCTCTCCAAACGCACCCTGCCGCAGCAGAGCGAGCTGACCGTGGAGGCCATGGTGCGGGCGATCCTACCTGGCATGAACAAACCACGGCGGATCGAGGAGTATCTGCGCGATGGCGTGATTCGCCGCGCCCACTTCGCTGCTGCGGCCGAGATTCGCTACACCGAAAACGTGCGCAATGATCGGCAGATTACGATCGAGACCGTCGGCCTCAGCTATCTCCGCTATCACGGTCTGCTCGGCAGTCCCTATGCCGGCGCCACATATATCTCCTATCCCACAGCGGTGGGCGCGGCGATTCTTGCCTGGCACGCCCTGGCGTTCCTGAGGGAGGAAGATGGCGATTTGCGAGGAGTGATCACAGGAGAAGATCTGGCCCGACTGTTGCCCCGCTCCAGGGCAGATGCCATTCGTCGAGATCTGGTCGCCTGGGATATCGACCTGTTTGAAACCGTGCGAGATGCTACGCCGGTTTGACAAACCACCGCGAGCGCGCTGTGTGCGGCGAAGTCCATCGCGACAGCACTTCTATGACAATCTCAATACATATTCAGCCTTAACAACACGTTTCCAACCCAAAGTCAATGCTGAAGAACACGGCTAAGTCTCACGAAAAAAGCAACTACAGGCCGGAAATTGATGGCTTGCGCGCGTTTGCCATCCTTCCTGTCATCATCAACCACTTCAACAAGGAATGGTTGCCCTCCGGCTATTTGGGTGTCGATATCTTTTTTGTGATTTCAGGGCTGGTGATCACATCCTCACTGCTGCACAAACCCTCCCAAGGCTTCAGGGATAATATCCTCTCCTTTTACTCCAGACGCATCAAGAGGCTCTTGCCAGCGCTATGGGCAATGGTGATTCTTGGGGCTGTTTTCATCTCCTTCTTTAATCCATCCCCCGGCTTGTCCCTGCAAACGGGAATCGCCGCCCTGTTTGGCCTGTCCAACGTCTATCTCCTTTATCAAGCCACGGATTACTTCGCGCCCGCCTCTGAGCTCAACATCTTCACACACACCTGGTCTCTCGGCGTGGAAGAACAGTTTTATCTGCTGTTTCCGCTCTTGCTCTGGCTGGCTGGCCTCTGGCGAACGAGGGTGGGAACGACGAAGCGGACGCAAACCATGCTCGGGATCCTGCTCACCGGTCTGTCAGCACTTTCCCTGGCGATGTTTCTTGTCGTTTATCCCACCAATCAGGCCATGGCCTATTTCCTCATGCCCAGCCGCTTCTGGGAAATGGGCCTGGGTTGCCTGCTGGCGCTCCAGAGCGGAAAGAGGGCTGCTGGCTGTCTCGGTGGCCATCGCCGACCCCGAACCATTTTCCCTTGGCTGCTGCTTGCCATCCTCGCGCTGCTCTTCAGGCTGGCTCCGGAAGAGCAGGGACGCTTGGCAACGCTTGCTGTCGTGGTCCTCACCTCCCTGTTGATCGCCGCTCTCCAGCCCTCGGGCCCCGCGGAGTCGCCGATCCGGAGGTCGGCCCGGGCCTTCCTCTCGCATCCGCTTCTGATTTCAATCGGCATTCTGTCCTATTCGCTGTATCTCTGGCATTGGCCGGTGTTCTGCCTCAGCCGCTGGACCATGGGAACGCCCCTCTGGAGCCTGCCCGTTCTGCTGGCGATCATGCTCACCCTGGCGTTGGCGAGTTTTCATCGGATTGAGGAACCTCTCCGGCGGGCGCGCTGGTCGCGATCCAGAGGGCGGGTGATTGCCAAAGGCCTGGCCTTCAGCCTGCTCTCCAGCCTGTTTCTGGTTTTGCTTGGCGGACCATTGAAGGGACGGTTGTTCACGGGAAGGGGCGGGCAGGACTGGGAGAAAGAACGCTTTTCCTCCCCCCGCCTGGAGGGGGAGAAGGCCCTGGCCCAACGGGTGAGAATCATGGTGCGACAGTGCAATCTCACTCCCTTCATGCTGGGCCAGAACAGCTATGCGTCTGAACGGAAGATCGACCAACAATTCGCGCGAGATTGTTTCACTCAAAATGCTCTTTCCTCTGATGCCTCTGGGAACAAACGCCCGAAAGTGATCTTGGTGGGCGACAGCTTTGCGGAAAAGCTGTCCCCCTTCGCTGCCCTTGCGGCGAGAAACAGCGGCTATGGCTTTCACCTCCTTTATGGATACGGCTGCCCCTATCTCCTTCGCTCGAACCGCATTCTTGATCCGAGCTTTCCGACCTGTCGCTACTTTGATGAACCAGCCATGGAACGGGCCCTGGTGGACAGCCTCCGCAAAGAGGATGTGGTGATTCTCCGTTTGCATGCCACGAGCAAGAGTTACGTCCGCTATCCAACGATGAGTGAACAACCAAGCCCTGCGTCCTATGATCAGGCAATTGAACATCTGCGGCAAATGGTTCGCGCCAAGCAGGCCCATCTCATCCTCATCGGTGGCAATCCAAATCTCTCCACACAGGATCTTGCCGCCCTGCGCCCGGAGTGGTTCAACGCCTGGAACCGCACAACCACGATCGATCCTCGCAATTCCCAAGAAACGCGTTTCTTTCATGACCTGGACGACCATCTTCTTCAGAAGTATGGATCCGGCAAAGAAGCGATCTACCTCTCCCTCAAACCCATCCTTTGCAACGATCGCAAGATTTGCGATCTGTCACGCGCTGACAAGTTTCTCTACGAAGATGACCACCACCTCAGCCCCTATGGGCATGAATTGTTTCTGCCCGAATTGGAGCGGCGGCTGAAGCGGCTCGCTTCCGCCTCCGCCAACCACCCGTCATGACCACGCCGGAGTCCACCGGGATGGGCGCTTTGGATTGGTTGGCCCTGCTGCACCCGGTGTTGATGGTCCTCTTTGTGTATCCGGTGGTGGGGGCCACGATCCGGATCGGGATCCATGTGCGCGAGCGCCGGCTGGGGATCCACCCCCTTCCCGCCTCAGTGACGGTGGAGCATGCTGACCACGGCCGTTGGGTGACCACGGGCACCGTCGTGGCGGTGTTGATCGCCCTGTTGTGGTCGGCGCTGGCCCTGCCCGGACAGGGGACGTCGCTGCCCGTCGGCTTGGCCGGGCGGCTCGGGCGCTGGGCGCTCCCGGGGGGTGGGGTGCTGGCCGCCTGTCTGGCCCTGTGGCGGCTGCGACGACCGGTCTGGCGAGGTAGCGCGGCCCTGCTGGCCTGGGGAGGTTTGCTGGGGCTGGGGGAGGCGCCGGAGGTGCGGCGGCTGGCCGACCATCCCCTCCAGCCCGCCTTCTGGGCGTCCCATTTCTGGTCGGGCTGGCTGCTCTGCGGTCTGTTGCTCTTCGCCATGGCGGCCGCGCCAGAGATCGCCAGTCGGCCGGCCTGGCGCCGATTGCATGGAGCGCTCGCTGTTCTGGTGGCGGTGTTGCTGGCGGTGCAGGCCATCACGGGGTGCCGGGATCTGGTGGGCCTGGCCCCGTTCCATCCCGGCCATCAGCCCACCCCGGGCACACCTGCGGATTCTGTTCCTCGAACCCCATCCACAACGTCGCAACCGGGATCCGCGTGAATCGCTGGCCCGATCAGGCCCTGACTTGACCGCCGCTTTGTCGCGGGTGCTCAAAGGCATCCCATCGCTTCACAAATCGTTGCCTTTCCATCGCTCCGTTTGCATTGCTCGGTTTCCATTGCTCGGTTTCCATTGCGCCATTTCTCCCCTCCCCTTCCCCCTACCTTGATTTCCGACAGGGTCCTGCATCGTGGCTGATACAAATAACACTCAAGCTCTCCATCGAGCGCGACGGTACGTCTACGGCTTTGACTATTTGAGGGCCTTCTTCAGCCTCTGTGTCGTGCTCGTCCACCTTGGCTATGTCGCTCCCTCCTCGATCTTTGATCCAAGCAAGTGGCAGCGCCATGTGTTTGTGCTCTCTGATGCGATCAACTTCTATGTCTTGCTTGCCGCAGTGCCGGTCTTTTATCTCGTCGCCGGCTACCTGGTGGCGATGAACAAGAACGTTGACGTTTGGCCACGCGTTTGGCGTGCGTTGCGTTTGCTGGTCTTCTGGGGCCTGCTTCTCAACCTCTACCAATTGAGCGGGCGCACATTCGTTGCTTCCATCCCACGCAATCCCGTCCACCTCCTGCTTTATGTCACGAGCGGCTTCAATACGGTCTACTACTTCTTCTTTTCTCTTGCCATGGTTCTTCTGCTGACTCAAGCGGCTAGGCAATGGTCCAACAAAGCCATTTTCTCATTCTCGCTGCTGATGCTGCTTTTGATTGGCCTCTTGCCCTGGATCGTGATGCGCTGTGATCTGCCCCAACTTCTCTCCTGGTCGTTCCCCCTCAACTTCCTCCCCTATCCTTTCCTTGCCATTGCCATCGAACGATTGCAGGGTCCACGGGCGTTTTGGAGCATCGTCATTCTGATGGCTGCAGGACTTGCCCTTGCGACGCTGGATTGGACAATTTATCCCAATCCCGACCTGTTTCATGTCAGCAGTTTCGCCATACCTGTCTATGCGCGTCCCTCGCTCATCTGCCTGTCAACAGGGGTTGTTCTTGGCGCCACGCTTCTGACTTCACCGGCACCTTCAATTATCTCTTTCATGTCCACTCACAGTTTGGCCTTGTACTGTCTGCATCCCTTCACGCTCTGGGGTGTCCAACGGGTGACGAAGCATCTTGATTGGCCCGGCTTCTTCTCCCTTCCCACTCAGCTCGCCCTCGTGTTGCTGCTTTGCTATATCTGTTCCGCGATGATCCTGCCCTTTTTTCTGAAAAGGGATATCTTTCGCTAAGGCCTTCCTGCCTGGCCTGGGCATGTTGCCCTGCGACCACTTTGCATGACCGACTCGCCAGCCTGCAGCTTGGGAGCAGTGATCTCCCGGGGCTTGATCCTTGGCCTTGCCGTTCTCACACTGGCGAAAACCGCCCCATTGCCGCCACGCGGCGAGGGGGGCCCAGCTCGGAACCAGGTCTACGCTGAAGTTGTGTCGGAGTCCGGCCATGGCTGCTCCATTTGAAGCCCTCTATGGCGCTTCCCACCGCCGGCCATCCCGTTTGTCCCCCCTTCGTCCGTGGCTGTCTCCCCTTCTGGCGGCCGCCTTTGTTGTTCCAGGGGCCTTCGTTTCAGCCCCGCCAAGCTGGAGCCAGGCGCAAGCCGTCGGAAGGCTCCCGTCCTCACCGGCCTCAGCTTCCGTCGAGAGTCGCCTGTTGCAGGTGGAAGCGCTCTCGCGCAAGGCGGAGGCCGGCCAGGTGGTGCCGTTGCCAGCCGATGTGATGCCGGGCCTGGTGACGGCCTTGCATGATCCCAACCCCGAAGTGCGTTTTCGAGCCATTGATGCGATCAATGGCATCGGTACGGGGGCGGAGGAAGCCATCTCCCCTTTGGTTGACATCCTTAAAGATCTCCAGCAACCAGTCGATCTCCGCCGCCATGCGGTGATGGCCATTCGGAGCGTCTATGCCGGCTTGGCCCTGAATCCGTTGAACGCGGCCCTCTCCGATTCGGATCGCGTGGTGCGCGGTTCAGCGGCTGGTGCCCTGGGCAGTACCCGAGAGAAGGCACGCATGGCCGTGCCCCAGTTGATTCGAATGGCGAAGGAGGATCCCTACAGTGATGTCCGGGCAAGCGCCGTCGAAGTGATGGGCAAAATCCAGCCCACCAATCAGGACGTTTGGATCACGCTCAACACCGCTCTGCAAGATCGATCCTGGCGGGTTCGACGCAGCGCGGCCGATGCGCTGGCGGAGATTGGCAATCAGGATCTGGCCAAAGTCGCGGTGTCCAATCTTCTGCTGGCCCTGGATAATCAGAACTACACGTTGCAGACCTCCGCCGCAAAGACATTGGGCCTTCTGGGGCCAAGCGCCAGTCATGCGCTTCCTGGCCTGAAGAACGTATTGCAGCATAATGACAACTTTTATGCCCGGGCTCAGGCGGCAGGCGCCATTGGCAACATCGGCTCTGATGATCCGGAGATCTTCAGCCTCCTGGTCAAAGCCTTTCAGGATCCCGAACCCCTCGTCCGCAACCAGTCCTATGAAGCGTTCCACAAGTTGCTTGATGCGCGCATGGGCAAGTACATGTCTGCTGGACTCGTGAATGACAAAGATCTTTCCGCCACCATCACTGTTGTCTCTGATGCTCTGAAGGCCACGGACAGCAAGGGCTTCTCGGATCAGCAGAGAGAGGCCCTCGCCACGTCTCTTCAACTGCTGAAGCAGAGGCAAGCCCAGAAAGCCATTGTCACCACCATTTTGCTGAAACCGTGGTTTTGGTTGCTGACCGCGTTCCTGACGTTGCAATTTGGCCTCTTCTGGTTGCGCCCACTCTGGTTGTTGAAAATTGACGATAGTCTCCGGTCGTTCCCGATCAAGAAATCCCTTTTCGGTATCGACTTTTCGCTACAGTCCTTAATTTTCCTCAAGTATCAGGATCGCGTCCTGGATGCTTGGGTTGAGGTTCATGCTGATGTTTTTCACAATGAGTTTTGCACCATTGAAAATGTCGAGGCTCGGCGCATCTTCATTCCAAGCCCAGTCACGTTGGATGGGAGAACCATCGCCGCAGTGACAAACCAGGACTTGGATGGCCTGTTCGCCAGGCCGATCTTGATCTGGGGAGAGGGAGGGGTTGGCAAAACAAGTCTGGCCTGCCAGATTGCCGGATGGGCCATGGCTGACAAGCAAAGTGAGCGGATCTGCAAGCACAGAATGCTGCCGATCTTGCTGGAAGAGGATCTGGAAGGCGACCCGCAGTCTTGCCAGGAGTCCTTGTTGGAGTCGATTCTCGGCCACTTGAAGCTGCTCACCCGTGCAGATCATCCTATTTCGAAGGAGTTGTTGGACAACTTGCTGCGACGGCGTCGCGTCATGGTCATTGTTGACCATCTCTCGGAAATGAATGAGGTGACCCGCAAAGCCATCAATCCAGACAACCCGGTTTTCCCCGTCAACGCCCTGGTCGTGACCTCGCGCCAACGAGACATCCTTGGCAAGGTCAACATGCTCACCATCAAGCCCCTGCGCATCATGGGCAACCGGCTCTCCTCGTTCATGGAGGCCTACCTCGTCAAACAGGGCAAGCGGGAATTGTTCACCGACACGGAATTCTTTGATGCGTGCAGTCATTTGTCACGCATGGTGGGTCAACGCGAAGTGACAGCCATGCTGGCCACGTTATATGCCAAGCAACTCATCCACGCCAAAGTGGAAGCCGCGCAGGACATCACCTCCATCGTTTCCGACAACATTCCTGATCTGATGCTCAATTACCTGAACCAGCTCAACAAGGAACTGGGCGAGCGGAGGGCGGATCATGACCCGCTGGAGGACCGCGCTGTCCATAAGGACGCCATGATCATCGCCTGGCAATGTGTGAAAGAACAGTTTCGTCCAAGTGTGATTGATCGTGGTGTGGCAATTCAAGCCCTGGCGGAACTCAGGGGAGATCAGGCCGAATCCCATCTCCGCTATCTGGAAGAGCGGCTTTTGCTCATTCAAACCATTGGTGCCAGCAAGGATCAAATCCGCTTCACGCTGGACCCTTTGGCCGAATACCTGGCCGCCCTGCGTCTGCTTGAGCTGTACGACGGCTCAGAGGAAAAATGGCTGTCATTTCTTGCCGAGGCGCAAAGCAAACCAGGCGGTCCGGCGTCCATCGCAGGCTTTCTATCGGCCTTGCAGGATTGCTGGCTGACGAAAGGGAAGCCGGCCTGGAGGATGCCCGCTGTCGTCGCCGCGTCCATCCCAGACCCTCACACCTTGCCCCGAGGCCCCCGATCCACCGCGCCGGCATAGACGGCCTGCTTGCCCAGCTCGTCTTCAATGCGCAGCAGCTGGTTGTATTTGGCGACCCGGTCGCTGCGGCTGAGGGAACCGGTTTTGATCTGGCCCGCCCGAGTGGCCACGGCCAGATCCGCGATGGTGACGTCTTCCGTTTCACCGCTGCGGTGGCTGATCACGCTCGTGTAGCCCGCCCGTCCCGCCAGATCTATCGCCTGCAGCGTTTCGGTGAGCGAACCGATCTGATTCACCTTGATCAAAATGGAATTGGCCACGCCGCGCTCGATGCCCTGCTGCAGGCGGGTGGTGTTGGTGACGAACAGATCATCGCCCACCAGCTGAGTGGTGGTGCCCAGGCGCTCGGTGAGCCGCTGCCAACCCTCCCAGTCGTCCTCCGCCACCCCATCCTCGATGGACACGATCGGATAGCGGCTGACCAGGGCTGCCAGCTGATCCACCATCTCGGCACTGCTGTAGCTGCCGCCGCCAAAGGCGTAGCGGCCGTCCTTGAAGAACTCCGTGCTGGCCACATCCAGGGCCAGGGAGATCTGATCGCCGGGATTGTAGCCGGCCTTCTCAATCGCCTTCACCAGCAGCTCGCCCGCCGCGTCATTGCCCGCCAGGTCGGGCGCGAATCCCCCCTCATCGCCCACGGCCGTGGACAGGCCCTGCTCCTTGAGGAGCCCCTTGAGGGTGTGAAACACTTCGGCGCCCATGCGCAGGGCCTCCCGGAAACTGCTGGCCCCATGGGGCACCAACATGAATTCCTGAAAGTCGAGATTGTTGGAGGCGTGGGCGCCACCGTTGATCACGTTCATCAGCGGCACGGGCAGCAAGTTGGCCATCGGGCCGCCGAGATAGCGATAGAGGGGCAACCCCAGGGCCCTCGCGGCGGCATGGGCCGTGGCCAGACTCACCGCCAACACCGCGTTGGCACCGAGGGCGCTCTTGTTGTCACTGCCATCCAGCTCCAGCATGGCGGCGTCCACGGCGGCCTGATCCAGGGCGTTCAGCCCGCAGAGGGCCGGGGCGATGCGCTCCTCCACGTTCTCCACGGCTTTGCTGACGCCTTTGCCGAAATAACGATGGTTGTCGCCGTCGCGCAATTCATGGGCTTCGTGGGCCCCTGTGCTCGCGCCGCTGGGCACGATCGCCCGACCGCTGGCGCCCCCTTCCAGATACACCTCCGCCTCCACGGTGGGCGTGCCCCGGGAATCGAGCACCTCCCGCGCAACGATCGAATCGATCACGAGGTCGAGGGAATCGAACACGAAGAGGCGGCTGCGAAGGAGTCGATCCTATGGGGCGCCCCCTCCGCTTCCAGTGTGACGATGCCTACCGCACCGCATCCTCCCAGCGAAAGCGCTCGTCGTCCCAGGCCCTGGGATCCTCGATCGGCTCCAGATGGGTGAAGGAATGGCAGCGGGGCAGGGCGGCGCTGATCTCCGCCTCGATGCGCTCGCAGAGATCGTGGCCCTCCCGCACGGTCCAGGCGCCGGGCACGAGCACATGGAGGGAGACGAAGCGGCGCGATCCGGCCCGCCGGGTGCGCACGGCATGAAAGGTCACCTCCGCGTCGCCGTGGGCCTCCAGCAACGCCGCGAGGGTCGCCATGTCCTCCTGGGGCAGGGCGCGATCGAGGAGGCCCGCCGCTGTCTCCCGCAACAGCCGCCAGCCGGTGAAGATGATCTGCACCCCCACGGCCATGGCGATCAGGGGATCGAGCACCGGCCAGCCGCTCAGCTTGGTGAGCGCCACGCCCGCCACCACCCCCAGGGAGGTCCACACATCCGTCAGCAGGTGATGGGCGTCGGCCCGCAGGGTGATGGAATCCAGCCGATGGCCGGCCCGCAGCAGCACCCGCGCCACCCCCCCGTTGATGGCCGTGGCCAGCAGGGAGAGCGCCAGCCCCAGATCCACCGGGCCCAGGGGTTGGGGATGGAACAGGCGCTCGCCCGCGGTCAGCAAGATGGCGGAGGCCGCCATCACGATCAGGGCGCTCTCCAGGCCGCTGGAGAAGTATTCCGCCTTGGAATAGCCGTAGTGGTGATCGGCGTCCGCGGGTCGGGCCGCCAGGGTGAGGGCCCAGAAGGCCACCAGGGCCGCCACCAGGTTCACCCCCGATTCGAGGGCGTCGGACAGCAGGCCGACGGAGCCGGTGAGGCGCCAGGCGAAGGTCTTCAGGCCGATGGTGGCCAGGGCCGCCACCACGGACAGCAGGGTGTAGGGCCGCGGGGAGGCGGGGGCCATGGAACGTCGGACGCCGGCCCATCCAGAATGGTGGCCCGCCCTCCAGCGCGCCTGCCTGGAAGGCGACAATGGCGGGGCTGTTTCGACACCGGCCTTCGGGCGCCCGCCGCGATGCGACTGCTGCACACCATGCTCCGGGTGGGGGATCTGGAGCGTTCGCTCCGCTTCTACACCGACGTGCTCGGCATGCGCCTCCTGCGCCGCAAGGACTACCCCGAGGGACGATTCACCCTGGCCTTCGTGGGCTACGGGGAGGAGCGGGATCACACCGTCCTGGAGCTCACCCACAATTGGGACACTGCGGCCTATGCCCTGGGCGACGGCTACGGCCACATCGCCATCGGCGTGGAAGACATCGCGGGCACCTGCGCGGCCATCGCCGAGAAGGGAGGCCGGGTGGTGCGTCCCCCGGGCCCGATGACGCACGGCAGCACGGTGATCGCCTTCGTGGAGGATCCCGACGGTTATCGGGTGGAGCTGATCCAGCTCGCCGCGTCCGCACCGGCTCCCTGAAGCGACCGACCCCATGCCCGCCGAGACCCTGTCCAGCCCCTCCGCCAGCCTCACCGCCACCCCCGAGCGTTTCAGCGACGCGGCCTGGGATCTGCTGATCGCCAGCCAGGAGCAGGCCCGCCGCTGGCGTCATGGCGCGATGGACGTGGAGCATCTGCTGCTCGCCCTCCTCCTCGACGGGCGCTTCGCCCCCTGGGTGGACCGCCTGCCCCTGGAGGAAGACCGGCTGCTGGATCGCCTGGAGGCCTTCTGCGCCGACCTGTCCACCAGCGCCGATTCCATCCTCTACATCGGTGATGCCCTGGAGGATCTGCTGGAGGAAGCCGATCGCCGTCGAGCCGCCTGGGGGGATCACCGGATCGATCTCCCCCACCTGCTGCTGGCCCTGCTGACGGAACCTCGCCTGGGGGCGGCCCTCCTGACGGAGGAAGGGCTCAGCGACGATCTGCTCACCCGACAATGGCGTCCCGGCGGGAGCAGCACCGCCCCGGCCCCTCCCCCGGCCGAGCGCGGCGCGCCCCCTCCCCCGGCCGGAGGGGGCGGAGGGGCGGACGCGGCCCCCCTGCGCCTCGAACGGCTGGATCCCGAGCCGGAGGGCCGACCCGAGGGGCTCAGCCTGTACGGCCGGGATCTCACGGTGGCGGCCCGGAACGGGGAGCTGGATCCCGTCATCGGTCGCGACACCGAACTCCGCCGGCTGATCCAGGTGCTCTCCCGCCGCGGCAAGAACAATCCCGTGTTGATCGGCGAGCCGGGCGTGGGCAAGACCGCCGTCGCCGAACTCCTCGCCCAGCGCATCGTGGCCGGCGAGGTGCCCGAGGCCCTGCGGGGCACGCGGCTGGTGGCGCTCGATCTGGGCGCCCTGATCGCCGGCGCCAAATTCCGGGGGCAGTTCGAGGAACGGCTGCGGGGTGTGCTGGACGAAGTGCGTGAGGCGGAGGGGCGCAACGGGGGGGTGGTGCTCTTCATCGATGAGCTGCACACCGTGGTTGGAGGGGAGAGGGCATCGGCGGATGCGGGCAGCCTGCTCAAACCGGCCCTGGCCCGGGGCGACCTCCGCTGCGTCGGTGCCACCACGCCGGAGGACTACCGCCGCACCATCGGAAAGGATCCCGCCCTGGAGCGACGCTTCCAGCAGGTGGTGATCCGCGAACCCGACCGGGACACCTGCCTGGAGATCCTGCGGGGCCTGCGCGAACGCTATGAGCTGCACCACGGCGTCACGATCACCGATCCGGCCCTGGTGGCCGCCTGTCGCCTGGCGGAGCGCTACATCAGCGACCGCTGCCTGCCGGATTCCGCCATCGACCTCGTGGATGAGGCGGCGGCCCAGCTGCGGATGGAGGTGACCTCCAAACCGCGGGTGGTGGAGGAGGCGGAAGGGGAGCTGCGCCGGGTGGAGCTGGCTCTCCTGGCGGCTGAAGCCGCGCCGAGGGAGGAGCGGCTGGCGCTGCAGGAGCAGCGCCGCAAGGCCCAGACCAGCCTGGAGGCCCTGCGACACCGCTGGCACCAGGAACGGGAGCGGCTGGCGGAACTGCGGGCCCTGCTGGAAGAGGATGAGCATCTGCGGCAGGCGATCGCCGAGGCGGAGCGGGAGGGGGATCTGGAAGCGGCCGCGCGGCTCCAGGTCGATCAGTTGCAGCGGCTTCAACAGCGGCGGGTCGCCCTGGAGGCGGAGCTGCGCGACGATCCGATGCTGCGGGAGCAGGTGGAGGAGAGCGACATCGCCGACGTGGTGGCCCGCTCCACGGGCATCCCCGTGCGCCGGCTTCTGGCCGGGGAGCGGCAGAAGCTGCTTGAGCTGGAGGCCCGTCTGGGAGAGCGGGTGGTCGGTCAGCCGGAGGCGGTGGCCGCGGTGGCCGCCGCCATCCGTCGGGCGCGGGCGGGGATGAAGGCCCCCGGCCGGCCCGTGGGGTCGTTTCTGTTTCTCGGGCCCACGGGGGTCGGCAAGACCGAGCTGGCCAAGGCCCTGGCCGCCAACCTCTTTGATGAGGAGGAGGCCCTGGTGCGGCTGGACATGAGCGAGTACATGGAGCGCAACGCCGTCGCCCGCCTGGTGGGCGCCCCGCCGGGCTATGTGGGCTACGAGGAGGGGGGCCAGCTCACGGAGGCCGTGCGGCGCCGCCCCTATGCGGTCCTGCTGCTGGATGAGGTGGAGAAGGCCCATCCGGAGGTGTTCAACCTGCTGCTGCAGGTGCTCGATGACGGCCGCCTCACCGATTCCCAGGGGCGCACAGTGGATTTCCGCCACACGGTGGTGATCATGACGAGCAATCTGGCGGGCCGGGCGATTCTGGAGCGGGCCCGGCTTCCGGAGGAGAGCCCGGAGGCGGAGGAGATCTTGCAGAAGGAGGTGGATCAAGCCCTGGCGCGGCAGTTCCGCCCGGAGTTTCTCAATCGCGTCGATGAGGTGATCCGCTTCCGGCCCCTCGGACAGGAGGATCTGCGCCGCATTGTTCATCTGCAGCTGCGGGAGCTGGCCCAGTTGCTGGCGGAGCAGGCCTTGCGCCTGGAGGTGGACGACGCGGTGGTGGGCGCCCTGGCGGAGCGCGGCTGGGAGCCGGAATACGGGGCCCGGCCCCTGCGGCGCCTGATGCGCCGCTGGATCGAGAATCCCCTGGCCACCGAGCTGCTGGAGGATCACTTCAGCGGGGCCTGGGGCGTGCGGGTCGGCCCGGGGCCGGCGGAGGCGCCCGAGCGGCTCCGTTTCCAGCCCCTGCGCAGCGAGGGGGGGAGCGTCCGGTAGGGTGGTCGTTTGCTGATGGGCGGAGACGCCCGGCAAGCGCCGCTCAGCCAGCGATCTTCCTGCCGTGGATCCCTCCTCCAACGCCTCTTCCACCTCCGCCCCCGAGCGGCCCACTCCCCCCGGTGACGGCCCCCGATCCGAGGGCACGCCCCTGGATCAGGCCAACGGATTCGCGGCGGCCACTTTGGCCGAGCTCCGCAAGGTGGTGTGGCCCAGTCGCCAGCAGCTGTTCAACGAAACGGTGGCAGTGATTGTGATGGTGGCGGCCTCGGCGGCGGCGATCGCCGCTCTCGACCGCTTCTACGGCTGGGGATCCAAACTGTTGTTCCGATGATGATGGACCTGACGGAGTCTTCTCCCCCCACCCTGGATGAGCTGTCCTCCCCGGAGGAATCCGCCCTGTCCGACCTGCCGGCCTCCGAGGAGCTCCCCTTGGGGGGCCTCGCTTCTGCGGCTCTCACCGCTGCTGAGGGGATGACGGCTGACGTTCCCTTGGTGGAGGGGGCCCTCGGGGAGGTGCCAGCGGGAGAGGCTGCTGAGAAGCCCCAGGTGGCTCGCTGGTATGCCGTGCAGGTGGCCTCCAGCTGTGAAAAGAAGGTGAAGGCCACCTTGGAGCAGCGGGCCATCACCCTGGGCGTCAGCAACCGCATTCTCGACATCGAGATTCCCCAGACGCCGGGGGTGAAGTTGAAGAAGGACGGCACCCGCCAATCGATCGAGGAGAAGGTTTTCCCCGGTTATGTGCTCGTCCGGATGGTTCTCGACGAAGACACGATGATGGCCGTGCGCAGCACCCCCAACGTGATCAACTTCGTCGGCCAGGAGGAGCGGCGCGCCACCGGCAAGGCCAGGGGCCACATCAAGCCCCGCCCCCTCAGCCGCACGGAAGTGGAGCGCATCTTCCGCCGGGCCACGGAGAAGAAAGCCGTGGTGAAGGTCGATCTCAGCGAAGGCGATCAGATTCTCGTCACCGGGGGTCCCTTCAAGGACTTCCAGGGCGAAGTGATCGAGGTGTCCGCCGAGCGCAGCAAGCTCAAGGCCCTGCTGTCGATCTTCGGGCGGGAAACGCCCGTCGAGCTTGAGTTTTCCCAGGTCAGCAAGCAGAACTGACCTCCGGGTCGTGGCCGTCTCCCTGCGGAGGGCGGCCCGCGGTGGATGTTCCACCAACCCCCCGCCCCTTCGTGTGCCGGGGATCCGCAGATGCTCCAGTGCCCTTCCTCGCCCAGTCTCCCTGCCTCGCCGATGGCCAAGAAAGTCGTAGCTGTGATCAAGCTGGCCCTCTCGGCCGGCAAAGCCAACCCCGCGCCGCCGGTCGGTCCTGCCCTCGGTCAACACGGGGTCAATATCATGGCGTTCTGCAAGGAGTACAACGCCCGCACCCAGGACAAGGCCGGTTACGTGATTCCGGTGGAGATCTCGGTCTTCGAAGACCGCAGCTTCACCTTCATCACCAAGACCCCGCCCGCCTCCGTGCTGATCCAGAAAGCCGCCGGCATCCCCAAGGGGTCCGCCGCGTCGGCCAAAGGACCGGTGGGTGCGATCAGCCGCGCCCAGCTCGAGGAGATCGCGCGCACCAAGCTGCCCGACCTCAACTGCACCAGCGTGGAGTCGGCCATGCGCATCATTGAGGGAACCGCCCGCAATATGGGCGTCACCATCAGCGACTGATCCTCCTCAGACCCTCCCGTTCCACCCACCCTTCACCCCACCGGGGGAGACCACCACGGTCGTTCGCACCCCTTCCTTCCATGAGCCATCCCTCCAAGCGCTTCAACGCCATCGCCAAAACGGTCGAAGACCGGCTCTACGCGCCCGAGGAGGCGCTGCAGCTGGTGAAAACGAACGCCACGGCGAAGTTCGACGAAACCATCGAAGCCCATGCGCGCCTGGGTATCGACCCCAAATACACCGATCAGCAGCTCCGCACCACCGTGGCCCTGCCCCACGGCACGGGGCAGACCGTGCGGGTGGCTGTGATCGCCCGGGGCGAGAAGGTGGCGGAAGCCAAGGCTGCCGGAGCCGACCTGTCGGGTGACGAGGAGCTGGTGGAGGAGATCGCCGGCGGTGCGATCAACTTTGATCTGCTCATCGCCACGCCCGACATGATGCCCAAGGTGGCCAAGCTGGGTCGGGTGCTGGGTCCTCGGGGCTTGATGCCCAACCCCAAGGCCGGCACGGTCACCACTGATCTGGCTGGGGCGATCGCTGAATTCAAGGCGGGCAAGCTGGAATTCCGGGCCGACCGCACCGGCATCGTGCATGTGCGCTTCGGCAAGGCCAGCTTCAGTGCCGATCATCTGCTCGACAACCTCAAGGCCCTTCAGGAAACGATTGATCGCAACAAGCCCAGCGGTGCCAAGGGCCGCTACTGGCGCAGTCTGTATGTCACCTCCACCATGGGGCCCTCCGTGCCGGTGGATGTGTCTGCCCTGCAGGACATCAAGAAGGAGAGTTGAGACACCTCGGGTGATACATTGAAGTTCTGGCTTAGGCCAGAGGGCACGCGCCCCACCCAAGACAGCAGGTGATGCCCGCCGCGTTGGTCTTCCTCAGGGAAGAGCAACGCGGTGGTGATGTAAATCCTGCCGAGGTCCTAGCGTCAACGTTTGAACCCCTTCGCTCCTCTATGGGCGAATCGGGAGCTGAACCAGCCGCGGCCTCGTCGCCTCTTCTGAAGCTTGCCTCAGAGAGGTTCTCGGGGTCGCGTTCCCGGCTTGTTCCTCACGATTCGCTCCACAACTTATGGGCCGCACGCTGGAGAGCAAGCAACAGATCGTCGAAGAGCTCAAGCAGCTCCTCGGTGAGGCCGAAATGGCACTGGTCCTGGATTATCAGGGCCTCTCCATCCGCGAGCTGACGGATCTTCGCACCCGCCTCGCTCCGATCAACGGTGTCTGCAAGGTGACCAAAAACACCTTGATGCGCCGTGCCATTGCTGGAGACACTGCCTGGACGGCCCTCGAATCCCTCCTCGATGGCCCCAACGCCTTCGTGCTCATCAAGGGCGACGTTGGCGGCGCGGTGAAAGCCGTGCAGTCCTTCCAGAAGGACACCAAGAAGTCCCAGACCAAGGGCGGCCTGTTTGAAGGCACGCTGCTCTCGGAAGCGGACATCAAGGCCATCGGGGATCTGCCCTCCAAGGAGGTGCTCCTGGCACAGATCGCCGGTGCGATCAATGCCGTGGCCACCCAGTTGGCTGTCGGGATCAATGAGGTGCCATCCGGTCTCGCCCGGGCGCTCAAGCAGCACGCCGAAGGCGAAGGCACGGGCTCCTGAGCCCGGCGCACCGCCCCGGGCCAGCCCTTTGCCCCCCTTTCCCCCACCCCTGATCTGTTGCTGATTCCCAAACCATGACCGCAGCTACTGACCAAATCCTCGAACAACTGAAGACCCTGTCCCTGCTGGAAGCCTCCGAGCTCGTCAAGCAGATCGAAGAAGCCTTCGGCGTTTCCGCCGCCGCTTCCGCTGGCGTTGTGATGGCCGCTCCGGCCGCCGCCGCCGCTGAACCGGTGGAAGAGCAGACCGAAGTCGACGTCCTCCTCGACGGCTTCGACGCCGCCGCCAAGATCAAGGTGCTCAAGGCCGTCCGCGAGGTCACCGGCCTCGGCCTCGGCGAAGCCAAGGCCCTGGTGGAAGCGGCTCCCAAGGCCGTCAAGGAAGGCATCAAGAAAGAAGATGCCGAAGCCCTGAAGAAAACCATCGAAGAAGCGGGCGGCAAAGTCACCATCAAGTGATGCGCTCCCTCGGTCTCCCGCCCTGGAGGCTCCCGCGACGCCGGCCCGAAAGGGCCGGTTTTTTCGTTCTGGCCCGTGCCCGCGCCCAGCCAAAAAAAAACCCCGCCGAAGGCAGGGTCGCGGAGATGAACGCTGGCCGGGAGTCTGTCCTCGTTTCGACCCTGGCGTGACGTTCAGCACTCCTCACACGCCAGAACCATAACGAGAGCGACCAAGGCCGCCCAGTCCAACAGGTCAGTCAGCGAAGTGACTCTTGATCCCGGCTGGCACTGAGGCGTTCGCTGGTCAGCGGTTGCGCCCCATCGCCGCCGCGCTCCACGTAGGGAATCACCTGGAGCGCCACCACGCCGGCGGACGGGGCCCCATCGGCTGGGGTCTCTGCGGTGGCGGGCCTGGCCTGCGGAGCGGGGCTCCAGGGGGAGGCGATCGGTCGGGCTCCCTGCGTCCTCATCGACTCCCGCGTTCTCGGGGGAGTGGACGGGTCTGCGCCAAGAGAGCCCAGCGGAGGGGGAGCCACGGGCGAAAACGTCGCCGGCGCGGTCTGCCCGCCATCGCTCGGCGCCGCCTGACCCCGGGCAGTGGCGATCAGGCTGTCGAGGGACTGCCCGTTGGAGAAATACACGTGGTTGAGGCTGCGATCGCCGAACGTCCGGCGTCGCAGCTCCCAACCCGGTTCCAGCTTCAGGGAGACGAACAGGTCGCGATCCCGCCGGGGCACCGGGCCCCGCCCCACCAGCAGCTCCGCCCCCCGGGAGGCCGTGGAGGCCAGCAGCAGCAGCTCAGCCCGCTGGGGCTGCACCCGCAACCGGTAGGCGTGGCTGTAATCCACATCGCCCATGCGAAGGGAATAGCCGTTGCTGTCAATGAATCGGCCGCAGATGCCGGTGTAGTCAAAGCGGTTCAGGCTGGGATCCACCAGGCCGTCGGGCCGGGGGGTCCAGCAGAAGGGGCGGGCCCGCAGCTGCTCCAACACCACCAGGGTCCAGTCATCGTCGCCCACCGGACGGGCAAGCACGGCGAAACGAGCGGACTCCACCGAGGCGCTGCCGAAGAGCCCATTGGCCCGAACCCCCGCCACCTGCCCGGCGCTGAGTCCGGCCACCAGGGCGAGGGTGGCGAAGGCCAGGTAGGGTCGCTTCATGGTCAACAGGCAGGGCCCCGGACACGGGACGGGCTGCCATTAAAGCCACCCTGGAGCCAGGGGCAACACCTGATCCACAAACGAGCGAGGAGCCATGGAGGGGCAGGACGAGGCGACAGGCGACGCCGGAGCCGCGGGACGGGTGCTGCTGGCCGCGTGTGACGGGGCCTGCAGCGGCAATCCGGGCCCGGGGGGGTGGGGTGCCCTGTTGCGCTTCGAGGATGGATCCCTGCGGGAATGGGGGGGGCATGACCCCGCCACCACCAACAACCGCATGGAACTCACAGCGGCCCTGGAGGTGCTGTGCGCCCTGCGCGTCCTGCCGCGCCACCCCCACCTGGCGCTTCTCACCGACAGCCGCTATCTGATCGATGGCCTCCAGAAGTGGCTGCCGGGCTGGAAGCGCAAGGGATGGCGCACGGCGGCCGGGGGTGCGGTGCTCAACCGCGACCTCTGGGACCAACTGGATGGGGCCCGACTGGAGGGGGTGGAGCTGCGCCATGTGCGGGGCCACAGCGGGCATCCGGAGAACGACCGCTGCGATGCCATCGCCGTGGCGTTCTCCCGTGGCACGGTGCCCCGCCTGGCCGGCTCTCCTCCGGGGGGGGCGGCCAGGCGGGGGACCTCCGGCGAGCAAACGGAGGGACGCGACGATCCGGCTCCCCCGGCCCTGCGCCAGCTGCTGAGTCGCCTGGAGCTGGCGGAACGCCTGGCGGCGGGAGGTCATGGGCTCACGGTGGTGGAGCTGGCCCAGCTGGTCGAACAACCCCTGGCCCAGCTGGAGCGGCGCCAGGGGCCCTGGCGGTGGCGCGACTGGCTGGTGGAACCCCTCCCGGCGGGACTGTGGCGATTGCGACGCGCCGATGGAGGATGATCCGGCGCGGTGTGTGGCATAACAGATGGTGGCGCGACAGGCCGGAGTCAGTGGGACCCTTCACCAGCGGTTGCTGGCTCCCCTGTTGCGACAAGATGAGGGACTGGACGCCGAACTGCTGAGCCGTCTGACCCTGTCCGGCCTGGAACAGCTGGCGTTGCGCCGTCGCTGGCCCGTGGTTCAACAGTCGCTGGCCGCCCTCGAGAGCGAATTGTGTCGCCATGACCCCCGGCTGGAGCAGACCCTGTTCGGTTGTCGCTTCACCAATCCCCTCGGCCTGGCGGCCGGTTTCGACAAAGATGGGGTGGCCGCGGCGATCTGGCATCGCTTCGGTTTTGGCTTCGCCGAGCTGGGAACGGTCACCGCCGCAGGCCAACCGGGCAATCCACGGCCCCGCCTGTTCCGGCTGGCGGCGGAGAAGGCGGCGCTGAATCGCATGGGCTTCAACACCCAGGGGGCGGCGGCCGTGCGGCGCACCCTGGAACGCCAGCAGCTGCCGCCCCCGGGCCGACGCCCGGCGGTGCTGGGATTGAATCTCGGCAAATCGCGCCACACCCCCCTCGACCAAGCGCCGGAGGACTACGCCGCCAGCCTCACCCTGCTCGCTCCCCTGGCCGATTACGCCGTGGTGAATGTGAGCTCGCCGAACACCCCCGGCCTGCGCGATCTGCAGGATGAGACCCTGCTGCGCCGGCTGGTGGAGCGCTTGCGTCGGCTGCCGGCCTGCCCGCCGCTCCTGGTGAAGATCGCCCCTGACCTGGAGGATGACGCCATCGACGCGATTGCCCGTCTGGCCTACGAGGAGGGCCTGGCGGGCGTGATCGCCGTCAACACCAGCCGCGACCGGCTGGGTCTGGATCAGCGTGTGCTGACCCAGACCGGCCGCCCCCTGGCGGATGAGGAGGGGGGGCTGAGCGGGCGGCCCCTGCGGGCGCGGGCGCTGGCGGTGCTCCGGCGCCTGCGGGCCACGGCCGGTCCGGCCCTGCCCTTGATCGGCGTGGGGGGCTTGGATTCGGCGGAGTCGGCCTGGGAGCGCATCGCCGCCGGAGCCTCCCTGCTTCAGCTCTACACCGGCTGGATCTACGAGGGTCCCGCCCTGGTGCCGCGGATCCTGGAAGGCTTGAGTGAGCAGCTGGATCGCCAGGGCATCGCAACACTCAGCGAAGCGGTTGGCTGCGGTCAACCATGGCGGTGAGATTCGGATACGTTCGCTGGAGCATTTGCCGTTGCGTTGGACGTCGCCGAGCTGATCGATGGTCTGAAGGGGAGGGCGCGCACATGGCAGAGCCGCTTGTTTCCCCAGCAGGTGCTGTTGGAGCTCCACGACATCCGCATGGTGGGACAGCCCCTGATCAAGGGCCAACCCGGTGGTCTTTGCGTGGATCTTCCACTCCCCGCCAAAACCTGCAAGGCAGGCCTGCCCATCGAGGTGGAAGCCCTCTCTGATCTGATCGGGGAGCTGATGCTGCGCGAAAACCTCATGGAGGCCCGTGTGATGGCCTCCCTGCCCCAGGAGGCGGTGCACTGGCGCGTGGTGGACTGGCCCAACGCGCCGGATCCGGAGGAAGCGGTGCCGGCACTGCGGGCCCTGGATCCCGATCTGGGGTTCCCCATGCCCCTCTCCGAAGCAACGATTGATTTGCAACCCTTCCCCGAAGCGCCGGGCAAACTGTTGCTGGCGGCCACGGCGCGGGAGGTGGTCGACGGCTGGATCGACGTGTTTGATCAGGCGGGTCTCAACCTCGATCGCCTCGCCGCCCCCCAGAGCTGCCGGCTGGCGGCGCTGCGCCCTCAGCTGGCGGACATCCCACCCGACAAGCTCGTCCTGCTGATCTCTCCGGAGGGAACGCGCGGCCGGCCACTCCTGGCGATTCACGACGGACTGCCGCTCTTTGAACGGGTGCTGGTGGAAAAGGGAGAGCGGCTGATCCCCGAGGTGGAGCGTTGCCTGACCTTTTTGCGCAAGGAGTTTCCCGATGCGGGGGAGTTGCGCTTGCTGCTGGAGGAGCCGATCGAGGAGCAGGAGGCCCTCGAGGATGTGCTCGGGCAGCCGGCACGGGAGTTGGACGTGCTGCCTTTCGCCTCGCTGGTGCTCGCTGGTCTGGCCATTCCGGAGCCGTCGCTTTGACCCGCTCCCCCGCCCCCGCGTCCAGCCTCAGCCTTCCGGACGCCTCGCAAGAAGAGGCGCCCCCCCGCAGCGTGCCCCTGAGCTACGGCGTGTGGTGTCTGGGGTTGCTGGGCCTCTGCGGGCTCCATCGGCTGTACAACCGCCGGCCCCGCTCCGGTCTGCTCTGGCTGCTCACCTTCGGGCTCTGCGGCGTGGGACAGCTGGCGGATCTGGTCCTGATCCCCCGCATGGTGACGGGACTCCAGCCCCCCGCTGCCCCCCGGGCGGTTCCGCCGCGCCGCTCCGGCCCGGCTTCAACGCCCCCCCCGCTGGATCTGCTGCGGGAACACCGCCAACAGCTGGGGCAACCGCCCTTTTCGGCTGTTCTCCAGACGCGGCCGGCCCTGCTCCGTCGCGGCGTGGTGATCGGCGGGCTCGTCCTGGGCGTGTCGCTCGGGGGCTGTGCCCTGCTGGTGGTCGCGCACGGGATGTTGCGCGGGCGGGAAGCCGAGATGGCCGGCTACGAACAGCAGGCCAACCAGAAAAGGGAGATCGTCTCCCGCGACAAGAGCCAGGCCAGCGCCATCCAGTCCGCCAACCAGCAGCTGGTGGACCGCTTGACCAATGTGCGCAGTTCCTCAGCGTTGCTGGCGGATCTTCAGCTGCGGGTGCCGGCGGGTGTGCAGCTGACCAAGGTGGAGATGGTTGGTCCCACCGAGGTGCGTCTGGAGGGGATCGCCCGCGATCCCGTGGCCTTCGGCCGGGTCAATGCCCTGGAGTTGATGTTGCGCCGTTCGCCCCTGTTTCAGGCCAAAGGGATCACCCTGGCGAAGGTGGCGCGGGTGCCCGAGGAGGAATTTGAAATCCAGTCGCCCCAACCCTCGACCGTGTCCACCGCGCCGCGGCCCATCAAGGTGCTCCTTCCCAGTGCCGTGACGTTTCAGATGAAGGCCACCCTCTCGCCCCTGCCCCCCGACAAGCTCCTGGGGGTGATGGAACGCCTCAAGGCCGATGGAATGGTGCGTCGCCTGGAGCGGCTGCAACGGGAGGAATTGCTGAAGTGATCAACTTCCGCAGTGGTTCGGGGCCAGGAGAGGAGATGGGGACGGAACCCCTCCAGTCCCAACGCCTCTGGCTGTGGGCGCCGATCGTGGCGGGTGGCGCACTCTCGACCGTGTTGCTGTTGGCCTTGGCCCTGCCCCTCGGTCTGGAGATCGGCAAGGTGATGAAGCACCTGAGGGAGCTGGAGCAACACCGACAGGAGCTTGAGCGGTTGACCCTCGAGAGCGAGCAGATCCAGAAGCAACGTCAGCGATTGCAGGGCCAGGAGAAACAGCTCGTTCAGCTGGTGGCGGGAAAGGAAGGGGATCTGTCAACGGTTCTGGCGACGCTCGACCTGGAGGCCAGACAGGCCAACGTGAGCTTGGAGCTCTTCGAGCCCGTTTCCGCCACGGCCATTGGCGCCGTCCCCGGCGTCAAGCCTCAGGGGACACCGCCGCCAGCAGCGCCAGGAGTGCCCCCCGGCCTCCTGGGGAAGCGACCCGCCCCCGACGCCCTGGGCAAGGCGGGGTTGAAGGAGCGATCCCTGCTGCTGGTCGCCAGCGGCACCTATCCCCGACTGTTGGACTTTCTGCGTCGCGTCGAGCGGTTGGAGGTGTTGGTGGAGCAGAAGGACCTCAGCCTGAAGGTGCGGGAGATCAAATCCGGCAAACCACGGGAGCTGCCGCCTGTCTCACCGATTGTGGACCTGAAGCTTTCTCTCACGCTCTGGTCCAAGGAAGGGCCGGAGGCGACCAAGAAGCCGTTGGCTCCTCCCCCGCCGCCGCCAGCCCCGCCCGGCTAGTGCGGCAGCCGTCCCGGCGGCCATCGGTGAAGCAGTTTTCAGTGGTTCAATGGCGCGATTCGTGAAGAGTCTGGAGATGGTTTGGGGAGGTGATCGTGGCGGAGCCCACCCCGCTGGATCCTTGGGGCGACGTTGTTCGGCTTTTGGCGCTGGGCTTAGCCTGTTGGCCGTGCCGCTGCACGATCCGGGCGGCGCGGCACGAGCCCAGGAGGCTTTTCCCCCGCCCATTCCCGCCTATCCCAATCAGCCGGGTCCGGTGCGGGTGGTGGCTCCGGCGGCCATGGGGTTGAAGGTGCGGCGGGTGCGAGATGCGGTGGAGGTGGTGGTGGAGAACGCGGGCACCGGTCCCCAGTTGGAGCAGACCACCCGCGGCACGAGCTGGATCGGGAGGCTCTACACCTCCCGGCCCTCGATTCTGCCGAATGGACCGCGGCAGATCGGCGTGCCCGAGGCGGGGTTTCAGAGCATCAGCCTGGACGGGGGCGGCACGAACTACAACCTGCAGGTGACGCCGGTGGCCGGCTTCGGCGTGGGTCGCCCCCTGGTGAGTGCTGACGGACGGGACCTGGTGCTGAGCTTCCCGGCGCCAATCCAGCCCTCCTTGCAGACCATGCGATCCAATGTGCTCGTGCCGGGGGCCGTCGCCACCCCGAATGTGGTGCCCCCTCTGCGGCAGCGGGCCACGGCGCCACCGGTGGGCGACATGGCGGTGGGGACCATGCTGCTGCAGGATCCCAATTTTCTGCGGGTGGATGGCCCGCCGGTGAAATTGACGTTCAATGGCGTGCCCGCGTCGTTGGCGCTGCAATCCATAGCGCGGGCAGGGGGCTATGGGTTTGTGTATCGGTCTCCAGCCGAAACCAAAGACGCCGAAAAGGCCTCTTCCGAGCAGACGTCACCCCGTGTCACAGCCTCTTTTGAGGGAGAGAAGTTCTCCACGGCCTTCAACATGATTCTGTCTGGTGCAGGCCTGCAGGCCAGACTTGTTGGCAACACGATCATCGCGGGTCGTGATGCCCTCAGCTCGGGTGCGGGAACCATGGCCTCCAAGGTGTACAGGCTGAACCAGGTTTCCGCCCAGAGCGCTGCGGAATATCTGGCCAGCCTGGGCGCCCTGATTCGCATCCCCAACACAACGTCCGTTGTGACAGCGCAAGGGTCGACGACGAGCGCGGGGGGAGGGGCAACCAATGGGGGCACGACCCAAAGCAACACCACACGCTCGGAATCCACGTTCACAACGATCCGGACCTTTGGTGGCGAGAGTGGGCCATTGAGAGGCCTTTCCGGGACCACCGATCAACGGCTTGGAACGATCACCCTGGTGGGCCAGCCGAATCAGGTGAGCATCGGCGAACAATATCTCCGCCAACTTGATCTGCGACAGCGGCAAGTGGCCTTGTCGATTCGCATTCTCGATGTCACTCTGGACAACGACAAATCCATCGACAACAGTTTCGCTTTCCGTTGGGGAAACAATTTCATCGTCAACAAGCAGGGTGAGCTTGTGGCCAATTTCGGCGCCCTCCGGCCACCGGGAACGGCAGAGGCTGGATTGCCGGGCTTGTATGACCCGATCCAGGGATCGTCGCCGATCGTGGGAGCGGGGCGCTTCAAACTTCCGGGATTGAACAGCGATGGCAATGCCTTCTCCAATCAGCTGTATCCCCCGAATGAACCCACACCCTTCTCCAGCAACAACCCCAACCAACTCTTGCGACCCGGTTTCGGCAGTTACAGCAATCCAGGCAGGCCGGGGGTCACGACGGTGACTCCAGGCACGCCACCCACAACAACCGTGTCTGTCGTCAATGGTTCTGTTGTGTCAACAACCACTCCGGGAACCGCAACCACCTTTGAATATGAGCTTCCCAGCGCCTTCCAATATCCTCGCAAACAATTCTTTGATTTTGTTCGGGCTGTGATTGAATCGCGCACCACAAAAGTGCTCGCCAGCCCGACGTTGATCCTCTCGGAAAATTCCGAGCTGGTGTCCGCCGATAGCGACCAGGGCCAGCAAAACCAGCAAACAGAGGGCAGCGGTTTGGCCGCTTTCATTGGCACCCCAACGAGCACCAACACCATCGTGCCCAGGATTGGCCGCAGGCGAGCCAATGAATCCGCTGTGGTGGTGGGTGAGCAGTTGATCACCAACTACACCGTGCAAGCTGGACAGAACGGGGCTCCCAATTCCTGTCAACCAGAGTTCGGCATCGCTGGCCTGACATTCGGCGCGCGCGTCAGCAAGATCGACGACAATGGTTTTGTCACTTTTTCCCTTTCCCCTTCAATCTCCGCGGCCACCCGTCGCCAGTTCGTGGCGGGCTGCGGCTTCATTGACATTCTTGCCTTGCGCAGTTTGGACACGGGCAACGCGCGGGTGCGCGACGGACAGACGTTGATTCTCACCGGGGTGATTTCCGACCGCGATCTGGAAGCGGTCACCAAGTGGCCCATCCTGGGGGATCTGCCGATCGTGGGCCAATTCTTCCGCAACAGTGGCGGAGGGCGCACGAAACGGGAACTCGTCGTGATGGTCACCCCCCGCATCATCAACGACAGCGAGGGCGGCACCTACGGCTATGGCTTCGAGCCCTCGACCCGCGATACCCGCCAATTCATGAACTCCTCCCCGTCGTCCAGCATGCCCGGGGCCTATCCCCAGCGCTGACTCTCCCCGCACCGCCCCAAACACCTCAGAGACCCAGGGGCACCAGAGCCTTCAGGGCCAGGGGGGCCAGAAATTGCGCCAAACCCACTGCGCCGCTCAGCAGAGCGCTGCCCATGCCATTGCCTCCGGGTGTCTTGGCAGGGGCGACGCCCAGCTGCCGGGCCGCCTCCTGAATCCGCCGGGCCTCCTCCTTGTCGCCTTGCCGCTCGTAGAGCGCGGCGGCGTAGTCGAGGTCTTGGCGTGCCTCGTCCTGCTTGCCCTGGTCAGCGCGACTCACCCCCCGGGCCAGCCAGGTGATCGCCGCGTCCGGGTTCTGGCGCAAGGCGTCGCCAAACAGCCGCTCGGCCTCCGGCTGGCGCCCCCCCAGGGCCGCCGCCACCGCAGCGTTGTGCAAGGCCGCGTAGCTCAACGCGTTCGACTCCATGCCCAGGGCTCCGTCCCAATGACTGCGTTCCAGGGCGCCAGGATCGAGCTGGGCGCCGCTGAGATCGCTCTGCCGCAAATCCGTTCCCAGCAGTTGGGCTCCCCGCAGATCCGCCCCCCGCAACGAAGCGCCCTGCAGACTGGTGAACCGCAGATCCGCCCCCCGCAGATTGGCCCCATCCAGCCGGGCCTGGCTGAGGTTGGCCCGTTGCAGCTGGGCTCGCGCCAGGTTGGCATCCCGCAGATCCGCCCATACCAGATCCGCGTCCTGCAGACGACAGGCGGCGCACTGACGCTGGTCGAGCAGCTTCATCACATCCGCCTCCAGGGCCCTGGCCCCAGAAGCCGCGCTCACGAGGGTCGCCAGCAGAGCGGAGAAGCCGGCGGCTCGGGCCAAGGATCGCAGCCCCGCCATGGGCTTCTGAGGACGGCCCCCCGCTCGCGGTCTGCCTGTGGCCATGGGCTCGCACGGTCAGAAGCCTGTCCTAAGGCCTTCCCCGATGTCGCGGCGGCCCGGGGGGACTCTCGTTCAGGCGTCTGTTGTCGCCACCGGGACAGCGCCGCCCGAAGCGTTCCCCGGAGTTGGGCCCGGGGAAGCGGGAGCGTGCCGCGCTCAGGACGGAAGGGTTTCTCCCCCTTCGCTGGCCAGGAGCTCCCGCTCCAGGTGTTTCAGCCGGCTCAGCCCGCGCTGGGCGATCTCCCGGGCTGGATTGCCCAAAAGGACGACGCCCTCTCGCACGGATTTGCGCACCAGGGTGAGGGCACCGGCAAGGCTGCCAAAGCCCATCTCCACCCCCGGAAGGATCACGGATCCGCAACCGACACCAGCGTGCTTGCGTAGGATTACTGCGGCGTTGCGGACGTTGCGGAAGCGGTCTGGAAGGGTGGGGTTGGTCATCCAACCGCCGATGAAGTCGTCGGTGCTGGTGTAGATGGAGGCCCGACCTGACAGGCCGCTGAAGTCTTCCATCCTCACCAGGCCGCCGCCGCCGAAGATCTGACAACCCGCCCCCAGGTGCACATGGCGGCCGATCCGGATCCCTTCCGGCCCCGCGCTGATCAGGGCCAAGGCGTCGATGCGGCAATGGTCGCCCAGAGTGATCCAGTGGGGGTTGAACACCAGCACGGAACGATCCACCCTCACATTCACGCCCACCGCCTGGAAGCCCATCTCCTCCAATTCGGAGGGGGTGAGGAAGCCTCCCATGGAGCCCGGACGGCAGACGAGGCAGCAACTCTAGTGGGGCTCAGGCACCGGATCCGCCCACGAGGCTCGCGTTCACGAGGGGGGCCTGGTCGAGCGCCTGGCGCATGCGCTCGCCGATGGCCCCCACCTCCGTGCGACGAACGGCCGAACCCGCCGGCAGAACGAGCACGCTCCCGGCCACCTCTTCCGTGACGGGCAGGACGGGGGGATCAGCGGCGTCCCGGCTGCGGTAGGGCTCCATGCGGTGGCAACCCGGATGGAAATAGCGCCTGGCAAGGATGTTCTCCGCCCAGAGAACGTGCATCAACGCATCACGTGTCAAGGGACATTGTTGCTCATCCACCATAAGAACAACGTAATGATGATTGATGCTGTCGGCCTTCGCCGGCGCGTGGAATGTGATACCAGGCAGGTTATCCAGACAGGCTTTGTACTCTTGCCGGATGATTCTGTTGCGTTCGATCAGGCTGTCCAGGCAGCTCAAGGCCTGCAGGGCGAACGTGGCGGAAAACTCATTGAGCTTGGCATTGGTTCCCAGACCCACCACCTTGTCATAACCGGCAAAGCCGAAGTTGCGCATGCGGCGCAGTTCCGCCGCCAGGGCGCCATCGTTGGTGAGCACGACCCCTCCCTCGAGGCCGCAGACGATTTTTGTCGCGTGCAGGCTGAGCACACAGGCCAGCGCTCCCGAGGGGGCCTCCATCGGAATCCCCAGCCCCTGGGCACCGTCCAGGATCAGGGGCACCCCGGCTCGGGAGGCGATCCGTCCCAATCCCTCCACGTCACAGCGCTGCCCCCAGAGGTGAACGCCAACGATGGCGGCCGTGGCCCCCCCCACGGCCTCAGCGGCCGCCCGGGGGTCCAGGCAGTGGGTGTCGCGATCGATATCGACAAAGCGGGGGTCCAACCGCTCCCAGGTCGCCGCATGGGCGGTGGCGATGAAGGTGAAGGCGGGGAGAAGGATCTCTCCCCGCAGGCCAAGAGCGCGAAACAGCAGTTGCAGGGCCAGGGTGCCGTTGGCCACGGCCACGGCCTGGTTCACCCCGTGGCGAGCGGCCAGGAGGGTTTCCAGCCGATGAACGCAGGGTCCGTTGTTCGTCAACCAGCCGGAGTCCAGAAGGTCGTCGAGGGCGGCGTGAAGCCCCTGGCGCGGGGGGATGAAGGGGGCGCCCACATGCCGTGGGGTGGAGAAGGCCGGAAGGCCCCCGAGAATCGCGAGCGGTGGCGCCTTCACTCCCCTGCTCTCACCGGATCGCTGTCCACCCACCCTACGGAGGTAGCATCAAAGCTTGGAGAAAAAGCCTTTCCGCTCCAAGGGCGGTCATGCAGCCTCGCTGTCCCGACTTCCTCGGCATCGGCGCACAGAAAGCCGGAACCTGCTGGTTGCGACACAATCTGGCCCAGCATCCGAGGATCTGGATGCCGCCGCGGCGCGAGTTGCATTATTTCGATCGCCAGCTCCCCGACGGCCACCCTCCTCCCCCTGCGGTTCTGGAACGATTGGAGGATCCCGCCTGGCGCGTCATGGCGCTTGGGGCGCTCCGGGACTGCGTGGAGCAGGAGGATGTGACCCGGCTCGCCTGGACGGCGCTCGACCATCTCATCGACCGCGACGATGCCTGGTACAAAATGGTGTTCGCCCTGGCGCCCCCCGGCAGCCTGGTGGGAGAGATCACACCGCGCTACGCGGTCTGCACGGACGCGGAAATCGCCCACATGCATGCTCTGGCTCCGAAGGCCAAGCTGCTGTTCCTGCTGCGCCATCCCGTGGATCGGTTCTGGTCGCAATGTTTGATGAAACAGGCGGACGGGTCACTGGCCCTGGGAGATCCTCCGGCGATGCGCCTGTTTGACACCGACAATGGTCGACCGCGCGGAGAGTATTCCAAGACGATCCTTCGCTATTGCCGCCACTTTTCTCCCGACCAGATTCTGCTGGTCTTCCTTGATGGCATTGCCCGGGAGCCGGCCACCGTCCTGGGGTCCATCCAGCGGTTTCTGGGCCTGCCAGAGATGGCGCTGGATCCTGAGGCGATTGCCCAGCCGGTGAATCAGGCGGCGGCGCCTCAACTGATGCCGCAGACCCTGAGGGCGAGGATCCAGGCCGCCTACCGGCCGGAGATGGAGATTCTCGCCGAGGTCCTGGGGGGCCATGCGGTGGCGTGGTTGGGAGATGGCCCCCCGGCACCGGCCGCCGCGTCCGTTCTTCCCCTCACCGCGGCCCACGTGGAGGGATTCCGCCGCCTGAATGTTCAACCCCTTGGTCTCCGCCCCCCCTGCCCCCATCCGTTCTTCTGCCTGTCGATGCAGCGCAGCGGCACCACCAGCGTCGGCGACTGGCTGGAGGCCCATGGCCTGGCGCGGGCTGGCCACCCCACCTCCGCCCGTCTCGGGTGGAGCCTGCTCTGGGGGCGCGGCGAGCTGGAGGCCATCTTCCGCAGTCCTGAATTCCAGCGGGCGGAGATCCTGGAGGACGACCCTTGGTGGGCTCCAGGGCTGTACCGGGTACTGGCCGAGCGCTTCCCCCAGGCTCGTTTTCTGCTCCTCACCCGCGATCCCGACGACTGGTTCGACTCTCTCTGCCATCACAGTGGCGGGGTGAATCCAGGTCCCACTGACCTTCATGCCAGGATCTACGAGCGTGAGGAGGAGCTGCGCGACCTGGTGGCCCAACGACCCGACCTCCACCCCGGTGCGCCTGGCCTGCTCTCGCTGATGGGCCACCGCAGCCACTACACCAAGATCTACCGCCGTCACAGCGAGGACGTGCTGGCCTTTTTCGCTTCGCAGCCAGGAAGGCTGTTCGTGGCGCCCCTGGAGGCCCCCGAAACCTTTTCCGACCTCCGGGCCTTTGTCGGCCTCGCTCCCAACCCCGCCATTCCCATTCCCCGCTCCAACGCCCGCACGGCGGCCATGGCCGCACAACTGGCCGCCCGGACGGCGGCCGAGCGGGGGACATGAGCGCCTTGGCCTCTGGTCCCGACTCCCTGGAGGAGACCCTCTCAGGAGAGGAGCCGATCACGATCTTTCTGGCCTCCTGCGGTCGTCCCCTTTATCTGTGGCAATGCCTCGACGCCCTCTGGCGTCACACCCGCACCCCCACGCGGGTTGTGCTTCTCGACAACGCCGATCCATCGCCTCTGGTGGGCGAGGTGATCGAGGGGTTTCAGCGGCGCGGCCTGTTTGCGGAGGTGGTGCGCTTCCCCACCAACTCCTGGAACAACCTGCGCACCGCCTACCGGGAGCGGCTGGCCGGGGTGGGAGCCATTCATGCCTACATGGAAAGTGATGTGGTGATCCAGGCAGGGGCGGGGTGCTGGCTCGCGACGATGACACGGATCCTGGCGGCCCATCCCTGGATCGGGATGCTTGGCAGCTTGATCGAGCCCGGGGATTTCGTCTCCCCTCAGGCCGCCCTCGCCCTCACCGGGGGGGATGGGGAGGCGGCGACCTTCCTGGCCAAGCTGAACAGTCCGGAGCGAGCGTTTCTCAGCCCTTCCCCCTGGACGACGGAGCAGACCCGCGCGTTCTTCCTCACGGAGCCGCCCTTCCCCCTCTCCAATCCTCCGGGCCGGTTGCTGCTGCTGCGCACCGACGCCATGAAGGAGATCGAGGTGCTGCCGGATGCGCAGCTGGCTGAGGCCTTTCGCGGACGGGGGATGCGGCCCGCTGTGACCCCGCTGGTGCGGCACCGCCACCTGAGCCTGCTCAACATCTATGACTACCAGCGCTACTCAGGCTCTGAGCGTGATGCATACTTTCTTTCCGGAACCTTAGGTCACGCGCAGGAGTCGGAGGACTGAACTGGCGCCGTGACCCGCACGGTGCGGATCGAAAAACGGCATGCTTAAGAAAACATTAGGCGCCGAGGAGACCCCCGAGGATCTTTCTAATTTTAGATCGTCGTCATCAAGCGATCCATCTCATGAGTCCCAAGCGTCTCATTCCCGCGCTGCTGATCGGCACTGGTGTGGTTTTCTTTCAGAGCCACTCCCCTGCCCAGGCTGCAGTATTCGATCTAACTTCTCTCACCAGTACTAACGCCAGTATCAAAACAGTCCTGGATAGCGGCATCACGCTGACGGTCAGCAACTCCAACAGCACAGGCAACAACCCGAAAACCATCAACATCAATGAACACGGCCTCTGTGCCTTCGCCGCGACAGGGACGTCCAACATCGGCCGGTGCGGTTACGGCACTGGAGGTGGCAGCAATGTTGGCGTGTCGAGCTTCCAGCTGGCATTTAACAAGCCCATCAATTTCAATTCTTTTGCCATCAGCGACTTTGACAACGCCAACAGCCCCGCCAACATCACATCTGGCACCATCCGCTTCTCGCTGGACAACAGCACCTTCAGCCCTATTACGTTCACAGGAACAGGCACCTACTCCTTGCCCTCCTTATTCCAGGGGCTCGCGGCCAACCAGACCATTTACGTCCAAACCTCGGCCGTCTTTGCCAACGCGCTCAACACGGGCAACTTCCGCCTGAACAACCTGAACGCAACCGAAGTTCCCGGTCCCCTGCCCATTCTTGGCGCGGGCGCCGCGTTCAGCATGACCCGCAAGTTCCGTCGACTTTCCGCCAAGTCGAGGTCCTGAATCGAAAAGGCGTTTCAGGACCGATCGGCCTTGCGCGTTGATCGCTTCGCCGGCTTCCTTCAAGAAGCCGGCGTTTTCGTTCGGAGCGTCAGGGGCAATCCACAAGCACGCTTCGGCCCGGCAGGGGGCCCACCGCCAGTCCCGCAGTGGTGAACTGGCGCCAGCTGACGATGGGCGACTGCCGAAAGGTTTCAGGGGCCGCCAGCACGGAGGAGGTGAGCAGGCTGGTGAGCAGGGTGGCCATCAGGGTCTCCCGCCAGGCCCGCAGCCGCCAGCTTCGAGTCCCGACAAGGCTGGCCTCCCCCTGGAACGCGTCCGCCGCCCGTGGACAGGCGACAGGTCGGGCTTCCCTCCGGCGGCAACAGGACGCCGGCCTGGAGCGCTGCCCCCGCCCCCCCTGCCGAAAGAGAACAGATTGGAGCGAACCAGGGTGGTGCGGAGAACGCGTCAGCTTGGTGGCCATCGCGAAAGAAAGTCAGCTCGTCTCATTTTGACCTGCCTGGGCCAGGAGAAAGACTCCTGCCATGACGGGGAAGAGCCGTTCCCGCGACGGCCAGCCATCCGCGCGCCAGACCGGCGAGCCTCACTTGGACGGGGCTCCGCCTCGCGGCGGATGGCTCTGGACCATAACGTGATCCTCACTGTCTTCCCAGAGTGATGAGCCCCGCCCCCCTGCCCGGTTCCCGGGATCTGGCCCGCTACCTGGAGCAGCGCGGTGAACTCGGCAAACCCTGGATGTGGCACCTGCTTCGCCTCACCAAACTGCGCGAGAGCAAGGACTCCCTCGACCCGGAGGATTACATGCGCCAACTGAGTGAGGCCCACGCGGATCTCATGCGCCTGGGAGAGTTCTGGAAGGGTCGGGAAGCGGAAGTGTTCGGAGGGGCTTACACCCCATCATCCGTGCTCGAACCCCTCCCCGGCTCTCCCGAGGACCGATGACCGCCCTGAGCCAAGAGCGTCACCGCCATGGCATGGCGCCCCTGATCCGCTTCACCCTTCTGACGCTCTACGCCGCCCTGGTCGTGCCCCTCCCCCTGCTGGCCCCCGACGGGTTGCGGGTCTGGCTCTGGGCGGCCTGCCTTCTGGGCTTGATCGGGGTGGTGGCCCTCACCAGCGAAGGGGTCGTGCTCGATGCGGAGGGCCTGGCTGTCACCCATCCCGCCTGGTGTGCCTGGCTCCTGCGTCGGGGCTGGCGACTGAACTGGAACGAGGTGGCGGGCCTGACGCCCGTGGCCACCAGCCAGGGAGGTCGTGTGTTCTATGTGCGCGTCAAGGGCGGAGATCGGGCCTATCTTCTGCCCCAGCGTGTGGAACGCTTTGAGGATTTTCTGTCTCGGTTCAGCTCCCTCTCTGGCGTGTCCACCGGCGCGGTGAAGCGGCTCACACCACCCTGGACCTATCAGCTCCTGGCGGTGATGAGCGGCACTCTGCTTTTGGCGGAAGGGGTGGTGTTCGTCAGCCGGTGACCACCTCAGAGGGCCGGTGACCACCTCAAAGCGAAGGGGTCAAGCGGGCCGGTCCATCAAGCGGCTGCCGTTGGTTTGGGGAAGAAGGATCGACCCTTTGCCGAGGGAGGAATCCTCTGTCTCTGGAAGGGTATCCAGACTGAAGCGATAGCCCTGTTGACGCATGGTTTCGATGCCTCCGCCCTCGCCAAGGCCGGCCTGTTCGAGTTTGCGACGGAGGGTCAGCACCTGGGTGTCCACCGATCGGGGGCCGCCGCTGAACGGAGGCCAGGCCATGCGCAGCAATTCCTGTCGCGTGCGCACGACGCCGGGCGGCATGAGCAAGGCGCAGAGCAAGGCGAATTCCCGCGGGCTCAATTCCACAGGCTGGTCCCGCAAGGTGACCTGCCGCAACAACAGGTGAACTTCCAGGGGGCCGACGCAGACCCGCTCTTGAAGGCCCGTGCCGCTCCGTCTCAGCAGGGTGCGGCAACGGGCTGCCAACTCCTCCAGACCAAAGGGCTTGCGCAACACATCATCGGCGCCCGCGTCCAGCAGGGACACCACCGGTTCGGAACCCGACCGCGCCGTGAGCACCATCACGGGGCAGTGGAGCTGAGCCGCCAGGCGAAGAGCGGAGGTTTCCTCCAGGAGTTCAGCACTCACGAGAAGATGGGGCGCTTGCCCCTGGCACACATCCAGGGCTTCCTGGGCCGACCCGACAGCTGCGGCCAGGTGGCCATCCTGCCGGAGGCGCTGCGCCAGAACGGTGCGAAGCGTGGCATGGGGATCGACGACCAAAATGCGACGCGCATGGCCGCCATAATCAGATTCGGTCGGCTGTGCCATGGAAGGTTTGATTTGAGTCTTAAATAAGACAGAAGGCTTGCGTCAGCTTAACACTTTTATTGCGTTTTCGCAGTGCTTAACGCCCTGGAGTGTGCGGTTCCCCGGGCAGCCCGTCCCGCACACCTCCCTTCCACGCGCGGCAAAATGGGTGTAGGGCCAGCCCAGCTCATGACCGCTCTGCAACATCCCGACGCCATTCGCCACTTCCAGTCGCTCTGCGATGCCTGCCAGGAGTTGGCCCATCGTTATCACAGCCCCTCCGAGCTGCGCCTCTACGCCGACGGCTACCTGCATGCCCTCCGCCGCACCGCCGTGCTCGACCACCAGTCCCAGCGTCGGCTGGAGGAACTCATCGAGCGCTGGATCCTCGATCCCTCTGGCTTCACGGGTCCAGACGGCCAGCCCCGCACACTCATGGAGCGGGAACGTCACTGATCGAACGTTGACCCGCTCCCCGCTGCGCTTCGATCAGGAGGCCAGGGCGACGGTGAACGTTTCGCGCAGTTCGCCGCTGTTATACATTTCGATCAAGATATCAGATCCTCCAATAAATTCTCCATTAAGATAAACCTGAGGGATAGTCGGCCAATTGGAAAATTCCTTGATCCCTTGTCGAATCTCCATGTCGGATAGCACGTCAAAGGTTTCGAACGGTACGCCAAGACTGTGCAAAATCTGAACGACGTTGTTGGAGAAGCCACATTGCGGCATCAGCTTATTGCCTTTCATGAAGACAAAAACAGGGCTGCTGTTGATCAGGTCGTTGATGCGCTTCTGAAGATCGGCGTCCATGAAAAAGAAAATTCGAGAGGGAAAAGGGTGGAGAAACGAGGGCGTCGCCTCAGCCGGGAGTGTCTGTCTGCAGGGCGAGGGCATGGATGGCCTCACTGGCCAGCTCACCCCGCAGGGCGCCATAGACCAGCTGGTGTTGCTTCACCCTTGAAAGTCCAGCAAAGGCTTGCGACACCACCTTGACTTGAAGATGATCCCCGCCACCGGTGAGATCCTCCACCTCGACGCAAGCATCGGGCAGAGCCTGCTGGATGGCGGAACGCACGTGGTCCAGTTGAACCATGGCTGGTCGTCAAGAATGGGTGGAATCTAGTTGGGGTTGGCGCTCGGCGCCGTGTAGGGCGTGGTGGCGAAGCCGATCTCCAGCAACTGCTGATAAGCCTTTCGTCCCGCCTCCGTGCTCGGCGTCATCGTCTTGCCCACCTCCACACGCAGCGGCCCGGCCACCTCCGGCTGGTTCGGGCGTCGGAACAGGGCCGCCAGGCGCAGATTGGCCTGGACCAAGGCATCCAGCACCTGACGGCCCTTGTCATCCATCTCCCGCGGGATGCGGGCATCGAGGCCGCGGAACGCGCCACTCAGATCGCGGTAGAACCCCAGCAACTGCTTGCTGGCCTCACGGGCCTGATCGTAAACACGTCGGGCTTCCGCCAGGTTGCCGGCCGCCGCGGCCCCATCCCCCCGAGCCAGCAGCCCCTGAACGGTCGTCACACTAAAAGCGGTAATCGCCGGGGCGGTGGTCGCCGGGGCGGAAACGGAACCGGGGGCAGGGGCGGGCTGGGCCCCCGCCACCCCGACACCGGAGGAAGCCAGTCCAGCCAGCAGAAGGGCGCTCCACCAGCCGGCCTGACGACAACGGGCGGGGAACAGAAGCCGCTTCACAGGCTGGAGACGCTGGGAAGCAAAACTTTACGGGGCTGCCAGGGGACGGCCCACGGCTGCGCGGGCCGCTTGCTCGGCCGACCCCATCGCCTTGGCCAGCTCCTCTCCGAACGCCCGGGCCGCCTGGCGCCCCTGCCCCGCGGCCCTCAGGGGTGCGCCAAAACAGAGGGCCGCCCGGTTGCCCAGCCGCGGAACGGCCTGGCTGTAGGCGATGCCCACCGGCACCACGGCCACCGGCACCCCCTGCCCCTCGGCCAACTGGGCCAGCCGCGCCAGGCCCTGCCGCAGCTGAATCGGCCCATCCACCCGTTGAATGCGCCCCTCGGGGAAGACCACCAACTGCTCCCCCCTGGAGAGCAGATCAAGGGCCAGTCGGAGGCTGGCCGTGGTGGGGCGGCCCTGGTCGACGGGGAAACAGCCCAGGCGGTGCAGGAACCATCCCTGCAGGCCCACCATCTCATCCACCGTGACCATGAAACGGCAGTCTCTTCCCGTGACGCGCCGCCCCGCGGCGTGGGGCAGCAGCAGCGCGTCCCAGCGGGCCCGATGGGTGGGGGCCAGCAGCACCGGCCCCGCGTGAGGCAGCTGTTCCCCGCTTAGCACCGTCACCTCCGAGAAGAACCCCCGCAAGGCCAGGTCCTGGGTCACCACCATCGCCAGGGGAGAAAGCCAGTGGCTGATGCCATTGCAGAGGGTGCTCTCGCGCGGGCTCAGGGGGGAGGAAGCCGGGGGAGAGTCGCGCACCGCCGCCACCTGGGTGGCGCTGGGCGCCCGGGATCCGGGGTACGCCCCCACCTGCTGCGGCCTCAGCTTGGAACGAGCGACCAACACCTCAGCCCGGGCGGTGGAGGGACGTCGTCACCGTAAGGGGAGGAGAGTGCGCAGGGTCGGGGAGCCGGGCAGTTGCGGCTTCGGCCGACGCCCCGCATACCATCGCCGGAGCCTTCCCAGCCGCCCATGGCCAGCCTCGGGGTGAACATCGATCACGTGGCGAACGTGCGCCAGGCGCGCCGCACGGTGGAACCGGACCCCGTGACCCATGCCCTGCTGGCCGAGCTCGGCGGGGCCGACGGCATCACCGTGCATCTGCGGGAAGATCGGCGCCACATCCAGGATCGGGATGTGGAACTCCTGCGGGCCACCGTCCGCACCCGCCTCAATCTGGAAATGGCCGCCACCAGCGAGATGGAGGCCATCGCCCTGCGCCATCGGCCCGACATGGTCACCCTGGTGCCGGAACGTCGCGAGGAGGTGACCACCGAAGGGGGGTTGGAGGTGGTGAGCCAGGTGGAACGCCTCGGCGCGATGGTGGAACGGCTGCAGGGGGCGGGCATCGGCGTCAGCCTGTTCGTAGACCCCGAGGACAGCCAGCTGGCCGCCAGCCGCGCGACCGGGGCCCGCTGGGTGGAGCTTCACACGGGCCGCTATGCCGAGGCCAAGTGGGACGCCCAGCCCGGGGAGTTGCGCCGTCTGGAGGACGCCTGCGGCCTGGCCCGCCAGCTGGGCCTGCGGGTGAACGCCGGCCATGGGCTCACGTATCAAAACGTGGAGCCCATCGCCGGGATCGCCGGCATCGAGGAACTCAACATCGGCCACACGATCGTGGCCCGAGCGCTGGCGGTGGGCTTGCGCGAGGCGGTGCGGGAGATGCGGGCCCTGATTCACAATCCAAGAAACGAGCCCCTCTTCGGCAGCCGTCAGCCATGACCGTTCATCACTTCATCGCCGCCAGCGAGGCGTTCCTCATCCGGGAAGAGCCTCTCGACGAGGTGCTGCGCGAACGCACCCGCCACTACGAGGCGTCCGGCCGTGAGATCGATTTCTGGCTCGTGCGGCAGCCCGCCTTTTTGGAAGCGCCGGAGCTGGCCGACGCGACGGCCGCTGTGCCTCGGCCCGCCGCCGCCGTGGTCTCCACCGACCCTGGCTTCATCACCTTCATGAAGCTGCGTCTGGAGTTCGTGCTGCGCGGCCAGTTTGAGGCGCCCAGCGCCTCCATTCCCGATCCCCTGGCCAGCCTCGCCGCCACGGCCGCGTCCTGAGCCGCGACCGCGATCCGGCCCCTTCAGAACAGGCCCAGGAACTTCCGACGGGGGGGCTGCTCCCCCTCCTCCCTCTCCGCCGCCGGGCTGGACGGTGGGCGGCCCTGGCCCCCGTCCTGCTGGTAGCGGGGCTTGGCGTCACCGATGGTGAACACCGCCTCCTTGTTCTTCCACCAGATCCAATCGCGGATCGGCGGGGTGTCGCGCAGATCGGCGCGGGTGAGCCCGAGTCCCAACCGCTGAGAGGCCTCCAGCAACACCTCCAGCATCGCCTCGCCATCGGCGCAGCGGGCCAGGGCCTCGTTGGTGCGCTTGGCGCCGTTGAGGGCCTTCACCAGCAGGCCGACCCGCTGGACGGTGGGCAGCGACCGCAGGGTGCTGGCGCCCGTGGAGGCCCCTGGATCTGGCGCTTCGTTCATGGTCCCGGCAGGCCTTTTTCGGGAACCTAGCGACCCGGAGCGGATGGCCGTCCATCTCCGGGCGGATGACAGGACACCCCTTCGAAGGCAAGACTGTTCAGGACATCGGTTTCCGCATGCCTTCCCCCCACCCCGCTCCGCGCCATTGGGTGATCGGAGATGTCCATGGCTGCGGGGAGGCCCTGGACCGCCTGGTGGCGCTGCTTCCAGCCAGTGATCGGCTCGTGCTCCTCGGCGATGTGATCAACCGGGGGCCGGCCATCGCGGAGGCCATGGAGCTGGCCTGGGATCTGGTGCGCAGTGGTCGGGGGGTGTGGCTGATGGGCAATCACGAGAGGAAGCTCCTGGAGGCCCTCCACTCCCGGCGGGAGGAGGCCTTCCTCCGGCTGGCGGGTTGCGACACCTACCGCCAGTTGGGCCACCGTCGCTGCCGCCAGTGGGCCGAACGGCTCCGCCTGCTGCCGACGGCGTTCTGGGGGAAGGGGTGGGTGGCCACCCATGCGGGTTTCGATCCCCTGCGCTGGGAACCTGATCTGGATGTGCGGATGCCCTTCTGGCAGGCCTATGACGGACGCTACGGCGAGGTGATCGTCGGCCACACCCCGGCCCCCCATGTGCGCCGTCTCGAACGCATCCTGCTGATCGACACCGGGGCCTGTTACGGCGGACGGCTCACCGCCTACTGCCCGGAATCGGGCGATCTGCTCAGCGTGCCCGGCCCCGTCCCCTCGGCCGACGCCCGGGGGCGGATCCCGGCACGCCACAGCGCCCCCGTGGCCTGATCCCCCATGGAGCAACGCCGTTGCTGACGATCCACCGCAGCAATCGCGCCGAGGTGCTGGCCCAGTTGCTGGCCGCCCAGCTCCGCCATCCGCCCCCGGCTCCCCTGGAGCCCGTGCAGGTGATGGTCAACACCTGGCCCACCAGCCGCTGGCTGGGGGAGACCCTCGCCCTCCACCTGGGCGGCATCGCGGCCCACCTGCGCTTCCCCTTCCCCGGAACCCATCTCCGCCACGTGGTGCGTCTGGCCCTGGGTGAGGAGCCCGGCGCCCTGGAGGAGGCCGATCCCTGGCGCGCCGAGAGCCTGGTGTGGCCCCTGTTGGAGGAGCTTCCCGCCATCGCCTCGGAGCCCCGGGGGGAGCCCTTGCGGCTCTGGCTCCAGGGCCGGCCCGATCCCGGTCGGGTGGAGGCGCCCCTGTGGCAGCTGGCCCGGGCCATCGCCGACGCCTTTGACGACTATGCCCTCTATCGGCCGGAACTCCTCCTGGCCTGGGAGGCGGAGCAGGAGGTGGACCACTCGGGCCAGCCCCTTCCCCCCGCCCAGCTCTGGCAACCCCTCCTCCATCGCCGCTTGAGGCGGCGGCTGGGGGTGGCCCCCTTCGGACCGCGGGTGCTGGAGGTGATCCGCCGCCTGCGGGCGGGGGAGGGCGATCCGCGCGCATTGAAGCGCCACTCGGGGGAACGCCTGCGGCTCTTCGGGCCGAGCAGCATGGCGCCGATTCAGGTGCGGCTGCTGCAGGCCCTCGCCGCCTGGCTCCCCGTCGATCTCTACCTGCTCACCCCCTGCCCGGGCCTGTGGCACCGCTGCGTCGCCCGTCGCCAGGCCCTCAGCGAGGCCCTCGCCCTGCGCGACCCCCTCGACGGGGACTGGCTGCGGCAAGCCCCCCCCTTGGAGGCCCGCTTCGGGCGGCTGGGCGCGGAGTTTCACCAGCTCCTGGAGGGCACCGGGGAGGCCCAGCTCAGCGAGGAGCGGGTGGAGAGCCTGTTTGTGCGGCCCACCCGTGCCGGAGGCGCGGCGCCAGCCCCCCGGCTGCTGTGGCAAGTGCAGGAGCACCTGCTCGATCCCGTCGCCCAGCCGACCTTCCAGCGGCTCCAGGGAGATCACTCCCTCGACTTTCATGCCTGTCCAGGCGCCCTGCGCCAGGTGCAGATCGTGCGGGATCGGTTGCTGCAGCTCATGGCCGCCGATCCCAGCCTGGAACCCCGCCACATCCTGGTGATGACTCCGGCGGTGGACACCTTCGCCCCCCTGGTGGCCACGGTGTTCGGCGACCGGGATGCCACGGGCGTCGACCTGCCCTGGCGCCTCACCGACCGCAGCCAGGAGGAGGATGGGGGCCTGGGCCGCACCCTGTTGGAGCTCCTCGCCCTGGCGGGGGAACGGCTCACGGCCACGGGTCTGGAGCGGCTCCTGGAATCGGCTCCCCTGCAGCGGCGCTTCGGCCTCACCCCCGAGGAGGCCGGAGGGGTGACGCCGCTGCTGCAGCGCTGCGGCTTTCGCTGGGGGCTGGGGGCCGCCGATCGCCAGGGGGAAGCCACCCACAGCCTGGGCTGGGCCCTGGATCGCCTGCTCCTGGGCCTGGTGGTGCCGGCCCCCGAGGGCGGCTGGGCGCACGAGACCGCCCCGGCCCGGCCCCCCGCCTCCCTCGACGAGGGGGGGCGCATCCTCCACCTCCTCCTGCGGCTGCGGCACTGGTTGGAGGTCCTGGCCGAGCCCAGCCCCTGCCTGGGGTGGGTGGAGCGGCTCGGGGACGCCCTGGACGACCTCTTCGGCGCCGATCCCCGGAACGAAGCCGCCCTGGCCCCCCTGCGAACCGCCCTGGAGGAGTGGCGAGTGGTCGCCGGCACCTGTGCCCTGCCCCTGGAGCCCGCGGTGGTGGCCGCCGTGTTGGAGGAGCGCTTGGCGCTGGAGAGCGGGCGGTTTGGCCATCGCACCGGTGCCCTCACCATCAGTGCCCTGGAGCCCATGCGGGCCATCCCCCATCGGGTGGTGGTGCTGATGGGATTGGAGGCGGGCCTGTTTCCCCGGCAGCGGCAGCGGCCCGGCTTCCACCTGATGGAAAGCCGCCGCCAGCTGGGGGACCCCGATCCGGCTGATCAGGATCGCTACGCCTTGCTGGAGGCCATCCTCTCCGCCCGTGACCACCTGGTGATCACCTGGAATGGGCTCGATGAGCGCACCGGGGTGTCGAGGCCTCCGGCGGCGCCGGTGCAGCAGTGGCTGCAGTGGCTGCGGGGGGTGCTCCCCGCCGACCAGGCGGCGGAGCTGGTGGTGTCGCACGAACCCAACCCCCTGGCGCCGGCCAACTTCCTCCCCCGGGGGGAGCGCCCCCCCGCCAGCTGCGATCGCCGGCTGCTCAACGCCTGTCTCCACCTGGAGGCGGGCCTCCCCGCCTTGGAGCAGGGATTGGCGGCGGCCCCCTCGGTGGCAGCCCCCTCGGTGGCGGCCCCCTCGGTGGCAGCCACCGAGAGGATGTCCGAGCCCCCCCGGGGCACCGGCGAGGAAGGGCAGGCCCTGGATTCGGAGCCCCTGGATCCCTTCCAAGACCTGCGTGCCTGGGTGCTGGCGCCGCAGAAGCAATGGCTCAGGGAGCTGGGCCTGTTCCCCCGGGAGGTTCAAGACGCCGTCGACGACCTGGAACCCCTCGAACTCGATGAACGGGAGCGGTCGGCCCTGTTGCGCGAAGCCCTCGCCCGGGATCTTGGGGTCCCCACGGCGGCCTTCCCCTCTGGAAACCTCCCCCTCGGCGACGACGGGGACGACTGGCTCCGCCGCCATCGGGGCGAGGGCCGTTTCCCGCCGGCCCAGGGCGCCCAGCTGGAGGCCGCCAGGCTGCAGGAGCGCTGGAGCAGCCTGCAGGCCACCTTGCGGCTCCTCGGCGACGAGCAGACCCTCACCCCCCAGTGGAACCGCTGGACAGGCCGGGTGCGGGTGCGGGGCGACGCGGTGGTGCTCGTGCATCCCTCCCTGCCCAGGGTGGAGCAGCGCCTGGATCTCTGGCTGCAGCTGCAACTGGCGGTGGCGGCCCTGGAGCAGGCCCCGCCCCGCCGGGGCCTGGTGGTCGCCCGGGGAAGCGGAGCCAGCCCAGACACCTTCGCCATTCAGTTCACCTTCACGGCACCGGAACCGGAGGAGGCGCGCGGGGAGCTGACCCGGCTCTGGCGGTTGCGCCAAACCTGGCGCCACGCCTGCTGGCCCGTGCCCCCTCACACCGGCTGGACCTGGCTGGACCAAGGGGGCCCCGCCGTCGGGGAGGCAGGCTTTGAAACCGTGGAGGAGGTGTGGCAGGGCAACGCCTTCCAGGGCCGGGCCGAGCGGGATCGGGAGGAGATGGGGCTCTGCTTCGGCAACGAACGCTCCCTGGCCTCGCTCCTGGCCGACCTGCCCTTTGAGAACGCCGCCCGGGAGCTCTACGGCCCGATCCTGGCGGCCATCCCCACCCCCACTGGGGGCCGCCGCCGATGAACGCCCGATCCAGCTCCCCGCCGGCCCCGGCGGAGTTCGAGGCCAATGCCTTTCCCCTGGATCCCGGCCTGCGGCTGTTGGAGGCCAGCGCGGGCACGGGCAAGACCTTTGCCCTGGCCCATCTGGTGCTGCGGCTGGTGACCGAGCGGGCCATCCCCCTGCGGCGCCTGCTGGTGGTGACCTTCACCGACGCGGCGGCCACCGAGCTGCGGGAACGGATCGGCCGCCGGCTGCAGGAGGCCCTCAGTGGCCTGCAGGAGCCGGGGTGGACGCCCCCCGACGCCGTGCTCGACGAGTGGTTGGCGCGCCATCGGGCGCCGGCGGCTGGGGCCGCCAGCGAGATGGAGCTGCGCCTGTTGCTCGCCCTCGAAGACCTGGACGGAGCCGACATCACCACCATCCATGGGTTCTGTCAACGCAGCCTGCGGCGCCATGCCCTGGAGGCTCGGCGGCCGCCGGAGCTGACCCTCGACAACGAGGGCGACACCCTCCTGCGGCAGGTGGTGCACAGCTACTGGCAGGAGCAGGTGCTCCGGCTCCCCGCCCACCTCCTGGAGGGCCTGGGCCGCAAGGGGATGAAGCCAGAAGCGTTGCGCTCCCTGCTCGGCACCCTGGATGGCGATCCCGGCCTGGAGCTGGACCCCCTGCCGCCGGTCCTGCCCGTGGAGGGGAGCCTCGCCGAGCTCCTGCCCTCCCTGTGGCGGGAGCGTTGGCAGGGCTTCGTCAGCGCCTGGCGCCAGGGCGGGGAGGAGCTGATGGAGGGCCTCTTCCACCAGGCCCGGGAGTGGAAGGCCGCTGGACTGGGCTACAAGCCCTACGTGTTGAAGGAATCGAAACGCTGGAACCGGGCCGTGGTCGACGGCTTCATCGCCGCCGCCCCGGACGGCGAGGCCCGCTGCGACCAGGTGTTGGACCAGGAGATCCTCACCACCTTTCTCCATCCCGGCACCTTCTGCAAGGCGGCGCGCGCGGCGGAGGGGGAAGACTCCCGACCCATCACCCTCCCCGGGCGAGCCCTGATGGAGGCCGTGGCGGAGCTGGTGGATGGCCCCGCCGAACTGGCGCTGCTCCACGGGTGCCACTGGGGGCGCCGGGAGCTGGCCCGGCGGCGCCAGCGCCTGGGCCTCTGCTCCTACGCCCAGCTCCTGAGCGACCTGGACCCGGGAGCCGGCGCCACGGCCCCCACCCCCCTGCTGGAGGCGGTGGCCGAGCGCTACAGCGCCGCCCTGATCGATGAATTCCAAGACACCGATCCCATCCAATGGCGGATCCTGCGGCTGGCCTTCGGCGGAGGTCGCCACCTGCTGGTGATGGTGGGCGATCCGAAGCAGGCGATCTACCGCTTTCGCGGCGGCGATCTGGCCACCTACCTGGCCGCCCGCGCCGCGGCTGACGCCTGTTTCGTGATGCGGGAAAACCGGCGCTCCAGCCCCGAACTGATCGCGGCCCTGAATCAACTGTGCGCCCGTGGCCTGGTCCGCTCCCAACTGGCCATGCTTCCCCTGGAAGCCAAGGCCCAGCGGGGGGGAGACGGGCAAGTGCCGCTGGAGCTGCTCTGGTTGGGTGCCCCCGAGGCCGGGGCGGAGGCCCCCCTGCCCACCAGCACCGCCGTGCAGGCCCTCCTGCCCTCCCAGGTGGCCAGCTACGTCGCCGAGCTCCTGCGCCAGCCGCCACTGCTGCGGGAGGGGGGAGGGGAGCGGCCCGTGGAAGCCGATGACATCTGCCTGTTGGTGGGCACCCATGGCCAGGCGGAGGCCCTGCGCCAGGCCCTGCGCCAGCTGGGCATCGCCAGCCGCCTGGTGAGCCAGGCCGACGTGTTCGCCACCGGGGCCGCCACGGCACTCCAACGGCTGCTCGACGCCTTGGCCGAACCCGCCGATGCCAACCGCCTGCGGTTGCTGGCCGCCTCCCCCCTCCTGGGCTGGAGCGCCGACACCATCGCCACGGCCCCCCCCCTGCGCTGGAGCGCCCTGGCGGCTCGCCAGCAACAACTGGCCGCGGCCTGGCCCCGGCAGGGCCTGCTCGGTCCCCTTGCCAGGGTCCTGGGGGCCGAGCAGCTGGCGCGCCTGGCCCAGGGCGGCCGCTTCCTGGCGGATCTGCAACAGGTGGCCGAGCTGGTGCAACAGCGTCTGCATCGGGATCACCTGGGCCCCCATGGGGCGGCCCGCTGGCTGCGGCGCCGCCGCCTCCAGGAGGAGGGCCCCGTGCCGGAGGCGGAGCAGACCCACAGCGACAAGGTGCGCCATGCCGTCGCCGTGGTGACCGTGCATCGCAGCAAGGGGCTGGAGTATCCCGTGGTGATCTGCCCCTACCTCTGGCTGGATGCGGGAGGGCGCAAGGGGGAAGGCAGGCGCTGGCGGCCCGATCCCCAGGGCCCGCCCCGCCTGGATCTGCATCGCAACCGGCACTGGGGCGCCGGCTACCGCGCCGAGCGCTACCAGCGGCGGGAGGAGGAGGCGGAGCGGGAGCGACTGGCCTACGTCGCCCTCACCCGTGCCATGCATCGGCTCGTGTTGGGCTGGGTGCCCGCCAAGGGACGCCATTGCAACCCGCTCTACCCCTGGCTGTTCCCCGCTGACCCCGTGCCAGACCCCGAGGACGGGTGGCCGGAACCAAACGCGACCCTGGAGCAGTGGCGACAGCGGCTGCTGGAGCTGATCCAGGCGCGCCAACTCCCCATGCGCCTCCTGGAGCCTCCGGCCCCGGCGATCCTGGAGAGGCGCCCCGCGGCCCGGGAAACCGCCCTCGGCCTCGGGCCGGTGCCGGGCTGGTCGTTGCACCGGGGCTGGGCCCGGGGCAGCTACTCCAGCTGGACCCACGGCGCCGCCGGAGCCGCCCCGACCCAGGCCCCGACCCAGGCCCCGACCCAGGCCCCGACCCAGGCCCCGACCCAGGCCCAGGCCCAGGGAACCGAGACCGAAGCGGCCATGCCCCAGGGCGTCGAGACCCAAGGGGTCTGGACCCTGGGAGTCGAGACCCAAGGGGTCGGGACCCTGGGAGTCGAAACCCTGGGCCTGGAGGCCCTGGAAGAGGGCCGCGATGTCAGCGATCCAGACCTCGACCAGGTGATCGCCCTCGACCCCAACCTCGACCGGAGCGCCGCGCCGCCCCCCGCCTCCGAATCCCCCCCCTCGCCCTGGCCCGAGCGGGGATTGTGGGCCGATCTGCCCCGGGGCAGCGGCTTTGGCGACTGCCTCCACCGCCTGCTCGAGCGCTGCGAGGACGCCCCCGCCCTGGCCACCCCCGCCAGCCTTGCCCTGGCGGCCCACGAACTGCGGCGGGCAGGCCTCCAGGAGGCCTGGGCCGAGCCCCTCCTCGCGGCCCTGCGCCAGATGCTGCTCACCCCCTTCGGCGGCCCCCTCGGCTCCCTGCGCCCGGCAGACCTCCCCCCTGACCAGCGGCTCCACGAGCTCCATTTCGACCTCAGCCTTCACCAGGCCCGGGCCGAAGACCTCGCCGCGGCCTTTCGCCACCACCCCGGCGGCGCCTTCGGCGATCCCTACGCCGCCACCCTGGCCCAGCTGCCGGTGAACCAACGGGGCTTCCTGACGGGCTCGATCGATCTGGTGTTCCCCGCCCGGGTGGCCGGCGAGGAGCAATGGTGGGTGCTGGATTGGAAGAGCAACTGGCTCGGTCGCCGGGATGGGCGGGGCCAGTGCGTGAGCTGCGGCCCCGGGGATTACGGGCCGGAGGCCCTCCAGGCCCTGATGGCCAGCCATCACTACCCCCTCCAGGCCCACCTCTACCTGGTGGCCCTGCACCGCTACCTGGCCTGGCGCCTGCCGGCCTACGACCCGGAGCGTCACCTGGGGGGGTATGCCTATGTCTTTGTGCGGGGCACCCCCGGGGCGGCCGGGGAGGCCGCCCTGCCGGGCCCCGTGCCCGGGATGATGGTGGAGCGCCCGCCCCTGGGGCGCCTGCTCGCCCTGGATCGGTCCTTGGGCTGCGGTCCGCCAGGGTGGGAGCCGGGCACGATCCCATGAGCACCCCCCTCCACCGCGACCCTCCCCCCTGGGTGTCCACCCTGGGCGGGGCCCTGGCCGAGGCCCTGCCGAGGCTGTGGGGCACCCCCCCCGACCCGCTGGTGGTCGCCCTGATCGAGGCCCTCACCCGGGAGCTGGAGCGGGGCGAGCTGGCGATCGATCTGCAGGGCCCCGCGCCGGCGGGCCTCGACGCCGCCGGCTGGCCCCAGGCCCACCGGCGGGCCCTGGAGGCCTCCCCCCTTGCACGGGATCCCCAGGGCCCCCTGGCCCTGGAGGGGCGGTGGCTGGGTTGGCGGCGCTGGCACCAGCTGCGGGCCGAGGTGGTGGCGGCCTTGGTGGCCCGCGCCGCCCAGGGCGAGCCGGCCCCGGCAGGCCCCCCCCTCGACCCCTCCCTCGACGCCCTGCAGCAACAGGCCATCCACCTGGCCTTGGAACGGAATCTTCTGGTGTTGGCGGGCGGTCCAGGAACGGGGAAAACAAGCACGGTGGCCCACCTGCTGCAGGCGATGGCGGCCCGGCTGGAGGGGGCCGTGATCCAGCTGGCGGCCCCCACGGGCAAGGCCGCCGCCCGGCTCAGGCAGGCCACGGGGGGGCAGTGGCCCTGCGGCACCTTGCACCAAGTGCTCGAAAGCCGGCCAGACGGCGAGTTTCGCCGCCACCGGGAGCGACCCCTCGCCCTCGACCTGCTGGTGGTCGACGAGGTGTCGATGGTCGACCTGGCCTTGATGCGGGCCCTCCTGGCGGCCTTGCCTGAACGGGCCCGACTGGTGTTGGTGGGGGATCCGGCCCAGCTGCCCCCCGTGGCCCCCGGGGCTCCCCTGCAGGAGCTCCTGCGGGGCGAGGCGCGCCAAGCCCTCGCCAGCACCACCGTCACCCTGCGCACCACCTACCGAAACGCGGGGGCCATCGCCACCGTGGCCGAGCGTCTGCGGGAGATCATCGAGGCAGACGACCCCACCGGCGGGGATCCCCTGGAGCAGCTGCGGCCGGTGTTGCGCCTCCTTCCTGCGGACGCCAATCTCCATTGGCATCAGGAACCGGCCGGTCCGCTGCCGTCGATCGTGACGCAACGGTTGCGGGCCCACCTGGAGCAGCTGCGGGCGGCGGCCCGCGCCTGCGTGCCGGGTGGGCAGGAGGGCTGGCGGGAGTTGTTCGCCTGCCGTGATGCGTTGCTGGTGCTCACCCCCAGGCATCGGGGGCCCTGGGGTGTGGACGCGGTGCACCGCCAGCTGTTGGGAGAGGCCTCCGCCGTGGGCCTGGGCCAGTGGCCTTCCGGCACCCCGGTGCTCTGCACCCGCAACCTCCATGGCCTGGGTCTGAGCAATGGGGACCTGGGGGTGCTGGTGGGGGGGCCGGAACGGTGGCTGGTGTTTGGGCAAGACCAGCCCCTCTGGCTGCATCCCGCCCAGCTCAGCGGTGCCCTGGAACCCGCCCTGGCCCTCACCGTGCACAAGGCCCAGGGGAGCGAATCCACCACGGCGATGGTGCTCCTGCCGGGGCCGGAGCCCACCGATCCCCGCCTCATCTACACCGCCCTGACCCGCGCCCGTCAGGAGGCCTGGTTGGTCACGCCCCCCTGAGGAACCCGTGGCGGCGATGGCCGCGGGGAAGGGATCGTCGCCCGTGCGGAATTGCTCAAGAGCTGGGGAACCCCTAGACAACGGTCGTAATCTTCATGAAGTTTTTTATTTGGCTCCATGGACCCCATCGCCACGGAGCGCGTGGAGCGCCCATGGGGTTGGTACGAAACCTTGACCTCGGGTCAGGGCTATCTGGTGAAGCGCCTCTGGCTCTCCCCTGGTCGGCGGATCAGCCTGCAGCGCCACCACCACCGCTCGGAGCACTGGGTGGTGGTCAATGGCGAAGGGGTGCTCACCCTGGATGACACCACCCTGCCCGCCGAGCGCGGCACCACCCTGTTCGTGCCCGAGGGGGCCCGCCACCGGGCCGAGGCTGGCGCCCAGGCCCTGGAAATCGTGGAGGTGCAGCGGGGCGAGTCGTTGAGCGAGGCCGACATCGAGCGCTTCGAGGATGATTTCGGCCGCTCCTGAGCCCGCCGTTTCGTCCTTCACCCGCCGCGCTTCCCCTC
>JBKDSZ010000065.1:0-2596 GCA_046340375.1 Cyanobacteriota bacterium | reverse complement strand
GATCGCCGCCAACGAAGCGGAAAAGTCTTCGAACATCACCGTTGTGGATGTGAAGGCGGTCGGGGCCTACGGCCGCCTGACTCTGGCGGGCAAGGAAGGGGATGTGAATGAGGCGGCGGCCGCCGCCATGCGCGCCGTGCGGCAGATCAACGGCTGAGGCCTCAATCGCCCAGACCCAGCCAACGGCGCAGAGCGGGCGCCAGAGCGCGGGCCGCCTTGCCCCGGCTGCCAAGCCGCGATTTGAGATGCTCGCCCATCCGGGCATAACTGCAACCCGCCTCCCGCACCCAGAAGAGGGTGTCGAAGCCCGAGCCACTGCCCTCCGGGGCGTGCAGAATCTGCCCCCGGCAAATGCCCTCGGATTCCGCCACGGTGCGACCGGTCGGATCCGCCAGGGCCATGGCGCTCACGAAACTGGCCCCCCGGTAGAGGCTGGCGTCGAGCTCTTTCAAGAGCCGATGAATCCGTTCGTGCTCCGTGGGGGCATAGCGGGCGGAAAACAGTCCGGGGCGGCCGTCCAGCGCATCCACCTCCAATCCCGAATCGTCCGCCAACGCCCATTCGCCCGTGCGGGCCGCGACGGCTTCCGCCTTCAGGCGGGCATTCTCCGCATAGGTGCGACCAGTTTCCTCGATCTCCAGCCCCTTGGGCTTGGCCAACACCTCCAGGTCGATCAGGGCGAGCATGGCGCCAATTTCCGCCACCTTGTGAGGGTTGCCGCTGGCGATCACCAGCCGCGTCGGACGTGCGCTCATCAGTGCCAGTGTCGATGGCAGCAGGCATTATCCCGCTGCAGGTGTGGCGCAGGCGGGAATCGGAGGAGAAGTGGGCAGAGAGGGGATGCTGTGCTAAGGGATATGGGGTGAGGGAAAAGGGTGAGGCAGGACGGGTTGAACATTCCACCCCTGGCAAACTCCAGGGTCCCTGCCTCGTGGTCCAGACCATAGGGAAAAAAACCGGTTCCGGGCTCCAGGCTCCATCAAGAATGCGCTGATGCTGACGCCTGAGCCGAGGAACCGCTCTACGTTGAACGGTTTCGAGAGGTGGTCATGCAGACGACCCTGGTGCTGCAGAACCTTCTGTCGGCACCCGTTCTGTTTTTCTTCCTCGGCATCCTGGCGGTTCTTCTGGGTTCCGATCTGGAGAGTCCCTCACCTCTGCCGAAACTCTTTTCCCTGTATCTGCTCCTTGCCATCGGGTTCAAAGGGGGGGTGGAGCTGAGCCGAAGTGATCTGGGCCCCATGGTGAGATGGACCATCGGCGCCGCCATCTTGATGTCGATGCTGGTGCCCCTCAGCAGTTTCTTCATCCTTCGCCTGCGGCTCGGAGCCGATAACGCCGCCGCCATCGCCGCCGCCTACGGCTCGATCAGTGCCGTGACCTTCATCACGGCCCAGAGCTTTCTCAGCGTGCTGAAAATCAATTATGACGGGTTCATGGTGGCCGCCCTGGCGTTGATGGAATCACCCGCGATCGTCGTGGGCGTGGTGATGGCGAAAGTCTCCGCCTCTCGCTTGCAGAGTGTGAATGGCAATAATGAAAAGGACAATGAAGCGATTGCCTGGGGTGAAGTTCTGCGGGAGGCCTTTCTCAATGGATCGGTGTTTCTGTTGATCGGCAGCTTGCTCATCGGTGCATTGGTTGCCCGCTTCAGTCCAACCGGGGTGGAACGGATGGCGCCCTTCACCGAAAAGCTCTTTTACGGCGTGCTCTGCTTCTTTCTCCTGGACATGGGGCTGATCGCCGCCCAGCGGTTGCGAGATCTGCGCCAGACCGGGCCGTTTCTGGTGGGTTTCGCCATCGCCGCGCCGATCGTCCATGCCTTCATTGGCCTGGGGATTGCCAGGCTGCTGGGGCTTCCCCAGGGAGACGCGCTCCTGTTCATGGTCCTCTCGGCCAGCGCCTCCTACATCGCCGTGCCGGCGGCCATGCGCATGACAGTGCCGCAAGCCAATCCCAGTTTGTACATCACAACAGCCTTGGGCCTCACCTTCCCCTTCAATGTGGTGGTGGGGATTCCCCTCTACATGGCCCTCGTGCAGCGCTTCAGTCCCATCAGCTGAACTCCCATGAAACGCATTGACTTTTTTGTCAGTGAGCGCGAACTCGATCGGCTCTGCAAGGCGATTCTCAAAGCCGGCGCTCCGGGCTATTCGGTGATGCGCCATGTCACCGGCTGGGGCGTGGCGGGAGAGATTTCCGAGGCGATGGATTTCAGCGGCCTCGGGGCCAATGCCCACGTGGTGATCTTCTGCGAGCCGCACACCTTGGAAGCCGTGCGGACCACCATTCGCCCCCTGCTGGAGCGCTTCGGCGGAGTGGGATTCATCTCAGAGGCGGAGCTGTTCTGAGTCCCCTCGCGGACGGCCGACGCGCTGGGGTTGGCGGAAGTCCAACGTTTTGTGTCCACCGCATAAGGGCCTCTTATGGAGACAGCTCGAAACCTTGATGGACTTTCTCCGGCGCATGGGTTGACGGAAGGGATGCCGCAGGAGCAGGGTGACACCGAACATTCCACCCCCTCCTCCAGGAGCAGGTAATGGCAAGTGAAACCATGGGCATCGCCCTCGGCATGATTGAGACCCGGGGCCTGGTG
>JBKDSZ010000064.1:0-6073 GCA_046340375.1 Cyanobacteriota bacterium | reverse complement strand
TTTGCTTGCCTGGGTTTTGCCGGGATGCCATGGGACGCCCAAACAGCAGAAAACCCACTGCCCTACAGTGGGTCTCGGGAATCAGTGGGACGTCACGGGAACCCTTGGGAATCCCCGTTTTGAGCCCTGAAACGGAGAGGGTGGGATTCGAACCCACGGAAGGTTTCCCTTCAAACGATTTCGAGTCGTTCGCTTTCGACCACTCAGCCACCTCTCCAGCGTGTCCTCGGAGGGAGGCTGGAAACCAGCCGTTCCTTGGCATCGGGTCAGTTTAGGGGGCAGGGGTGGCGCTGCGGACCGCCAACCCTGGAGCCGCTGAAGGGCGATCCTTCAAGCCCCACCACTGATATGTCCCCGCTCCCCGGTGGCCTGCCAGCCAGCCGCCAGGGGCGGGCCACCGCGCCGGGGGGATCCGCTGAGCCACACTCTCCGGGCGCCCCGCGCCGTGAGGAGCTGTCGGTCCCTGACGGCGGGGGAGAAGCCAAGCCAGATGCTCCGCGGCGCCGCCTGGCCCCGGTCCCGCCAACTCCAGAGGGCCTGCCGGTTGGGCAGGAGGAGCCACTGGGCGCCGCCGATCGTGAGCTCCAGGGCCTGGCTGTCGTCCGTCAGGCCGCGCGCCGCCAGGCCCGCGCTGGCGAGCCGCCGGCCTGCGGCCAGGGGCGGCGGGCCCTCCGCCTCGGCCACCACCACCCCCGCCAGTCGCTGCCAGCAGGCGGGATCAGAAGCGCTGAGGGGATCCAGGAGCACAAGCCAGTCGTAGCGGCTCAGGCCGTAACCGGTCGCCAGGCGTTGGCCATGGCGACAGCTGAGGGCATCGGCCTGGCGGCTGATCAGGGCGCCCCGGCCGTGGTGGCGCGCCAGCAGGAGGGTGCGGGGACCCTCCTGCACCACCACCAGGGCATCGGCCCGCAGGTGCTGGATGTGGAGGGCGCAGGCCAGCAGCAGCAGGGCCAGGCCCCAGGTGCGGAGGCCGCGGGAGCGGGGCACCACCCAGCCGAGGAGGAGCCCCAGGCTGAAGCGGGCCACCAACGCCGGGGGCAAGCGACCGCTGTGCCACTGGGCCATGGGAAGGGCAGCGGTGGCTTGGGCCACCGCCCGCAGTCCTTGGGCGAGCCAGGCCAGGGGCGGCATGGCGAGGTCTTGCAAGGGGGGCGCCACCAGCCCGACCACTGCCGCGCCCATGGCCCCCAGGGTGAGGGGTGTGAGGAGAGGGGCCGCGAGCATGTTGGCGGGCACCGCCCAGAGGGGCACCACACCGAAGTGGAGCAGCTGGAGCGGCAGGGTCCAGAGGCTGGCGGCCAGGGGCACCGCCAGGGCGGGAGCGAGCAGGGCGGCGAGCTTCTGCGGCGAAGCGGGGTGTGGCAGGGGCAGCGCCGCCAGGGGCGCGCGCACGGCGGCCTCCAAGGGGTCGGCGGACACCACCAGACCCGCCGTGGCGGCCACGGACAGCTGAAAGCCCACGTCCTGCAACCAGTCGGGGCGCAGCAGGAGCATGCCCGCGCCGCTGAGGGCCAGGAGTCCGAGGGGACGACCGCGCAGACCCGCTTCCCGTGCCCCCAGGGCCAGGGCTCCCATCAGCACGGCGCGCACCACGGAGGGTTGGGGCCCCGCCAACAACAGAAACACCACGATCGCCCCGCTGGCGAGGAGCAGGCGGCCGGCCCGTCCGAAGGGGCGCGCCACCACCAGCACCGCCCCCAGGAGCACGGTGAGGTGAAAGCCCGAAGCGGCGAGGGCATGGGAGAGGCCCGACACGCGGAAGGCCTCCCGCAGGTCCTGGGGCAGGGGAACCACGGCGCTGCCGAGCACCAGGGCGGCCAGCAGTCCGCCACGCTCCGGGCCGGCGCCGGTGAGAAACCGCTTGGCGATGCGCCGCCGCAGATCGGCGACGGGGGTGGCCGGTCGGGCGAGCACCTCCAGCTGCTCCACCCGCAGGCGGCTCCAGGAACCCTGGCGTGCCAGCCGCTCCGCGGGCCCGGCGAGCAGGGGATGGGGAGCCGCCGGTGGACGCTCCAGGATTCCGCTGGCTTGCACCTGCCAACCCTCATGCAACTCCGGGCAGGAGGGGAGCCGGAGTTCCGTTTGCCCGCCGGCCACCCGCAGCGGGGCCTGGCAGGAGCCATCGGGGTGGCGCTGGGCATCCGCCAGCAGATGGCCCCGCAGCACCACAAAGGCCCGGGCACGTTCGCTGTCCAGTCGCCGCACGGGATCGTGGGGGCCGGGCTGGGGGGAGCGCTGGCTGGCCCACAGCAGCAGGGCCAGAGCCAGGGAGAGGGCGATCAGCCAGGCCGCTCGTCGCGGGGGCGGTGAGGCGTCGTCCATGGATGTGCGTGCGCTGACTCAAGCCTTCCCGGGCCGCGACGTGGCTGGGCCTGTCCCCCGCTCCCGCAGTGAACAACAGCAACGGCGAAAGGTCCCACACCTCTGCCTCGCCAGGACTTGATCACACTTCGCTCGTCAGCGGCCGCAGCCCTCCTGCTGGCCACGGCCCTGCATGGAGCCCGGATCACCCTGATCATCCAGCGCCGCGATCTGAGCGGCCTGAATCGGTTTGTGTTCGTTGATCTGAGGTTCTGGATACAGCAATGAAAATTGTATATAGTTCGAGAAGAAAAAATTTTTTTTCACTTTTATGGCCCTTCGCTCACCTTCCTCTTTGGCCGCTGTCGCCCTCATCGCTGCCGCCTGGGGAGGACTCTCGGCCTCTCCCGCCCGGGCCCAGAATCTGCTGAGCAATGGCAGTTTTGAGCTTCCCGCTTACTCCAGCCCGGGTGGTTTCTTTCCCGCAAGCATTCCGGGCTGGTCTCTCTCCAATAGCATCGAAATCCAAAAAGGCATTTACACCGCTCAAGATGGGAGCCAATACGCAGAGTTAGATGACATTGCCAACACTTCCATCTCCCAGACCCTCACCATCATTCCGGGATATCAAGCGGAGTTGAAGTTTTATTATTCACCCAGGCCCGGACAACCCGCTTCCACCCTTGGTCTGGATGTCAAGCTGGATGGAAACACGATCTTTGCGTTGGCGGCGGATGGATCGAGCCTTTCCGACACCAACTGGACGTTGTATTCCTACGCCTACACGCCCACAACCTCCAGCGCCACCATCGTCTTCACGGGAACGGGAACCTCTGACGCGCGTGGAGCCTTCTTGGACAACGTTACATATACGCAGGTTCCCGCTCCCTTGCCCGTGATCGGGCCAGTGGCCGCCCTGACATCGTTCCGCCGTCTGCGGCGCCTGCGCTACCGCCTGCGCCAGGGGCAGGCCTGATCCGGCACCCGACACGCCTGTGGGGGCGAGGGCCCCTTCTGCCTCAGCCACCCCCCACCGAGGCTCCCGCAGTCTGCAGCAGCGGAAAGCCCAGGGCCTCCCGCTCCGCCAGCCAGGCCTCGGCCACCTGCCGCGCCAGATGCCGGATGCGGCCGATCGTTGCCGTGCGCTCCGTCACCGAGATCACGCCCCGGGCCTCCAGCAGGTTGAAGGTGTGGCTGCACTTGAGCACGTAATCCAGCGCCGGCGCCGGCAGCCCGGCGGCCACCAGATCGGCCGCCTCCGCTTCGTAGATCGCGAACAGCTGCTGCAGCCGCTCCGGATTGGCGGCCTCGAAGTTGTAGGTGCACTGCCCCTTTTCGAAGGGCAACCAGATCTCGCCGTAGCTGCGCCGACCATCCCAGCGCAGATCCCAGATGCTCTCCACGTCCTGCAGATACATGGCCAACCGTTCCAGGCCATAGGTGATCTCGATCGAGACCGGCCGGCAGTCGATGCCGCCGCACTGCTGAAAGTAGGTGAATTGTGTCACCTCCATCCCATCCAGCCACACCTCCCAGCCGACGCCCCAGGCACCGAGGGTGGGCGATTCCCAGTTGTCTTCCACGAAGCGGATGTCGTGCTCCCGCGGGTTGATGCCCAGCGCCTCCAGCGAAGCGAGATAGGTCTCCTGGATGCCCGCAGGCGAGGGCTTGATCAGGACCTGATACTGGAAATAGTGCTGGGCCCGGTTCGGATTGTCGCCATAGCGGCCGTCCGTGGGGCGCCGACAGGGCTCCGGGTAGGCCACCGCCCAGGGTTCTGGGCCAATGGCCCGCAACACCGTGTGGGGACTCATGGTGCCAGCGCCCTTTTCCGTGTCGTAAGGCTGCAGGATCAGACAGCCCTGTTCCGCCCAGAATCGGCTCAGGGTGGCGATGAGATCCTGAAACAGCATGGCCCCGGCGTCCGTGCCGGCCACCCTACCGACGCGGCCGGAGCCGCTGGCGCTGGGTCTCAGGCCACCAGATCCAGCCGTCCCATCAGACCGAGGGCCACGGGCTGATGGACCGCGCGGCTGAACCCCGCCGCGCGGGCGAGCGCCTCCTGCTGCGGTCCGGTCGGGAACCGCCGCAGGCTCTCCTCCAGCCAGGCGTATTGAGCCTCCATCCCCGCCGCTGCGGCCACGGGCACCACCACCCGCCGCAAGTAGCCCTGCTGAAAGCGGCTGATGGCCTCGGCGCGGGGCGCGGCGGGATCCGGCCGATGGAAATCCAGCACCGCGGCCCGACCCCCCTGTCGGAGCAGGCGGCGGAGTTCCCGCAGACCCGCCGCCGGATCGGAGAGGTTGCGCAGGCCATAGGCCATCGAGGCCCCATCGGCCCACCCCGTTGGCAGGCCCGTGGCCAGGGCGTCGCCCCGCACCCAGCGCAGCGGCAGCCAGGGCTGCAGCGCCGCCCGCGCCCGCGCCAGCTCCAGCGGAGCCTCCGCGGTGTCCAGCCCCACCACCTCCCCGCCAGGCCGCACCCGTTCCGCCAGCAAGAGAGTCAGATCCCCCGTGCCGCAGCAGAGATCGACGAAACGTTCGCCGGGGCGGGGACACAGCCGGGCGATGAGGGTGCGCTTCCAGTGGCGATGGAGGCCGGCGCTGAGCAGATCGTTGAGGATGTCGTAGCGGGGGGCGATGCGCTCGAAGAGGTCGCGCACCGCGGTCGGGTCGGCTCCGCTCAAGGCAGGAGAGGGCCCGGACTGGTGAAGGTGAGCACCATCACGGTGGAGAGTCCCACGGCGGCGGAGCAGACCATGCAGCCGGCAAGCATGAGGGAAAACTCCTGGCGATCGTTGGCGGCCTGCATGAGCTGAAGCGCCCAGGCCACCAGGGCGATCACAGCGGCCACCATGGCGATGGCGAGCCAGCGGGTCAGGGGAGGGGGCAAGCCGAAGAGAGCGGACACGGGCGGCTTGAAGGAGGGTTAAGGAACGTATCCTGATGTTACGGATATCAAGCGTGCGGCGAGAGGCGTTCGCTGCCGGAGCCCTCCCGGTTCGGGCCCCGTCAGGCGGCGGAAGGCCGCTCCTCCATGGGGCGAACGGGCAGGCCTCGGCTGAGCAGATCGCTCTTGATCGCCTCGATCGTCAACACGCCGTCGTGGAGGAGGGAGGCCAGCAGAGCGGCGGAGGCCTTCCCCGCACTGAGGGCTTCGGCGATGTGGGCGATGCTGCCCGCTCCCCCCGAGGCGATCACCGGCACCTCCACGGCCTCCACCACGGCCCGGGTGAGCTCCAGGTCGTAGCCCGCCTGGGTGCCATCCCCATCCATGGAGGTGAGCAGGATTTCGCCGGCGCCCCGCTCCGTCACCTCCCTGGCCCAGGCCACGGCGTCGAGGCCCGTGTTCTCCCGCCCGCCCTTGACAAACACGTCCCATCCGAAGCTCCCCTGGCGGCGGCGGGCATCAATGGCCACCACGATGCACTGACAGCCGAACCGCTCGGCCCCGCGCCGCACCAGGTCGGGGTCGCGCACGGCAGCGGAATTGAGGCTCACCTTGTCGGCGCCGGCCCGCAGCAGGGCGGTGATTCCCTCCACCTCGCTGATGCCGCCCCCCACGGTGAAGGGGATCGTCACCGCCTCCGCCGTGCGGCGCACCAGGTCCACCAGGGTGTCCCGCCCCTGGTGGCTGGCGGCGATGTCGAGGAACACCAGTTCGTCGGCGCCACTGGCGCTGTAGCGGCAGGCCAGCTCCACCGGATCCCCGGCATCGCGCAGCCCGACGAAGTTGACGCCCTTCACGACGCGGCCATCGGCCACGTCAAGAC
>JBKDSZ010000063.1:0-4957 GCA_046340375.1 Cyanobacteriota bacterium | reverse complement strand
CTCGCGTTTGGTGCGCTTTTTGGCCGTTGTCTGCTCGTAATCACCGAAACCAAACTGCTTGGTACCCATGAAGCCAGTCCACACCTGCGATCACAGGCCCATTCTCGCGCAGGGTGGCGGGGTTTTCCAGAGTTTCCTTAGGCAAAACAAGCTATTCGGTGTGCAATACCTCTGGTAGGTACTGGGAATATCTTTCATGAAGAAATGCAATGCCTTGATCGGTAGTTGCTGTGTAGTTTAATTTTGTACGAAAGGCTTCAAGACGAGCACGCGATGCACCCAAAACCTGACTCCAGGTAGCGAGGCCAATCTTTAGGTGCGGATTATCCTGAAATAAACCGTAGGCTTTGCCTTGCTGCGTGATAGTTATCTCTGCCTCTTCCGTCATCTCATTTGAAATAGCGAGAAACGACCAATAAGAATTCGTCTTGTCAAATCTTTCATCCCTAGCCACAGCAATCGCGTAGCTCTCTATTTGGGCTTTAACTTCGAGATTGATGGGTTGGCTTGGTCGCTTCAATTCCACAACCAGGAACTGACGCCTAGTACTCGCATAAGCAGGTACTTCGCGGCCTAGGAGGAGATCAATGACTGCTTCAGATCCATCATCACGTTGAACCGGCTTCGGCTTCTTTTCTTGTTTTACATTGGGCCTCAACCTATTTAAATGCTTTTTCAGAACTGTAGTTAGGTTTTCGTCGCTACTCGTAAGTAGATATTCCTCACCAAAGATCCAGGTTTCGTTCTCAAGTATTCTATGAAGCTGGGAGCGCTCTTTGAGTGCTCTTTTCGATTCTGGCTTGAACAACAGTTCTTGAAGACCTGCCAAAAACCGTAAGCGGTCTGTGACCATCTTGCTAGTCTCGATAATTGCGGAGAGCGTTGTGTGCTGAAGCAGCTCTGCCAGCTCTGATTGCCGATCCCTAGGCAATTCAAGTACATCTATAAGGATGCGTTTAAGCGCCTCAGGATTGCCATCAAGAGCTGTCTTTATCATGCTAAGAGTGAATTTTCGATCCTTTTCCTTTCCGTCTCGAAATGAGACCAAATTCTCGTGAACGTTAAGTGCGCATATGTCAAAGATCTCTCGTCTCGCCTGTTCTACTGGATTCGATGGTATTCCATCAAATGGATAGACGCCTTCTTCCTTCCAGCTTTGCACGAGTTCGCCTGCAGACTCGGCCTTGCGGCGGCGGAAATACGCCCTTAACTCACTTCGTGCAGCCTCTAACGTATTGCATAAAAGGGGATTTAGTTCTTCAAGAATAAGTAGATTCTTGTCATGGAGATGCGAAATAAAGTCGGACCGAATATATGCTGTAAAGTTAAACTCAGTTCCTGGACGAATTCCTGCCTCGACTTCATGCAGCATAAAGCCATCGCTGTCACAAAGGCAAATTCGACGATCCATCTTTGAGAACGACCATTCGACGACATCAAGACTGCAAGTAATAGTATTTCCTTCCTCTGTGACAATTGGTGGCAGATCTATCGACTTATGAGATACCTGAACTAAACTCGGATCGATTTTCTTGCCTCGAAAAAAAAGTTCAACTGTTGGGTACTTTTTCAGATAAAGCGCGAACACCTCTGATAGCTCGCGATCTGCAGGCCCTTCGGATGATAAGCCAGGAAGAGAATCTAAAAGATTAGAGATTCGTACAGTAGTTCCCTTGTTCCTTCCTGGAGGAGCATCTACCGCGGAAGCAATCTCAAATCTCTGCAAATTAGAATCATTTCCGCATATTGTAAATTGCTTTAAATTGCTATTTTCATCAAAGAATGCAGTATTCCATTCAACGGCGCGACCTAGTCCGAATGCCTTAAATCTTCCTTTGCCATCGCGGCCATGAATTTTCTTGCTCGAGTATGCTATATTCTGTCGATTCCTTTTCCAGGAGCCCCCTAGATTTCCAAAAGCCTGCAATGCATCTTTTTCGGATATGCCTTGGCCGTCGTCTATTATTTGAATAGCACTAGGTGAGCCAAGCACATTGTCTTCAAAAACAATCCTCACTCTATTTGCATCAGCATCCAGCGCGTTCCAAACAAGTTCCGAAAGCGCAACCAGAGGGCGCGCTCGCGCTATAGACAGAAGGTGGTCGTTCTGATCTTGGACTAAAATGGTATGAGATCGTCTCCCGCCTATCGCGTTGCTGTTCATGGGCATACGTACCCTGTGAAGAAGGTATGTGTAGGATCGGGAATACTATACTTCTCCAGGAACGGAAAGCCTGGGCTCTGCGGCCTAACGCTCCAGATCAGAAGCGGGCCAGGATTTTCGATCAGACCCCATCTCTCGCCCCCGGCTTCTGGATCTGGTTGTTAGACGCTCCTCTGCAGCAGAACATTGCAAACGCCTATCGCAAGATGCCGCACGCCAAAAGACAGATGCCGGTGATCGCAGCATTGGATCGACCTGGGCAAGCACGGCTTTCACCCACCAGCTTCCGCCTCCAGCGCCTCGATCAGCAGCAGCACTTCGGCGGCTTGGTCATAACTGAGGCCAGGTTCCTCGGCGAGGCAGCGGTCGCGGCTGCCGGCGGTGATCGCCTGGAGGGCTGTGAGGAAGGGGTGATTATCCGCCCTGGCGAGATCGGCGGTGAGTTGAAGCAGGGAGGTAGCTTCGACTGCATCGCCGCTGGCGTGGGCCTGGCGGACGGCCAGCGCCAGCCGGCCTGATCCGCTTTGATTTTCGCCGCCATCGCGGCGGTAGGCGAGAAAGGTGTTGAGAGCCTGGCGGCGCGCTGTGATGGAGGCGGCACTGTTGCCAGCCAAGGTTTCGATGTTGGCGAGGGTGTTCCAGCTTTTCCAGGGCGAGGCCGCATGGCCAAATGGCGCGTTGCATTCGATCGCGCGGCGAATGGTCTGCCTGGCCTCCTCAACGCGCTGATGTTTGCAGAGAGCAACCGCCAGATTGTTCAATTGGCGCCCTTCTCTAAAGGTATTGCCGATAGCTCCATAGATCTCCGCCGCCCGCTGGTAGCAGGCCACCGCCTCCTCCGGCCGCTGCAGAACATCATCGTAGAGATTGCCCAGCTGCCCCAGGGTGCTCGCCTGCCCGGCCTGATTGCCGAGCCGCACAACGATCGCCAGGGATTGGTTGTAGGCCTCCTCCGCCGCCTCCGGCTGACCCGAGTTGTGATGCACCATGCCGATCTGATGCCAGGTGATGGCGACGGTGTCCTGATCCTTTAGGCGTGAGAAAGTGTCGCGGGCTTGCTGGCAGGCCTCCAGGGCCTCGGTATAGCGCTGCTGGTAAATTCGGACAAGGCCGAGTTGGTTTTTGCTCACGGCAACACTGCGCAGATTCCCCTCTTGTTCATGTCTGCGGATCGATTCCTCGTAGGCAGCCGCTGCAGCGTCGTAACGGCCTAGGTGGCACAGACAGTCGCCTTGTTCATTTAGGCAGGCGGTCGCCATGAATCGCGCGGCCTTGCTGTTGTTCGCATTGGCGATGGCCTCAAATAGCCGACCAGCTTCCTGCAACAGTGGCAGGGCTTGCAACGCTTTGCCCCCTGTTTTCAACACACGTCCCAGCAAAAAACAGGCCACCGACAGGTCGTAGTCCGCACCGGCATAGGCCGCTTCCCCCGCCGCCTGGGCCTGCTGCAGCAAATGTTCTGCGCCTGCCAACGCCTCCCGCAACTGCCCAGCCGCCAGCTGCTGCTCGATGCGGGTGCGGCTGGCTTCAAAGCGTGCGTGCGAGGGGCCCTCGCCCAAGGCGGCGGCGGCGGCCTCGCGCACCCGAGCCACCCGCTCCACCAGCCGCGGGTTCCCCAGCCCTTGCAGCAGGTCATACAGGTAGGTGGCTCGATCAATCGTGGTCTCGGGTTCAGCGACGGCCTGGGAGCAATCGAGCAGGGCAAAGAGATTGGGCAGCTCCAGTAGCGTCAGCGTCGCTGCCAGTTCCGCGTTCTGCCTTCGCTGCTGCTCGAGATAGCCCAGATAGGTGTCCATCACCTCCAGCCAGCCTGCCGTGAGCGCCTGCAGCTCCTCCGCGCTGAGGCTGGCCTTGAGATAGGGGCAGAGTGCGGGATTGAGGGACAGGTGGCCATAGGGATTCCGCGTGGCCAGGCCGGTGTTCACCAGCTCCAGCGCCAGCTCCTCCACCTCAGCACTATCCCAACCCGTCATCGCCTGCAGCAAAGCGAGGTTCACGCCGCCGTGGAACACCCCCAACACCCGCGCCCGCTCACGGCTCGCCGCCGAAAGGCGCCGCAAGGAGAGCTCCACGCTGGCGAACAGCGATTGCTCGCGGCGGCGGGGATCATCCGCCGGCAGCTGGGCCACCTGCTGTTGCATCTGCTCCATCAGCTCCACCAACGCCGCCTGGGTGACCGCCAAGCCGCGGTGGCGCAGCTCCGGGGCCAGCAGCGCCAGGGTGCGGGCGTGGCCCTGCACCGCAGCCACCAGCGCCTCGATCTCCTCCCGCCGGGCCTCCAGGGCAGCTGCCCCCGCCCCAGCACCCGCGGCGCAGCTGCTCTCGCCCGCGGCGAGGGAGCGCTCGATCAACGCCACCGCATCGCCCTTCTCCAGCTGGTGCAGCTCCCAGCGCTGAGAGTTCGCATCAAACGGTGCCGGCAGGGCCTCGCGGCTGGTGAACACAAGCCGCGTGTCGCCCGCCCGCAGCAGCCGTTCCGCCAACGCCAAAATCTCCTTCAGCTCCAGGGCTGCCTCCTCGCTCAGTAGTTCCGGCGTTTCGAGGTAGGGGGGCAGCAGCACGCTCTCCATGTTGTCGATCACCAAAAGCGTGGGCTGCTCCCGCAACGCCCGCTCGATCGGCAGCAACGCCTGCTCGGGGCTCTCGTATTTGGCGGCGGAGTAGTCGGCGCCCACCAGCTGGCGGCCGAGGGCATCGAGCACGGCGTCCTTGTGGCTGCAGAGCTCCACGCTCACGAACGCCGCCCGCCGAAGCTGCTGGGAGCGCACCAGCCAGCGGGCCAATTCCGCCGCC
>JBKDSZ010000062.1:0-4002 GCA_046340375.1 Cyanobacteriota bacterium | reverse complement strand
ATGGGTAAAGAATCCCCGCGTCTTGGCCTCTTTGGCCTGCTGGAAGGTGGTTGTTTTCATGCGTTGAGCGCATAAAAATAATCAACACGAGCCTGTCCCTCAGCCGCTTGCTTCAGGCGTCATCCCCCACCAACCCCCTAGGAGCCTGTTGCGCGTAGATCCCCGAACACAAAATCGGGGCGTTTTCGCTGCGGAGGAGATTCACTCCGGAATCGAACTGAGAACGGCGTGAATCGATGCTGGGGTGGTGGTTCGGGCTCACCAGCTGTATTGCAATCGATCTCGAGCGTTTGGCTGGCCTGAAGTGAGGGCGCCTGTGAGACCTTTTTAAGACTGAAGATGGCGTTTGCGTGGGGTCACTCGGGTCTTTTTGCCCGGAATGTTCTACGCGCAACAGGCTCCTAGGCGCAGCCTTCCGCGCAGCGGTAGAAGCGCAGGGAGCTGACGCGCGAGCAGGCGATCAAGCTCTGGGCCCAGAAGCGCCAGCAGGGCTGGCTGCCCTGTGCCCCCCAGTGGCTGCCGCCTTCCCCCCCCGCTGAACGCTGAGCTGCTTCAGAAGCGGGAGCCCGGCGTCTGCAGGAAGCCCAGCTCCTCGGCGCTCGAAACCTGGCCAAGGGCGGCATTGCGGTTGGGGAAGAGGCCAAAGCGGGCGATCACATCTCGATGGCGGCGGGCGAAATCGGCAGTGCAGTGATCACTGAACCGCTCGAACAGCGGCATCTGATGTGGACCCTGGAATCCGGGCCAGGGTCCACGTCACAGACACCAGCTCTGAGCGGTTTAGCCCTCCAGATAGTCGACGATGTCGCGCGAGAGTTCCCGGATCGCGGCATTGGCCCGTCGCTCCAGGCCCCGGGCGCTGTCCCGGGTGATGCCCATACGACGGGCGGTGGCACTCTGGCTCAGTGGTGGCTCAGTCATGAGGCCATAGCGAAGGCGCAACAGCGTGGCTTCCTGATTGGGAAGCTTCTTAAGCAGCCGGTCGATGTCCTGCTGCATCAGGTTCGTGGCCACCTGCTCCTGCGGATTGGTGCTGCGGCAGGCCAGGGTCTCGACCAGGCGCAGCTCGCCGGATGTTCCCTGCTGGGCGTCGAGACTCAGCGGTTCATGAGCGCGGAACAGCACCTCTCGGATATCCAGGACCCTCAGTCCTGTGGCCTCGGCAAGCTCTGAGAGGCTGGGATCGCGGCCCAGGCTCTGGCCAAGGCTCTGCTGGCACTGGCGCAGCCGCTGCAGCTGCTCCACCATCGTCGAGGGCAGGCGGATGGTGCGGCCACGATTGATGACAGCACTGCCGATGCCATCCCGAATCCACCAGGTGGCGTAGGTGGAGAAGCGATACCCCCGACTGGGATCAAACCGCTCCACCGCCTTGATCAGGCCGATCGTACCTTCCTGGATCAGATCCTCCAGGTCAGCGGGCCGATGCTGATAGCGCTTCGCGGTGCTGAGCACCAGGCGCAGATTGGCCACCACCATGCGGCTGCGGGCTCGGTCGGCCTGATGTAGGCAACGCTGGAGATGTCGGGTGCTGAGGCCAGCTTCCAGCGCCCATGCCTCGGTGGTGGGCACGCCACCTCCAGCCCGGATCGTCATTTCTTCTTTCACCTCTAGCAATTGCCGGCCCTTCTGAACCTGGCGGGCCAGTGAAATCTCCTCGGCTGGTGTAAGCAGAGGGATTCGTGAAATGGCCCACATATGCAGGCTCAGTGCGTCGCAGGGGCCAGAGAGGCGCTTCTGTGGCGCAGGCATCGGTTGGATGTCTGGAGTGAATAGGGTTACGTTAATGACCGGGAATCGCCCTTGGGTGCGGCTGTACGCCCATTCATTGGCAGAAATTCAAATCGCTTTGATCAGGACGCCTGATCAGTCAGCTGGGGCGGATCGAGGCTACGGATTACCCCTAAGGCTGTAAGGGCGTATCCTAGGATGGATTGCCGGCCTGCCCAGCCCTGCGGATCAACCAGTAGGCCGCAGCCAGGCCCACCACGATCAGCCCGAAGCCAGCCATCAGGAATGCCTTGTCATCACTGCCAGGCGGCAGCACGATCACCTTGCGGGCCACAGCCGTGAGGGCAGTGAGTAGGACCAGCTCGATTTGAACCACATGGTCGCGCAGGTAGGCGGTCACGTTTTGCAGCACTTCAAGGGCAATGAAGATCAGCAGCAGCCGATCGAGCAACTTGATCAGGCTGCCGTCAAACCAGTCGGTCTGCCATTGTACTAGCTTGAGTCCAGACTGCAGCAGCAGCTCAAAGGTAGCAAAACCGATCACCACAGCCAGCAGGAGGGCCAGAATCTTGGCCAGCTGACGCTCGTAGCTGTGGATGGCGCTCAGAAAGCGCTTATCGCTGAACAGATCCATGGCAGGGGAGAACGAATGGTTGTCGCCTCCGGTGGAGACCGTGATGGATACAAGCACCTGTGCTGGGAAGGCTTTCCGAGCGCCGCTGTATCCATGGATAGCCCATCTCTAGGCTTTCCAAGGCGACAAAGTGATGTTAATCACCGTTACTGCGGAATGGGCCTGTGGCCAAAGTTTCAGCGAATCCAGGGCGCAGGACGGCATTAGCTTGAGACCCGACAGGGAAACTCAGAACTTGTGATCCCGCAGGGCTTCCACCTGATAGATGTAAGTGATGATCGAGTAATCCGCGTAGAACTTGGATTCGATCTCACGGGTGATCTTATCAGCCAGATCGCGGGTTCCCGTCAGAACTTCGATCTTCACGTTGGAAAGAGTGTGCGACACGCTTGGCTCACCGGTCGAGCGCACGTTGCGGCTGCCTTCACCACCGGCCGCGTTGACTGTATACCCGGTGGCTCCGGCTTCCTTGATCAGCTTGGTGAGTTTCTTGGAGAGAATCTCCTCGGCAACGATCACCAGCTTCCAGACCTGTTGACTCATGGCGTTGAACTGCGATGGGTGGGTGGTTGTGAGAGTTACTTACCGAGCATCATCTCGGCAATACCGATGAACAGGGGGATGCAGATGGCGATCGCCACAGGCGTGCCGATGGCCGTAGATGCCCCGATGTAGGCGGAGGGATTGGCGGAGGGAATGCCAGCTCGTAGTGTAGGAGGACCCGAGATGTCCGAGCTGGAAGCAGCGATCACCGCCAGCACCACGGCGCCACCGATGCTGAAACCGGTGAGTTTGTGGATGATCAGACCCAGACCAAAGGCCAGGAACCCGTGCAGGATCGGGGCGATGAAGGCATAGATGGCGAACCACTGGGCCACCTTGCGCAGCTCGTTCATGCGTTGGGCGGCCTCCATGCCCATGATGATCATCAGCACCGAAAGGAAGCCTTTGAACAGGGGGTTGAAGAAGCTCTCGTATACCGGCTCGGGTCGGGTCAGGATGCCCAGGGCCACGCCCATTAGCAGAGCGGTCACGGCTGAGCTCTGCAGGCTTTCCTTGATGATCGGCCAGATTTCCACCTTTTCAGCTTGGCCAGTCTTCTTGCTGAGATAGACGCTGGCCACCACGATCGCCGTTACCAGCGCCGGGATGTCCATGAACGGGTAAAGAGCTGCCGTCCAGGCTTCGTAAGGCACCTTGGCGGCGTCGAGCCCAGGCAGCACAGCGGCCAGGGTGGAGCCGCTGACCGCGCCGAAAAGGCCGCCTGTGGCCACGGCATCCTGCACCTTGATGCCGGGCAGCCTGCCGAGGGTCCAGCGGCTGATGAACACGATCACGATGCCCAGCATCACCGCCGCGATCGCCGGCAGAAAGATCTCAGTGGGGTTGGAGTTGCGGATGGCGATGCCACCGGTCAAACCGATCTTGATCAGCAGGAAGAAACTGATGAATTTATAGATCGAATCGGGGATGGCCAGCTGGCTGCCTAGGAGCCTGTCGCGCATAGCCCACCCCCTACCCCCTGAACAATCGCCCCAAAATTCCCTCAGATCCCAGTGACAGCAAGCTTTCTGGGCGATAGAATGGGGCATGATCAAACCCAAAACCGTCCGCCCTAGGCAGCCAGGGCCGACCCA
>JBKDSZ010000061.1:0-25009 GCA_046340375.1 Cyanobacteriota bacterium | reverse complement strand
GCGCGCAAGAAACTGATCAGGTCAAGATCGGTTGCGGCAGAAAGGGATTCAGACAAGGGGACACAGCAATCCCGCCAAGGACACCGTAAACGGAGCCTCTTGGCGAGCCCGCCTGGGACAGACTTTTAATCAGCCCTGGGGAGCTGAGGCGGTCAGCCGTGCATCGAGCTCATCGCACAGGCGCTGATGGTAGGGCTGGAAGAGTTCCCGGTAACGCTGGTCTCGATCAGCGGGCGAGAGATCGTCATTGGCGGTGATCCTGGTGCGCTCGCTCTGCGTGGGGATCGAATCGGGCGCCCAGGGCGGACGGTTGGCATCGATCACCAGTCTCGAATAGTTGTGCAGGATCAGGAAGGCGTCGAGCCGCTCGGAAAGCCGCTCTCCCAGCGCCGCCACCCCCAGGTCCCAGCCCATGTGGCTGGAACGTACCTGCTCCGAAAGCCCTAGGTCCTGGAGTCGGCTCGGAATCGCATGGCCGGCGTGATCGCAGGTGAGCAGAAATGGGGAGGTTCCCCGGGCTCTCTCGATCCGGAACACGACCGGGTCGTTTTCGCTCAGCAAAGGTTTCCCGCCCACGACCCGCTCACCACAGCCAGTCTGCAGAGTAAGCGGACGGCAGGCAGGGCTCAGGTGGAGAAGCGTTTGAACGGGTCGCGGTTGTGGCCCTAAAGCCCTCCGCATTTGCACCGATGCCGGGGGTCTTAAGCTCGACATTGCCCGCGAGGAAGTGGTTGAGATGGCTGGCGTAATCGGGTCGCGGTGGCCTGTCGGGCAGCGAGGTTTCGCCCGTGCAGACGACTGCCCGGACGATTGCCTGACCAACGACGGCAATCAGGTTCCCAAACAGGCCACGCAAATGGTCTTCCAGCTCACCGGCGGTGAGCTGGGTGATCTTGCCCTTGACGGAGGCAGCGAAGCCTTGTGTAGCTTCATGGAAAAAGGATTTGTTAGACACGTTTGATCTGATACATTCATCATGACTTTTGTACTGCTAACTCATTCTTCGATGGTTCCGGGAACCACGGATCTGCTTGCGACCAAGCTTGATCTCGAACTATCGCCGGGCCTGAGATCCAGCATGGCGGTGTAGGCCTTGCCCGCCAGCAGGTTGCCATTGCCCTTCACCGTGGCCAACTAGCTCAGGCTGCGCCCACCGCGACCCTTGGCGTTGCCAACACCCTCTCCGAGGCTCACGCCCTTGGCCTCCAGCAGGGTCTCGTAAAAGGCGATGAAGTTCAGCCGTTTGCTGCCATCTCTCTTGGTGCTTACGTAGCCGGCAGCGCGGACCAATCGGATCTGGAGGCCTTGCCGAGCTCTTTGACTTTGGCGAGCAGAAAAGATCCTTGAGAGAAAGCCTGGTTCTATTCCCTCACGAAAAGTGTGCCGCCGCAGCCAGCCTTGACGGACGTCGAACCCGCCCGGACTTCCGGATCAGCAGCTTGTGCAAGGTGTCCGCGAGCAGAACCGCAACCGGTGCCAGTGCGATCGGACCGAGGTAGTCGAGCGGGAAGCGGGCCATTTCAAACGCGGCGGCGATCGGGGCCACCAGCACCAGGGTGCCCGCCACCACGGGCTCGCTGAGGAAGCCAAGCCATAGCAAAGGATTGGGGATGGACAGCAGCTCCCAGAAGGGGCGCCGGTCGCTGCGGCAGGCCAGCAGCGCTCCCATCTGGCCGGCGACGATCAGGCAGAAGGCCACCGTGGCCGCCTGGTGCTGAATCGCCTGCACCGCAGGCGCGGCACGGTGGTGCAGCAGATCGGGTACCAGCTGCTGCAGGGCGGTCAGGTTGACGCCGTTGTTGCACCACACCAGCAGATATCCCGCCATCGAGGTCAGTCCCTCCACAAGCCCCAAAACCAGGTAGGCCCGCACCATCAGGGGCCTGTTGAGCATTGGCAGTTCGCGGGGGCGTGGTGGCTGGTGCATCACCCCTCCCTCGGGGGCCTCGGAGCCCAGGCCCCTGGGCCGGCAGCAGATCGGTACCGAGATCCACCGCCAGGAACGGCACGACCTCCGGCACGTTCGAAGCCAGGATGTAGGTGATGAACTTGCCGATGTTCGCCACCACCGAGCGGCCGTAGCGCACGGCCTCGACGATCGTGGCGAAGTTGTCGTCGAGCAGCACGATGTCGGCGACCTCCCGAGCCACGTCGGTACCTGTGATGCCCATGGCCAGGCCCACATCGGCGGCGCGCAGGGCCGGTACGTCGTTGACGCCATCGCCGGTGACGGCCACCACTTCGGCTAGGGCCCGGTAGGCCTGCACAAGCCGCAGCTTCTGCTCCGGGTCCATGCGGGCGAACACCAGCCGGTGGCGGTATTTGAGCAACTGCCGGAGATGCACATCGCTGATCTGGGCTAAGGTAGAGCCCTCGATCACCCGTACGGGATCGGCCCCGGCGGAGCGGAGATGGCGGGTGGCTTGGTGGCCGTTCGCGGAAGGTGGCTCCAGCAGGCCGATCTGGAGGGCGATCGCCTGGGCCGTGAGTCCGTAGTCGCCCGTCACCATCGTCACCCTGATGCCGGTGTCTCGGCAGCGGCGAATGGCGTCGGGCACTTCGGGACGGGGCGGGTCGTAGAGGCCCAACAGGCCGAGCAGGGTCTGGCCCGACTCCAGGACCTCCGCCGGCGCGGAATCAAGCTCTTCCGCCCCGGGTCGCAGGGCCACGGCGATCACCCGGAAACCCCGGGCAGCGAGGTCGTCATTGGCGGCCACGACCCGTTGGCGTCGGATTTCATCGAGCGGTTCGCTGCCGGTGGGTGTGAGCCAGGCTTCGCAGCGCTCCAGCACCTCCAGCGGCGCTCCCTTGGTGATCACCAGGCTGCCGCCGGTGGCGATCGGCAGCGGCGGGTCGTTCCAGGTCACCAGCACCGTCATGCGGCGACGATGCGAAACGAAGGGAACCTCACGACGGCGTGGATGGAGGCGCTGCCGCTCCGCTGGATCGAGGCCGTCGGCCCCCTCCAGCAGCAGCCGATGCAGTTCCTCGCCGGGAACCGGAAGCCAGGTTTCCTCCACCGCCATGCGGTTGCAGGTGAGGGTGCCGGTCTTGTCGCTGCAGATCACGCTCACCGAACCCAGCGTTTTCACTGCCGCAAGGCGCCGCACCAGCGCCTTGCGCCGTGCCATCCTTTGCACGTTGAGCGCCAGCGCCAGGGTGACGGTGGGCAGCAGACCCTCGGGCACGTTGGCCACGATGATCCCGATCGCGAAGACCAGGCTCGCCAGGGGCGTCATGCCCACGAACACCAGGCTCAGGGCGAAGGCGAGCAGCCCCATCGTGATGGCGATCGTGCTGATCGCGTGCACGATGCGGGCTGATCCGGCAGCAGCTCACCAGTGGTGACCTCGAGCCGCTGGCTCCAGCGATCCCAGACGCTGGGCCGGAAGTGAAGCACCTTCCGGCCGTCGCTGATCCAGACCTCCCTGGGCGACAGTGGCGGCCTACTGCGCGGTGCACCGCTCACGCCACCTCAGGCGCCCAGCCCCGCTGGCGATGACTGTCCTCTGATCAAGCATGGATGCAGATGGCAGGTTATTCGCGAGCTGCACGCGAACCCAGGGTGATGCTGGGAGAGGTGGTAGATCATGCAGACCTGCCGGCTGCTACTGAGGCGCAGCATGTTCAGATCTTAAATACGCGGATCGCGCACATCGAAGCAATACACCACCCAATGGCTGGCAGACTACAGCATGGGGATTCTTATCTTCAGAAATAGAGAGGGAGAGTCACAAGAGAGCACGCACGCCGCCTTGCTGCTGAACTGGAGTTGGAGTCGTCATGTCTGAAGACAGAGCCGCGACGGATGCCTGATTCTGCTGAATGCATTGCGGCAGATAAACATACCAAGAAAGAAGGGATGTGCACTGACCATTGTCTGGGTTGCAACGGCCCTGAGCACACACATCCTGAGATCCAGAATAGGTATTGCAGGTATCCGCTAGCCGCATATCCGTTGGCAACCAAGCCATAATCGTTGCCGAAGAGATCTGGCCATCTACGGCATCGGCGATAATGGCTGAACGCAGTGCCTGGACTGCCGTCCTCCTCATGCCCCAATAAGGAAAGTAACTGGTTGTCTGATTGCGCAGAAACTCCTCGCCCGCATTGGAATACATGAATCTGGCAACGCCGAGGAAATTGACACTGTAGGTTTTAGCATGCCCTGTCTCACTTCCTCTGCAGTCCAACCCGAACGCCGGAGGCCGCCCTCCAGTCCACGATCGACGACTTCGCCCGTCTGGAAGAAGGTATCGAAGGCATCCTGAGTGGTTGACCACACAGCGCCACCGGTGTTCCATCGAACTGGCCGCTCAGCGGCACGTGCAGGCAAGGAAGCTGCGACGCCCAAGGCAAGTGCCCCTATCATCAGTTGAAGAGGTTTCTTGTTCACGAGTCAATACCTGAGACGACGGTAACAGCGAAGGAAGCCTCGACCACTCCGAATCTCAGGGCTCATATCTGCATCAGAATTGCTGCGGCATTCTTAATGTTTTGACGGAAGAGAGTGTTGACAGCCAGCAGCACATGCGATGCAATCATGCTGAAGCCCTCGCCTGTCAGGTATCGAGGCGCCATGGTTGATGTGTTGCGTTGTGATTTCATGCGCCCAGTTCTGATTGCTGCATCATCTCTTTGGCTAATTCTCGCTTCATCTGTCTCTGCTCAGACCATCACTGAGTCACAGATGCGTGCCGCCAAACTGGCGCGGATGCAGGCAGAAGTGATTAACGGCGGAGGCAGTAAGTACTCCCCTGCTAACTGCATGCATCAAGGGGGCGGAGGCAACTGTCTTGAATCAAATACGTCCCTTGGCTTTCGATTCAGGTTTCTTGGGGGGCCTGCAGGCTGGGCTGCTAGGCGTGAGCCAGCTACCATTGAAACTGTGGTGCTCGTGTCCCCCGATGGGAAGATCTCGAGAGTTGAATACAATGGGCCTGTGCGGACAGGCCTGAATCCCTAAGTCCTCATCTCCACCTCCAACTTCATCCGACATCAGCCATAAAGCTCAATTTGAATGTTGGGCGGGAAGAGGGGGATGTGGACTGAAAAACCATCCAAGTCCAGAGTGACATCTCAGATATTGGAATGGCTTACATAGAAAGCAAATACGATGAACCACTCGGACACCCGCAGACAAACCTTGACATGTGCAGACAAAGAAAACCAACGACTTGGTGATACTGCTATCTCGAAGAGACTTTGCTCAGCAGCATAACGAGATGCATGATCTCCGGCAGTGAATGGCACACTTAACCCTCTTACAGCGCACCGAAAAAACATCAGCAGGCTGCGCTTAGACCGGCCATAGAACAGTTGTTTAAGCGTCTTGATCGTCTATGCAGACATGACAGCAAGAGCCTATCGTCCTTCCACAGGCGGGAGGGCAATGAAGAGTGTGAGTGAACATCTAAAGAGAACAATACACCATATCCAGTAGATTGAAGCCAAGATTCGAAGTCATAACGGACTGAAGAGAATCCCTGATCCCGCCGCAGGCTTGAACATAAAGAGAAGGCGAATTGCCAAGGTCGCCTTCACACAGAAAAAGCACTAGTATCGAAGGATCTCAAGGCGAGATTGGCTGGCTTTTAATTTGCCTCTCCAAAGTATTTAGCATCATGGCGACAGCCAGCTCATCGCTGGTAAGGTGCCCAATTGTTGGATTGAGGATATCGGTCTCGATTCGGCCACTCCCCACATGCCCCAAGTAGAATAAACGATCTCGGCCATGGCGATCACTCACGGCCTGGGCGAGAGTGTGCCATTGCAGAGCCTGCTGGCAGGTCTCGAACTGCCAGCTTTTGTGCATATGGTGCTCGTCTGTGAGGTCCCACTCTCTCAGCTCAACAGGAAACAACTGCAATTCCCATGGATCCACATCTGTGTGTTACATCGGGACAGAGTTATTCATGTTAGGGGTCATGGCATCACCTTGTACTGCATACCTAAGCCGAAGAAGCTGCATCCAATATCACGGCCGTCAAGGCTGAATCAACCTCCTGTGCGATATCATTTACCTCTGGAAAACCACAGAGATCCCGCAACATATCGACAGGCTTGGGCATGCCAATCTTGGTCTGACCAGATTCTGTATCGATAGAGATCCGGCAAGGCAGAACCATACTCAAGGACATGTCAAGCTGAAGAAGCTTTGCTGCCTGTTGAGGATTGCATACCTCAAAGACACGACAGTTCTCCACAAAGCCAATGTTCTTACTGCGCAGAGTGGCGGCAAGATCATGAACAGCCACCAATCCGAAATCATGGGCCGTGATAACAGACTTCAGATCGGAACAGGTTTCATCAAACGGCTTGTTGGTATCCAGAATAAAAAAGGGTTTCAAGGCATGGTCCTGAGAGTGGTGGGGTAGCTGTCATCAGAGGCAAGGTGCGCCGCTGTACCGGCAACAGGCAGTGGCCGAGCTTGCGTGTGACGGCCTGGGAGCTTCATTGCATAAGGATGACCGGTCTCGCCGTCTGCCAATTTGCTGGCGAGGTGGACAGTAGGCAATAGTCGAGCAAGGATCAATAATACCTATCACTAACAGCAGCTACTGGAGTCTCTTTCACAGCAAGTCCTTTCACAAGAGTTAGGTTCAATCAGAAGATTGGCAGCACAACAAGGATTTTGACAATAGTCAAACCGCATTTATGCCTGTAATGTGGCAAGCAAATCTAGTCAGACTATTCATGAAGATGGAGGCATTCTGACAACCCAAGTAAATCAGTGACAATCTGAGACCCCAGGAAAATGGAGCCCAGAGACGTGAACACGCTGCTCCAGATGCGCTGAAATTGGGCGCCATAGCTGGCGCCTCTAATGATCCTGATTCAGTCTCTTTCTGCCTTGTCCTTGACGTCTTCGACGGTATTGTGGCCTATGGCCGCGGACTGCTTCGCCTTGCCAGCGAGGCGATCGCTCTGGTTGCCAGTAACCTTTCCAATCGATTCCTGGGTCTTGCCCTCGACATCTTTGGCGCCGGCCTTGATGTCACCAGCCGCTGTGGCCAGGGGCATGTAGGCCGGGCTGAGGCAGGCGGCACCCAAGGCCTGCGCAGGAGAGCTGAAGACAGGCGCTGTGATGAACACGAACAGGCTGAACGCAAGTCCAAGGCCAGTGCCAGCCAGTTTGCGGAGCAAAGAAGTGTGGTGATTCATGATGACGAATGTGAATGGGGAAAGAGGCATAGAAATAAAAAGGTGCATATTCAGGTTCAACACTGGAATCGTCTGCCAGTCTGCATGTCAAGCGATGAATTCCGACCACGAGATCCTGATCAACACCCCATGGCTCCGTGCAGGATTTACTCAACGCCAAAGCAAAGGAAAAGCAGCTAGCTCCATTGACAAATGGGCATTCTTGCTCAAAGCAATAATAATGTAGGCATATCTATTATCCACGCATGGAGGCTTATCCAAGCGTGTAATACGTCAGGTCAGGAGTTGATGAGTCTGGCTAGTTCCTCTTGTGTCTTACCGAGTTTCTTCTGCAAATGGCCAAGCAGTTCTTCCTCTTGACCTTCCGCATAGTTAAGGTCATCATCGGTGAGATCGGCAAACTTCTGTCTGAGCCTTCCCTTCAATTCGTGCCATTCACCTTTGAACTGGAGCTTGTTCATGATCGGGTCCGCAAAGTTGTGAGATTATGGCCAGAGAAAAAGGAGTGGTTTGATCCGCACCAAGAGTAGATCCTGTCACTTGTCACGCCATTGCTCCTCTGACTCTACTATGGACCTGAAAAATCAATCTGAATGCTGCAGATGTGCCTCAAAATCACTGCGCAATGACTTTATGGGCTACTGATAACAATCTGAACATTTCGTACGATCCATATCTGGCCTCGATAACGCCAGAGAAGCTGTCCGCTAAAACTCAAGACTGGAGCAGTAGAGATGCAGATCTGCAGCATCTTCATTCGTTCGCCAGGACGAGCTTTAGCATCAATATGCAATAGTATTTGTGATCATGCGACGTGCAACACAACTTGCGATTGCAGGAGTAGCAGTCGTTACGGTCGGTATTGGCGGCATCGTATTGCTAAATCAAAAGCAACAGATAGCTCAACAAGAGCAGGCAATCGACCAACAGGCAATTTTGGCAAGGCTGCTCAAGGAGCGCAATGCAGAGGACGAACGGTTTCACCAACAACAGGAAGCAATCGCGATGCAGCTTAAGAGCCTAGATGCCGAACAAGCACGAAATGCAGCAAAAGCATCCGCTGATCGGGCAAGTCTTGCGGCGTCGGAAAAAGCATCCATGGATCGACAACGCCTCGAAAGGAAGATTCAAGAACTCAAGAATCAACAGGTGGAGCGAGCTCATCAAACGGAATGCACGCTGATCCAGATGCGGCTAAGGATGGCTGAGAGCATAGAGGATGCCGGTCTGGCGAAGGCTTTGAAAGATCGATGGAATGCAAACTGCGCCAGTAGCTGATTGAAAGAGCTAGCGGCCGCTATCAAATGCTCAGAGTTATCATTCAGGCAACGCCTTGATTACCCTTTTGGGGATGATGGGTTGTTGGCGGTCACATCATCACCATCAAACTGTCCATGACTGATCAAGCTCACACAAGGCGCACGTCGCTGGAGGAGGCTAAAGAAGGTCGAAATAGGGGATCCCTGCGTGCGGGAGGAACTTTTCTGTCATGGCGTCCCAGGGAACGAACACCTCCATCTCTGCGAAGAACTTCTCACGCTTGGTCTGCTTCTTGGCAGTCGTCTGCTCATAGTCAGAGAAGCCGAGATGCTTGCCGCCCATCACCCCAGTCCTGGCCTGTGATCAGGACGCCATTCTCGCGCAGGCTTGCTGGGTTTTCCAGAGTCTCCTTAAGTCCTAGGCTGACAGAGATTCATTCTCCCATCGCATGAATCGCGGCAACGTGGCCAACTCAGTAGCCGTCATGAGCAGGACGATCGACAGTCAATCCCACTCCGTTCCAGCAGCGAAAGGGGGCATGTCGAGGTCCGTGCGCCTGCTACGGATCAGGCGGGAGTCAGCCGGTGCAGTTGCAGCAGAACCCCAAGCCCTATGGCCTCTTCGCCCAGAGGAAGAAGATCGAGTCGGGCGTGATCGCTGGCCGCTCCGGCGCACGACAACAGGACCGGCTGCCGCTGCACAGGCCGCACGCTGCGGATCACCTCCTGAACCAGCTGCCGCAGGGAACGGGGCATGGCGACGTCAGCAAGCACCAGGGGGTCGCTCGAAGGTGCCAGTGCGAGAGCGGGTTCAAGGCTGTCGAGCGATTGGCCGAGAAACTCGTGGGCGGACCTGCCGAGGCAGGCAGCAAAGCTCTCGCTGACGCTGACGAGCTGAAGTCTCTCAGCGACTAGAGCGATCAACTTTGTCTCGATCGCCTGGCTCTTCTGAAAGGCGCTTGCCAGGAGAGCATTGCGGCGCTCCAGCAGCCGGACTTCGGTCACATCCGTCAGCGTACCAACGACGTTGTGCTCGCTGTCGTCAGCCAGCACGGTAGCCACCTCCTCAAAGGCGCGTTCGCGCCCATCCCTGACTCTCATGCGAAAGGTCACCCGCCAGCCCTGGCCTCCACTGCGCCGGGCCGCCGCCACAGCGTCACGGTCCTCCTCAAGGATGGCGCGATCCAGAAGACCAGGATCCGAGAGCTCTGCTGCACTCCAACCCGTGAGCGCCTGAATGCGTTGGCTGATGTAGAGGATGCGTGTCATCGCATGCTCCCGCTTCCAGACCACCTGATCGAGCGCGTCCGCCAGGGAGGTGAAGTCACTCAGCGAGGCCTCGGCAGCACGCCGAAGGGCCACCTGTTCGGACACATCGGTGAGCGTGATGATGGCGCCCAGGCATTCACCGAGGCGATCGCGGTAGGGCATCACCTGGGCTAGATAGGACACCTCCTCGCTGGTGGCTTCAATGCTGCGGCGCTCCTCGCCGTTGATCACAGCGAACAGGGCCTCGCGAAGCCCAGATAGGGGAACCGTGGTGGGTACGCTGATCAGCGGTTGGCCGATGTCACTGTCGACGAGGCCGAAGACACGCACCGCCAGGGGCGAAAAGCGTGTGATGCGAAAGTGACGATCCACGATCACCATCCCTTGACTGAGGGAACTCTGGATGTTCTCTAGGTCAACATTGAGGTGCTCTAGTTCATCACTACGACTACGTAGCTGTTGATTGAGCGTATTGAGCTCCTCGTTGGTTGCCTGCAGTTCCTCATTCGAAGCTTCGAGCTCCTCATTGGAGGATTGCAACTCCTCAGAGAATGCCTGCAACTCTTCCGAAGAAGCTTCTAATTCCTCATTCGCCTGTTCCAGATCGGCCATCGATCGCCTCAGGGTGTCCTGGCTGGAGAGAAGCTCCCGTTCCAGCCGTTCGATCTCACGGGCAAAGGCGGCATCGCGATCCGGATGGGTGAGTCCGGTCAGGGGGATGGCGGACTCGGACTGCTGCTCGATGAAGGAAAGGACTGTCAGGGTCCGATCGCCCAACTGCAGGGGTGTGGCTTCAAGGCGCAGGGGTGTATCCCGTCCGCTGAGCTGCAGGCTGGTGCTGGAGGCGGCGCTTTGATCGGCTCTCACCAGCAGGAACAGCGCCCGGGCCTCCGCTTGCAGTTCATCGCGCAGAAAAGCTCCCGCTGCAGCCGTCATGCGCCCTTCAGGAATGCGGCAATAGGCGGAGACATCACCAATCACCTCCACCAGATCATGATTCTCATCAAGCACCAGGGCAGGGGGGATGAGGGTTCGGGTCAATGCCTCGAGCAGCTTGATGTGTTGCTCGGGAACGCTCTCATGCACCGACGCAACGCCAATGGCCGGGCGCCGTGGCGGAAGCGGAGATTGAATGGGCATGGCCGGCGAAAGGCGGTGAGGAACGCGGCCATCAGGGGTGCGCCTGAAGATCCGGTGCATGGGGTTGACCATGCTGAATCCTGACAGAATTCCCGGGGATTCAGAGCTGCCGAGAAACAGCAGGCCACCCGGCCGCAGTGAAAAGCCAAACAAGGTAATCACCCTTTCTTGCAAAGGCGTCGTGAAGTAGATGAGCGTATTTCGGCACGAGATGAGATCAATTTCCGGGAACGGAGGATCTTCAGCGATATTGTGCCTCGCGAACAGCACGCAGGCCCGTAGATCTTTGCTGATTTCGAAATCGTGTTCGTGCACAATCCCGAAGCTTGCCAGCAATTGGGGGGGGATGCCCGCTGCGGCCGAAAGCGGATACACGGCACGCCTGCCAGCGGCCAGACTCTGCTCATCGAGATCGGTGGCGAATATCTTGAGGCGATGCGCCAGATCAATGGGATGCCCCATCACTTCACTGATGGTCATGGCGAGGGAATACGCCTCCTCTCCGGTGGCGCAGCCGGGTACCCACACCCGCAATCGTTCGCCGACCGGTCGCGCATTGATCAGCGGTTGCAGATTCCTGGCAAGCGCCTCAAATGCCTCTGGGTTGCGGAAGAATTCCGTCACTGTGACAAGAAGATTGTGGACCAGAGCTTGCCCTTCATTGACATCGGCGGCGAGCACAGGCAGATAGTCCTCAACCTCACTCAAGCCGCGGATCGCCATGCGCCTCTGCAACTGACGGCGCAACGTAGACTCCTTGTACTGTGAAAAATCGATGCCTGTGGTTTGCCTCAACTGAGCCACCGCGCTAGAGAGCAGCAGGGGCTCGCAGGCATCGCCATCCGTGTCCTGCTCAGCACCTGTTGTGTCGCAACAGGAGCCCAGGCGTCTGCCGATCGTGGCCGGATCGGCGACCAGATCAGCACCTCCCAGGGCGAGGGCAGCCCTGGGCATGCCATCGAAACGGGCGCTTTCGGGGGTCTGCACCATGGTGAGTCCGCCGGCAGCCGCAACGGCACGCAGTCCGATGGCGCCATCGGAACCGGTGCCTGAAAGCACCACAGCCACGGCACGATCAGACCACTGCTCAGCCAGGGATGTGAACAGAAGATCAATGGAGGGACTGGGACCGAAGCGCGGCTGAGGCTCACGGATGCGCAGAGTCGCTTGGTCCACGGTGGCATCGCCGTTGGGAGGAAGAACCACGATCTGACCAGCCACCAGAGCCATGTCGTTGGCGGCCGGAACCACCTTCAGACGGGTGGAGCGCACCAGCAGATCGGCCAGCTGACTGGGGTGATCAGGTGAGAGATGCTGGGCAACGATGTAAGCAACCCTGCCCTCAATTGGTAGGTGGCTGATCAGTTCTTGCAGGGCCTCCAGGCCTCCCGCGGATGCCCCGATCGCCACGACATGCTCGAGGCCGGTTGGGTTGGAGTCCGTCATCGGAGGAGGGGTTGAATTTCGTTGCATGGCCAGCCAGGCCTTCCCCGTGATGAACCGAACACCCATTCTAGGTGTGTCGTCGCACCATGCTGTTGCGCAGGCCCGGTGCCCGGGTCGTCACGGCTCAGGGGCATTTCCGCTGTGAAATGGCAGGGAGGCATGTCATCGAGGTCTCAGTCGAATGGATCTGCGGGTTGCCTCCCTGTCTGGGTGTTGATCACAGCCGCCGCAGCCAGATAGCTCTGGTTGTCCTCGGCTCGCAGCAGTCCTCGCGAGCTGCTATACACGGCTGCATGCGCGCATGAACAAGCCCCTACCGCCAGCACGGGTGGAGGTTCGAGATGTCAGAGATGTGCAGCTTTAATTCCAAAGTGCAGTGATGGTCAATGCGGCAAATCATCTGCAAGACTCGGCTAATAAGATGCTTGGATAGGAGTGTTCCAGATCAGCTTCAAAAATTTTCCTTCGGAGATCCGCCATTGGTCCCACCATCCAAGACCAGCGCACTGGCTTTTCGCAAGCCGCGGAGGGTGACGATCACGCTTCCACATGCGACCTATCTCGAGCTTGAGCGTCGTTGTTCGGAGCAGGGAAGATCTCTGTCTAATTTGTCTGCTTACCTGTTTGAGTGCGCGGTTAGTCAACCACACCTGGAGTCGCCCTTGTCGATCGCCAGCATCTCCAGAGCCATCCCGGAATCCCGCCTCGACCTCTAGCGACAACGCCGCACAGGCTATCCCTGGCCTCGATCGAGCCCTGCATCCGCCAGCGTCAGCCTCGGTCGGATCTCATTGTGGGCGGGGCGGTGGAGGAACCGCGTTCGCCCTTTGGGATCTGTGCAACGGAATCATCGGGGGACAGGCTGTCGTCCGTTTCACTGGGTTGTGCAGTTGCTGCATGGCTTCGTACTGCATGGATCGGAGCTAAGGACTTCGCGATCCAACTGTGTTTCGCCTGCAGGCACCCGTTCGTGCCGATGCGCGCCATCGTCAATTGCAAGAATCGTCAGCGGCGGATGCGCAATCTTCCATAATCTCTCGGATCAGCGTCTCCTTCTTCTCTCCTGGCTGCTGAAGCCTGATGGCAACCGAGGCAGTGATTCTGGAGGATCCATCGGGAATCGGCAGGGGCAATCCGATGACGGCTCGAATGGATTCAGCCATCACGGTTGCATGGTCCTGATTGTTCATGCCATTGAAAACAATCAGCAGTTGATCGATGTTGATGCGTGCCAGGATGGCATCGTGCTGCAGCATCTCGCGCAACCGTGAAGCGATGACTTGAAGTATGCGTTCGACGCTCGAAGATCCGTGGTGCTCGTGGATCTCTTTGATGTTGCGAAGATGGCAGAGCCCCACGGCCAGCGGCCGCGTCTGGCGGTGGCCTGGTGGGTGACGTTGAGCCACTTTCTCAATCACCAGCATCGGGCTCACCACAGCCAGCGGTGATGAGATCTCCTGAGGAGGGAGCACTGCGGCATCCAGTCCACCCCAGCTGCAGCTCAACAGTTCTCCCACCCTCATCACACGGATTCGGGAACGATGCTCCTCGTCGGTGCTCCCCAAACATTCATTGAGCTCACCACTGGCGATCGGCCGCTCGGATTGCAGCGCTTGCTGGCAGAGCGCGTGCAGAAGCACGGCAACATGGCCTGGAAGCGCCTGCTGCAGTCTCCTGCCCACCAGAGCAGAACTGGACAGCCGATACCGGCGGCAGGCGGCTGTGTTGGCTGCCGTGCAAATGAAGTCGGTGATTGCCCCATCCGGCTGGCGCACGGGGCGCAACAGGATCTGCGGGCCGTTCGTGGCCATCAGGACCTCGGCAAGCCGGTCTTGATTGATCTCCCCTCTCCTCTGCTCTTCCACCAATTCACCTGCATCCTGAAAGGTAAGCAGCCATCGGGACGGGAGACGGCCCTCGCCTCGGTGGGGCCAGCAACAGGCCAGCATCCAGCGGTATATTCCCGCCCTTGTGCGCAGACGGACTAGAGACCTGGGCTGCCAGCAGGATGGATCAGCCTTGATGGCATCTTCCGGGTGCAGGAGGCTACTCAGGCGGCTTCCTAACATGTTCTGTGGGGTCCAGCCCAGCACCGACTGGACCGAAGTGCTCACCCACGCGACCTGACGCTCTCCGTCTGTCTCCACCAGGAATGCAGAGACCGTTTCCGCCAGGAGGCGATCGCGATGATCCTCGACCGCCCGCGGAAGTCCGGGCAATTTCAGATCACTCAGGTCGGTGAGAACCAGGCAATGGCTCGCGTCAGCGCATCCCTTCAGGCTATTGACCACGGCGAGAACAGGAACTGGATCCCCGCCAATCGGCTGAAGTTCGATCTCCGCCCTTTCGCTCCTGCCGGGTGAGACCCTGAGCAGATGCTCCAGACAGCCCCGTTGCGACGCAGGAATCCATTCGGCGAGCGGTCGACCGCGCAGTTGATCGGCCGGATGGTCGAGCAGCGCTGCAAGATGCGGGTTGACGAAGAGCAACCGACCATCGGCGGAGAGGATCCCGACACCGTGCGCCATCTGCTCGACGATGTCCCGATAGGGCTCATGGGCACGCTCAGGCAGGAAGAGGCGAGCACTGCTGCCCGTGGGTCCGCTGGATCCGACGAGCAGCGCATCTGCATCGTCATGGGTGATGGCTGTGAGTGCAGCCTCCAGTTGATCGTTGCGACGTTGCAGCGCCTCACAGTCGCCCATCTCCTGGCTGACCTGTGGCGGCTGAGGGGGCTCTGGCGGCGGGCTACACACCAGGCAAGGAACGGCAACCACCCCGGCCTCCCGCGCAGCGTTGGGATTGCTGCGGATGTCCTCGATCCTGAGCCGAACCCGATCGGGGAGAGCCGTGTCGCAGAGCTTGTGGATCGCCGCCATGGCACTCGCCGAGTGGGAGCCGGCACCACAGACGAAGAGGGTCCACAGCCAGGACTGATCCTCAGAGCCGATAGATGGTCGTGCAGGGGTAGGGGAGGACATGGCTCAGGTGGGTGCGGGTTGAGGAAGACTGCTAGTCAGACGCTGCCGAAGTCTGCGCAGGGTACGCCGTTCAAGACCCTGCACATAGCTTTTGCTGAATCCCATTATCCGATCTGCATCAGAGAGAGCGAAACTCTTGTGAGCCATAGCGAATTAGCAGCAACTGCTGTTCCGTTGCGCCCAGCGTGCGCACATGATCGTGAAGCCACAAGTAGTCATCCTCTGGACCGAGGATGGTGCCATCGGAGACCAGAAACAGGTGGCAGCCTTCTCCATCACTGCTGGCCAGGGGCGGGTCGAGGGAAATGGTGCCACACTGAGCAACGACTTGGAGTGACATTGCCAACTGGCGGGCCAGCTTACACAGGCACTCTGCCATTTCCAGATTGGAAAGGATTTGCTGGGTGCTGGCCTGCAGGAGACTGGCGCGATAGGCCACTCGTTGCACCTGAGCTGGAATCTTGATAGTGCTACCGAACCCTTGTATGTAACGTTGAACAGACTCCCGGATCCAGAAGCTGGCGTAGGTCGACAGTTTGTAGCCACGACTGGGATCAAATTTCTCGACTGTCCTGATCAGGCCACCGTTGCCAACCTGCAGCAGATCGAGCATCTCCAGCTGTTGATATTCAATCCGGCTGCGATCGCCACGACACATCGCTACCACGAGCCGTAGATTGGCTGAAATCATGCGGGTTCTGACCCTAGCCCCGCTTTTTTGAAGAGCAGGCGGAGGGACTGGGTGGCAGAGCCACCTCTGCACAGTCCTGCCAAGGTGAAGCTTTTCAGCAGCAGAGAGCAGGGGTATTCGACCTATCATCTTGAGATAGCCTTGCAGTCCGTCACAAAATCTTGACAACCGCTTGGACGTCGCGCTCATAGGGGGTGTCATCACATTAGAACCGCAAATGTCTGCCAATGGTGGGACTGGGCTCCCTCAAGCATGCAGCGCAGTAGCATGTTGGCCCAGCCAGTAACATCTATACCAGGCAACAAGCTTTCTCATTAAGGAAGGTCTGGATAGCCCTGGTCCTTGGTCAGATCAGTGGCCAAGACTCATGCCAGGGCCTTGACGGTGATTGGCACCATGGAGGTTGTCCAGAGTTTCCTTGATAGTCACGCCCTCCACGAAGCAACCGGATGTGGCGATACTTGAGACCTTGGCAAGAGAAGAACTGCTGCAGCCGTTGCTGCTGAAGTTTAGCCAGGAACAACATCTGGCTAGAGTGTTCACACCTCCTGCTGGGACTTGCTCAACCCTACTCTTGTTTCTGCGCGAGGCGAGCGAGCGCGCTCTTCTATGCGCCTTTTCAATAATCCTGCACTTTTCATGGAGTCACATGTCACGACTCCATGGAATCATCGTCATGATGTGTACCTAGTTTAAGAGTCTGTGCGCTTCGCGCTCCGGGCATCGACTTTGAAAGAGCCCAGGACTGGGCGATGAACCAATAGGAGCTTCGATGCGAACCCCTGGTCGAGCCAACCTGGTTGCCATAGGCAGAGCTGCCACAAGGGCAGCCGCCGCATTGGCGGGATATCCCCCTCTCCCTCCCAGCGGGTGAAGCTGGACCGATTGTCGCCAGACAGCAACCCTCTCAGCCGTAACTGCGCCTACCAGCCGGGCGCAGGTCGACCACAGGACGTCAGCAGCAGAGAGTTCTGCGGCGGAGGGGTCCGGAAAGCCGTCCTGTGAGCCACGAATTAATCTTATGATGTTTGCTCGACCGGCTGTTGAGATGGTTGCGTGAACATCACGGCAGATGAGGGGGCCGGCGAACACGATGAGATCTTCTATGGATCTGGTTTCGCGCAGCATCCCGAGGCGGCTGCCTTTGTGAATCCCTTCCGGCGACGGTTGATTCTGCGCGAGGGCCTGGAGAGCTCGGTCGCACTCATGGGCCAATTGTTGCCGTTTCATGACTACAGCAGCGGCACGTCGGTTTCCTCTTGGTGGCACTATGGCGCGGCCCTGGGTCTGGGGAGTCTGATGGTGCTGGCCGGCATCCATGCACCGCTGCGGATGACAATTGCCGAACGTCCCGGCCTGACTGTGTTTCTCGGGTACGGGGGCAGGCAGCGGGTTCAGCAGGCATCGCGGCACTGGACCTGTCCACCCGATGGTTGTTTGCTGCTCTCTGGTGAGGCGTTCTCGTGGGAAAGCACCCTGCTGAGTGCCGTCGTGTTTCAGCTCTCCGCCGAACGCTTGCTGCATACCGCGACGATCATGGCGGGGCTGAGCGATCCGCTCACGCCATGGAAACTGGCCATGCAACACAGTCACGCCTGGCGCCTTTCCGGAGATGCCGGAGACGCTCCGCTTCAGACCTTGCTGCGCCGGGAGCTGAGCAAAACCGACACGCTTCTGGAGTACAGCCATTCCCTGGTGAATGGTCTTCAGCTCGATGATCAGATCTACCGGCTGACTGCGGCCTTGCTTCTGCCTGATCTGCGCCTGGAGACCCCCTTGGAGCGGTTGATCCAGATGGATCAGAAGGGGAGAGATGTGTTCGATGAACTTCTCGATTTTATCAAGCTCAATCTTGCTCAGCCTCTCAATCTCACGATGCTGGAAAGACAGAGCCATTATTCACGCCGCACGTTGCAGTACGCGTTCCGCGACCGGCTGGGCTGCACAGCCACCCAGTGGATCCGTAACCAGCGCCTGGATCAGGCCCGCAATCATCTGATGCATCCCGTGCAGGGCGACTCCGTCGGCTCCATCGCCACCCGTTGCGGCTACCGCTCACTGAGTCTTTTCAGCATCGAGTTCCAGCAGCGCTTTCATGTTAAGCCCTCCCAGCTGCTCCGGGAGGCACGCATCTGCCAGCCACCGCCAGCCCAGCATTGAACGAGGTGTGACGTGACCCCCTTTGTCGCTTCAGGCCTTATGAGAGTTGGTGGGTCTGGTCATGCTGCAGCTCCCTGCTGAGCTGCCTCCAGGGATGCAGCTGTTTCTGACTTTGCCGCCGATGCATCTGCCCGCTGAATCTACTATGTCTGGCGGCATCGAAAAGTGGGCCCGATACACAGGCAGCCGACATCATTGGGCTCGACGTAGAAACGAGGCGGTGTTGTATGAAGACAGGATCTTGTGTCCCCTCCTCAGATCATGGATCCTTGAGGATGATCACCTTGACTCAAGAAGAGTACTGAAGCGTGGCTATTGAAAAATTCAGCAGGAACAGACCCACGCGATTTGCATTCGGCAAGAGCTTCATTGGATGGCAACCTATCTCATGATTGACTCGTCGACAGGGGTCATCTTGCTATTGTGGAGAAGATGACTTTGCCGAGATTCAAACAGAAATGACCACTCAAGACTATTGAAACTGCTCGATGAGATCCGGATCAAGTATGAAACTTTGGCCAAGGTTGCCAAGCTTAAACTACGAACCGAGGAAGACGACCTGGGCAGCCCAGATGTTGGCCTTCAGGACGATGAATTGGCGTTGGCGATGCTCGGTTCTCCCCCTCACGTTAAATCGCATATCCAGGTCTGTGGTTACTGAGAGTAAATCAGTGCGCTATAGGGAGCGATGGATACCGTGGCTTCAAAGGGGAGCGTATCTCGGCTGTGCTCCACGGCATCAATGTCGCCACTGGGATGGCCTTCAAATATTTCGCTGTAGCTATGCCAATCGCTATTGAAGCGTAGTTTCCAGTGTCCACTTGCGGGGAAGCCCACGTTGTAATTGTTTTGGACTTCATTGGCGAAATTGGCAATGACGACTACGTCATCTGCTGATCCTCCTTGATCCCAGCGATGGAAGGCGAGCACCTTCTTGTCCTCATTGAGATGATAGACCTGTGTGAATTGTCCGCAGAGACCACGCGTGCTACCAGCTTGATTGAGCCGTAGCTTAATCAGGTCGCGATACATGCGGATGATGCCTCGGAACTGGTCCTGTTGATGCCAATCCACAGGGACCGTATCGCGAAACCATTCGCCTTCGAGAAAATCCTGGCCCTGGAACAGCATGGGAATCCCAGGAGCCGTGAAGACCATCACGGCAGCCATGGTGGAGCGCTTCTGGGCATACCAGCCAGTGGGATCATCAGGACTGACCTCCTGAGGCACCCGAGCCTGACCATTGGCAACGTCATCATGAGACTCGCTATAGATGACGCGCTCGAATGCATCGTCGTTGTAGCGGTATAGAATGGCATCTCGAATGCTATTCAAGGAGCGATCCTGATCCCGAGAGGTAATGACGGCCGCACGAATTGGCCGAACAAAGTTTGGGTCCCACTGGCATCCAAATCCCGCCCCACCAGCACCGACATCCTTCGTGATCCAGGCGTTGCTTTGCAGGTCTTCTGCAATTGTGATGTGGTTACCAGGATTCATGGATACCGTCTCGTTGATCGCTTGCAGAAGACTCCATCCATCTGGGATTTCAGATGTTCCGCGTTCACCGATATTGCGAATATAGAGAGTGCTGTCAAAGCGCAGTCCATCAATATGATATTCTTCAAGCCACATCCGTACGTTGTCAAGAATGTAGCGACGCACTTCACCGCGTCCATAGTCCGGTCTGGTTTCGCCCCATGGCGTTATAGCACGATCATCATTGTAGAAATAAATACCGCCCCTGTTGTTTTCCGACCAACCGTCGAACTTCCATAAGTCAAGATCACTCGGTCCAAGGTGGTTATAGACCACATCAAGGATGACTGCGATCCCGGCCTGATGTGCACGTTTAATGAAACGCTTCAGTCCTGTTGGACCGCCATAGTCCGTATCGACTGCAAAGAGATGCGAGGGGTTGTAGCCCCATGAGCGCATACCTGCAAACTGACCTACCGGCATGATCTGAATGGCGTTAATACCGAGTTGCTTGAGATGCCCGAGACGAGCTGTGATCGAGATGAATTGTCCTGGGCGGTAGGGATCGTCATCATTAAATGTGCCGACATGCAATTCATAGATTACCAACTCGTTCCAGTTTGGTAGTGTGAACTCGTCGTCTTCCCAGTTGAAGCTGGGGTCATGAACGATCGCATTGCCAACCGAACTGGTGACCTCACGCGCATAGGGATCAATGCGTGTGAGCACACCACCTTCCGTTGTGAGTTGATATTTGTACTGATCGCCGATCTGGGCCTCTTTGATTTCTGTGTGCCAATTCCTCTGCTGATCTGCGTGCATGGGATTCGCTAGTCCATCCCAGTTGTTAAACGTGCCCACGACGGCAACCTGAGTGGCGTGTGGTGCCCAGACACGAAATGCCACCCCATCTGCAGTCACGGTGGGTCCCATGCCTTGAGGTGCTGGCTCCTCGACCACGATCTTCGATCCAGATAATCATCATATTCTAGGCGTGTCTGGAGATTTAGGATGCAGCAGATGTGCAGCCATGCCTCATATTTCTTGATCTTCCTGAGGCGCTCGGATACAACAGGGATGTGGCCCAGTCGATGGTCACCTGAGTCATGCCCAATCACCTCCTTGGCTCTCGCATGACGCTCAGATCACTAAGCTCGAGTTGCCCCCTATCGGTCTCCCCGCCCCCCCCCACTGGAGCTGAATCTCAAATTAATCAGTCGCAGATTGCGAGCTGCTGCCATTGCCCTCCTGGCACCGATTGCCATCATGAGCTCCCTCATGTTGAGCCCTCAACCCTCGATGGCCATGGTCTGCCAACCTTTCCTCACCACAACTACTTTTGGAACCATGTCAAACCGAATTGATGCCGCTGCTAAAGATGCAGATGGCAAGCTTGAATCCGCCTATGGCGAACTTACCGGCGATGCAGGCCATCAGATCAAGGGCAAGAGTAAGCAGGTTCAGGCCTCCGCGATGAATGTTGCTGAGGATGTCAAGGAAGGCGCACGATCAGTTGGCAAAAAGATTGCTGATGCCACTGACAAGAACTGAGGGCTTACCCTGAATTCATCGGGCGTCTCTCTTTTCATGCGACGCCCTTTTTAAATCCTCTCGAAACGAACAAACATTATGCTGGAAACGATTGCAGTACTACTGATCATTCTCTGGTTGCTGGGTCTGCTTACTTCCTACACGTTGGGTGGCTTAATTCACCTTCTTCTGGTCATCGCCGTGGTCGCGATTGTGCTGAGGCTGATCAGCGGTCGCGGGATCTGATCTGCATGTTGCCGCCCAGTCAGGCCGTGATGTTCATGTCTCCATCAGCATTTCAAGGCGGGCGTGCCATGCCACCTGTTCGAGGGAAGGTCGCTAAGAGCCATTGAGGGCAAATCTGCTGCGCTCCTGCTGCTGTTGAAAGCTTGTCGGCAGCACCCCACCCTAGCCCGAACTGTTTACCTCATGAGGCTGGATGTTCATTGGTTGGCTGGAGGTGTCGCTGTTGGTGCGCTGGCTGCCGGGCTGGATCTTGGCCCTGAGCCTGCCGCTGCTTCCAGCCCGCACACCGCAGCAGCGCCAAACCACGTCCGTCCTTATCCCAGCACGCAACGAGGCCGCCACCCTCCCCCATCTGCTGGCAGCCCTCAGCCGTCAGATCCTAAGGCCTGATGAAGTGATCTTCATAGACGACCACTCCAGCGCCAGCACCGCCGCCATTGCCAGCCAGGCCGCCGACACGCTTCCGATCCAGGTTATCCAGCCGCCTCCCCTGCCCGAGGGTTGGTGCGGCAAGACCTGGGCTCTCCACCACGGTGTGCAGGCCAGCCATGGGGAGGTGCTGGTCTTTCTCGATGCCGATACCGAGCCGTCCCCAGCTTTCCTGCAGAGGCTGCTGGCCCAGCACGAATTGCGAGGAGGACTGCTGTCGGTTCAGCCCTATCACCGCACGGAGAAGCCCTACGAGCAGCTCTCTCTGCTGTTCAACCTGGTGGGACTGCTGGCGGTTCCGCTGGGAGCCGGCTGCGGCGTGGCCTTCGGGCCGGCGATGGTGAGCACCCGGGCCGACTATGGGCTGGCCGGCGGCCATGCGGCCGTGGCGGGCAAGGTGGTTGAGGACTGGTTCCTGGCCCATTGCTATGAGCAGGCCGGGCTGCCTGTGAGCGCCTGGCTCGGTGGCGAGTCGATCGCCTATCGCATGTATCCAGGCGGGTTGGCTGACATGGTGACCGGCTTCGCCAAGAACTTCGCCACCGCTGCAGGAGAGGTGCATTGGCCCTGGATGCTGGCGGTGCTGTTGTGGCTGTCGGGTCTGTTCTGGGCCGCCTGGTGTCTGCCGGCCGCCCTGCTCGGCTGGCCGCTGGTGGGCACCCACGCGATCGGCCCAAATGCGCTGGTCTATGGCGCCTTTGCCGTGCAGTTGTTGCTGCTCAGTCGCCGGGTGGGGCGCTTCGGCTGGATCAACCTGCTCTTCCCCGTCCCGGTGCTGTTCTTTCTTGCGGTGTTCGTGCTGGCGATCTTCAAGCTTGAGCGGGGGGAGGTGGAGTGGAAGGGGCGCCGGTTCAGAACCCGCTGAACTGGTCACGGTCGATCCCAGCCGGATCGGAGGCCTGATCGCTGACGAAACGGCTTCTGCTGCGGCAGCACTCGCGCGAACACCGACACCTCAGCGAGACCTTCCCCAACCGGCCCAGCTGGATGGCCGGGCTCGAGGGCCTGAAGATTGGAACCGCTCAGCACCGGCCCGGCAGGGAGCCCCGCCTGGTCCGCGATCGAGCGGGCCGTCAACGGCGCGTCGCCGGTGATCATCACCACCCGCACGCCTGCCCCACGGGCCAGGGCGATGGCGGCCGGCACCTCAGGCCGCAGCGGATCCGCCAGCCCCACAAGGCCGATCGGCTCGAACAGGTAGTCGTGCACCGCCTGCGGTGGGTTCCCGGCCGCTATGGCCTCCAGCAGGTGGGGGTGGCGGGGCGCCCCATCCAGGCCCGTGGCCACCGCCAGCACCCGCAGGCCCTGGACGGCCAGGCCATCGGCCGCCTTCCGCGCACCACAGCTGCGAGAACACCAGCAGATCGGCTGAGAGCGGGTATTCGCGCAGCAGCGGCCAGTCGGGATGGAGATGCTCGCTCTGCTGCAGTTCCGCCTGCGCCAGCCGCTCGATCGCCTGCTCCATCGCATCCACCGGATCGTGGCGGCTGGCCAGCATCGCCAGCTCCAGCAGCTGATGCCACGGTTCGTCCAGGGGCTCGCCCGCATGCCAGAGCTCTCCAGCCGGCCAGGTGAGCAGCTGCTGCACCGCCATGCGGTTCTCGGTCAGCGTGCCGGTCTTGTCGACGGCGAGCACCGTGGCGCTGCCCAGGCTCTCCACGGCGGCCGGCCAACGCGCCAGCAACCCGATCCGACCCAGACGCAGGGCACCGAGGGCCAGAAACAGCGCCACCACCACCGGAATCTCGTTGGGCAGCACGGCCAGAGCCAGGGCCAGGTCCATGTCGATCCCATCGCGGCGGACGCGGGCCCGGGGGGAGGACAGACGGGCGAGTTCGGCCAGGGCCCGGCGGCTGCGCTGCTGCTGCCAGCCATCGAGCAGGCAGATCGCGACCACGAACCCCAGCAGGATCCACGCCTCCTGCGCTTCCCCGATCAGGCCGTAGATGAGCGCACAGGCCAGCAGCAGCAGGTTGGTGGGCTCCAGGATCGCCATGGTTCCCCTCTCCGATGGTTCCCCGTGGGGCCGTATTCCCTGATCCTGCCCACGGCGGACCGCCCTGGCCTGTTGCAGGCCTGAAGGAGAGGAATCGGCGTCCAACAACAGAACGCTGTCCAAGGCCAGAACGCCGTGGCGCCGCTCCCGGATCCCGGGCTTCAGCGCTGAACCCGGAACCGAGGTCGCAGCCACAGCGACACATAGACCAGGCTCACCAGCACCGGCACCTCGATCAACGGACCGATCACGCCGGCCAGATCCTGCTGGGAGCTGACCCCCCAGATGCTGATGCACACGGCAATCGCCAGCTCGAAGTTGTTGCCGGCGGCCGTGAACGCCAGAGCCGAGGTGCGGGGGTAATCGAGGCCGCTTCCCTTGCCCACCGCGAAAGAGATGCTCCAGATCAGCACCATGGCGATGCAGGGGGCGATGCCGATCAGGATCAACCCGGTGCGGAACGCTGGCTGATCGGGCAGGACCAACCAGGCCAGGCTGAACATCAGCAGCGGGCCGAGCCCCCAGGTGAGGCTCAGGGTGAGTGTCAGCAGGCGCCGATCGCGGGCCATGGAGCCGAGTTCGCGTAGGTCAAGGGCGATCGGCAGGGCCACACAGATCACTCCAGCTCACAACACATCCGCGATTGGACGAAAGACTTGACAAGTCAATCGCCCCGATTCAACTTCTCGCCAAGAGACGCATCTGCACCTCCCGAATGACAGATCGTCATTCCACCCTGTTCACCCTCTGATCAGGGCATTCGGGCCTCGGGTTTTACACCACTCAAAGCATCGCGGCCCAGCTGAGCGCTGAGCTGCTTCAGAAGCGGGAGCCCGGCGTCTGCAGGAAGCCCAGCTCCTCGGCGCTCGACTCCCGACCCAGAACCGTGTTGCGGTGAGGGAAGCGGCCAAAGCGGGCGATGACATCTCGGTGTCGGCGGGCGAAGTCAGCGGTGCGGGGGTCACTGAACCGCTCGAACAGCGGCAGCGCCGACTCCTGCACCGCCAAGTCTTCCGCGTGCATCAGCGGCATCAGCCAGAACTGGCGCCGCGCCTGCTCGGGCTCCGCCTCCAGCTAGCCGCGCTCCACAGCCTTCTGGCTCAGGGCCAGGGCCTGGGGATCGCCAGCGAACGCCATGGCGGTGTCGCGCCAGATCTGGCGTGGGAACTGATCGAGCAGCAGAACCAGCGCCAGGCCTCCTGCCGCTTCCGTGCCCCAG
>JBKDSZ010000060.1:0-6647 GCA_046340375.1 Cyanobacteriota bacterium | reverse complement strand
CGCCAAGGCTTTGCCCTCTGTCAGCCAATGAATGGCAGCTGCCTTTGGCCCCTCCGCTCAAAAAGTCACAACAGAACGAATGCTCTTGCCAGCGTGCATGAGTTCAAAGGCACGATTGATCTCCGAAAGACTCATCGTGTGGGTGATGAACGCATCCAGCGGGATTTCACCGGTCATGGCTTGAGACACAAATCGGTGCAATTCGCTGCGGCCACGCACGCCGCCAAAGGCCGAACCACGCCAAACCCGTCCAGTGACCAGTTGAAAGGGGCGTGTGCTGATTTCTTGCCCTGCTCCGGCGACACCAATAATCGTGCTTTCTCCCCAACCTTTGTGGCAGCTCTCCAGGGCAGCCCGCATCACCTCCACATTGCCGATGCACTCAAAGGAATAATCCACACCGCCATCGGTGAGATCGATGACAACCTGTTGAATCGCGGCGTCATGATCGCGTGGATTGATGCAATCCGTTGCTCCGAGTTGTCTGGCAATCTCAAACTTTTCAGGGTTCACATCAATCCCGATGATGCGGGAGGCGCCAGCCATCACCGCACCAATCACCACCGCCAGTCCGATTCCGCCCAGCCCAAACACCGCAACCGTGCTTCCCGGTTCAACCTTCGCGGTGTTGCGCACCGCTCCGATTCCCGTGGTGACACCGCATCCGAGCAGGCACACCTTTTCCAGTGGAGCTTCTGGTTGGATCTTGGCCACAGCGATCTCCGGAAGCACGGTGTATTCCGAGAAGGTGGACGTGCCCATGTAGTGATGGATGGGCTTTCCCTCATGGGAAAAGCGGCTCGTTCCATCCGGCATCAGTCCCTGCCCCTGGGTCGCGCGGATCGCCTGGCAGAGATTGGTTTTTCCGGACAGACAGAATTGGCACCTCCGGCATTCCGGCGTGTAAAGCGGGATCACATGGTCGCCCACGGCCACGGACGTCACCCCTTCGCCCAGCGCTTCCACCACACCGCTGCCCTCATGACCCAGAACCGCGGGGAACAAACCCTCCGGGTCGGCACCGGACAGCGTGAACGCATCCGTGTGACACACACCCGTGGCGATAATCCGCACAAGCACCTCGCCACGGGAGGGCGGGGCGACATCGATCTCCATCACCTCCAGCTGTTGACCCGCTCCCCAGGCAACAGCAGCACGGGAGCGGATCATTGGTGGCAGGGCGGCACCCTGCCATTGTGAGCCTTGGGGGAAAAGCGGCAGCCAGCGCTCTTGTGATCCGCTGTGGGTGGCGCACCCCGCGGCGGTCAGGAGGCGTTCAGGGCAGAGTGCACAGCGGAACCCCAGGCGGACCCCTCAACGCCGTTCTCCCTCAGCGTCATGTGCGGTCATTGCTCGTGCGGAGAGCCCTCCGCCCCCGAACCCGACTCTGCCCCCCTCGGGCGTCAGGTGACCCTGGAGGAGAACCTCCTCGCCCGCAATGCCCACCTCGCCGCCCACAACCGCGAACATTTCCGTGCCGCCGGGGTGCGCGTCGTGAACCTCCTCTCCTCCCCTGGCTCCGGCAAAACCGCCCTTTTGGAGCGGCTGGCGGCCGTGGCGCCGGCTGACCTCCGGCTCGCGGCGCTCGTGGGGGATTTGGCCACCGACAACGACGCGAGGCGCCTGCGGGCGGCCGGCCTGCCGGCCGTGCAGATCACCACCGGCCAGGCCTGCCATCTGGAGGCCGCCATGGTGCACCGGGGCCTCGATGCCCTGGCCGCCGCGGGCCATCCGCTCTCCACCCTGGATCTCTTGCTGATCGAAAACGTCGGCAATCTCGTCTGCCCCGCCGCCTTTGACCTCGGCGAAGACCTGCGGCTCGTGTTGCTGTCCGTGACGGAAGGCGAGGACAAGCCCCTCAAATATCCCGCCACCTTCCATGGCGCCGATCTGGTGGTGATCAGCAAGGTGGATCTGGCGGAGGCCGTTGGATTCGACCGGGACCTCGCCCATCGCCATGTGCGCCAGGTGGCTCCCGGGGCCCGGCTGCTGGAGGTGTCCGCCCGCCAGGGCACGGGCCTGGAGGCCCTGCTGGCCGCCCTGCGGATGGACTGAGGCGGTGGGCGGTTCCGCCGAGCCCCTGGCTCGCCTCCTCCTGGAAGGCCACGGCGTGGTGCAGGGCGTCGGAGCCCGCCCCGCCCTGCGGCGGCTGGCGGATCGGCTCGGCCTGCGGGGCCTGATTCGCAATCGCCTCGGCGTGCTGCAGCTCGCTCTCTGCGGCCCCACCGCCGCCCTGGCCCAGCTCCGGGCCGCCCTGCCGGAAGCGCTCCCCCCGGCGGCGCGGCTGGAACGGCTGGAGGCCCGCTGGCTGGAGGCGCCCGATCCGCCCTGGCCCGAGGGGGTCGTCATCGCCGCCGACCCTCCCCAGCCCCTTGGCGCCGCCCTGCAGGCGCCAGGCCTCTCCGCCGATCGGGCCCCCTGCGCCGCTTGCCTGGCCGAGCTGGCGGATCCCGCCTCCCGCCGCCACCGCTACCCCTTCATCAGCTGCTGCGCCTGCGGCCCCCGCTACAGCCTGGCCACCGCCCTCCCCTTCTGCCGCGCCCACACCACCTGGGCCGCCTTTCCCCCCTGCCCCGCCTGCGCCACTGAGTTCAGCGATCCGGCGGATCGGCGCTTTCACGCCGAAACCATCAGCTGCCCCGCCTGTGGACCCCGCCTGACGTTGCGGGGGGCTGCGGGCGAGCCGCTGGCGGAGGGTGAGCAGGCCCTGCGCGATGCCTGCCAACGGCTGCGAGAGGGGCGGATCCTGGCCCTGCAGGGGGTGGGCGGGTTTCAACTGCTCGTGGACGCCGGCCAGGGTGAAGCCGTGGCCCGACTGCGCCGCCGCAAACGGCGTCCAAGCAAGCCCTTCGCCCTGCTTGTGGCCGATCCCCGCCAGCTCGCGGGGGTGGTGGAGCTCTCCGTCGCCGAGGAGCGGGCGCTGCGCCATCCCGCCGCGCCGATCGTGCTCCTCCGCCGCCGCTTCCAGGGCGACGACGAGGTCTGGGAGCCGATCGCCCCGGGCGGCGCAACCTTGGGGGTGATGCTGCCGGCCTCGGGGCTCCACCATCTGCTGGCCCGGGAGTTGAACCGCCCCTTGGTGGCCACCAGCGGCAATCGGAGCGGGGAGCCCCTCTGCATCGCCCCCGAGGAGGCCGTCGCGCGGCTGGGGGGGATCGCCGACGCCTTTCTCACGCACACCCTCGCGATCGCCCGCCCCCTTGACGATTCCCTGCTCCAGCTCATCGACGACCGCCCGGCCCTGCTGCGGCGGGCCCGGGGCCTGGCGCCGGAGCCCCTGCCTTGGCGGGGGCCTTCCGCCCCGGCCGCCCGCGCCAGCGCCCTGCTGGCCCTCGGCGGCGACCTCAAGGCCGCGCCGGCCCTGGTGGAGGGAGATCAGCTCTGGCTGGCGCCCCATCTGGGGGATCTGGCCGATGCCGCCGTGGAGCGCCGCTGGCAGGCCATCGTGGAGGCCCAGTTGAGCGGACCCTCCCCGCCTCACCTGGCCTGCGACGGCCATCCCGGCTACCTCAGCCATCAGCGCGCGCGCGCCCTGGCCGCACGCCACCAGCGGCCCCTCACCGCTGTGCCGCACCACCTGTCCCATGGCCTGGCCGTGCTGGCGGAGCGGGGGGAGTCGCCGCCCCTGCTGGTGCTGGCGTGTGACGGGCTCGGTCTGGCGGAGTCCGACGCCCCGCCGGCGGAGGAGCGGCTTTGGGGAGGGGAGCTGCTGTGGGTGGAGGGGATCACGGGGGGGCGGCTGCGCTGGCGGCGGCTGGCGGCCCTGCGGCCCTTTCCCCTGCCGGGCGGGGAACGGGCGAGCCGGGAGCCGCGCCGCTGCGCCCTGGGCCTCCTCGCCGCCCTGGGGCCGCAAGCCCTCCACCACCCCGGTGCCTCCCTCGCCCATGACGCCTTTCCTCCGGAGGAGCGCGAGCTGCTGCTGGCGGCCCTCGCCAGCGGTTGCAACGCCCCGCCCACCAGCTCCCTGGGCCGCTTCCTCGATGGCGTGGCCTCCCTGCTGGGGCTGGCCCAGACCCTCAGCCATGAGGGGGAAGGCGGCCTGCGCTGGCAGGGCGCGGCGGCCCGGGGAGCCTTGGCCCTCGAAGCCTTGGTCCCCGGAGCCCTGGTCCGGCGGAGGGCGGCGCGGCCCTGGCGGCTCCGCCTGCGCCCGCCGACGGCGGCGGCGGCGGATCCCGCCCCCCTGCCCCTCGGCCGCTGGGACTGGGAGCCCCTGCTCCGTGCCCTGCTGGCCCATCGGGCCGCCGGGGGGAGCGCGGAGGAGGCGGCCTGGCGGGTGGAGCGGGCCCTCGTGCGGGGCTTGGTGCGCGGAGCCGGCGCGGCGGCGCTGGCGACGGGCTGCCGACGGGTGGCGCTCGTGGGGGGGTGTTTCCAGAACCGCGCCCTCCTGGAGGGCTGCCTGCGGGGGTTGCGGCGGGGGGGGGCCGAACCCCTCTGGGCCGAGCGGGTGCCGTGCAATGACGGCGGTCTGGCGCTCGGGCAGGCCTGGGCGGCCCTGGCCGGTCAGCCGAGCCGAACCGGCCTATAACGAAGACAGCGCTCACCTCGCCGCCATGTGCCTGGCCCTGCCCGGCCGGATCCTTTCCATCACCAGCGACGGCCCCGCCGATGCGCCCTGCGCGGCGGACGTTGATCTCTGGCGCATGGCGGAGGTGGATTTCGGCGGCGTGCGCCAGCGGGTCAGCCTGGCCTGCCTGCCGGACGCGCAGGTGGGGGATCAGGTGCTGGTGCACGTGGGCTTTGCCCTGAGCGTCGTCGACAACGCACCGGAGAGCTCCGCATGAGCGCCATGCACTGCCTGGATGGCAACGAGGCGGTGGCCCGCGTCGCCTATCGCCTCAACGAGGTGATCGCCATCTACCCGATCACGCCGGCCTCGCCGATGGGCGAATGGGCCGATGCATGGAGCGCCGAGGGGAAGCCCAATCTCTGGGGAAGCGTGCCTTCGGTGGTGGAGCTCCAAAGCGAGGGCGGCGCGGCGGGCACGGTGCATGGCGCCCTGCAAACCGGCTCCCTCACCACGACCTTCACCGCGTCGCAGGGTCTGCTGCTGATGATCCCCAACCTCTACCGCTGGGCCGGGGAGCTGACGCCGGTGGTGGTGCACGTGGCGGGGCGGGCGCTGGCGGCCCAGGGGTTGTCGATCTTCGGCGACCATTCCGATGCCATGGCCTGCCGCGCCACGGGCTGCGCCATCCTCACCTCGGCGTCGGTGCAGGAGGCGGGCGATTTCGCCGTGATCGCCAGCCGCGCCACCCTCACCAGCCGGGTGCCGTTTCTGCACCTGTTCGACGGCTTCCGCACCTCCCACGAAATCCAGAAGGTGTCCCTGGTCGATGACGACACGCTCGCGGCCATGATGCCGATGGAGGCCATCCGCGCCCATCGACACCGGGCCCTGACGCCGGAGCGTCCGGTGTTGCGCGGCACCGCCCAGAACCCCGACGTCTACTTCCAGGGCCGGGAGTCGGCCAATCCCTTCCACGACGCCCTCGCCGGCCACCTCAAGGAGGCCATGGAGCGGTTCGCCGCGCTCACCGGCCGCTCTTACGCCCCCTACGACTACGCGGGCGATCCGGCGGCGGAGCGGGTGGTGGTGCTGATGGGATCCGCCTGCGAGACCGCCGTGGCCACGGCCCGCCGACTGCAGGAGGCGGGGGAGAGGGTGGGAGTGCTGAAGGTGCGTCTGTTTCGCCCGCTGGAGGCGGCCTGGCTGGTGGCCGCCCTGCCGCCGACCACCCGGCGGGTGGCCGTGCTGGACCGCTGCAAGGAGCCCGGCGCTGCGGGAGAACCCCTCTATCTCGATGTGGTCACCGCCATCGCGGAGCAGTGGAGCGAGCAGCGGGGCGAGTCGCCCCTGCCCCGCGTCGTGGGCGGACGCTACGGGCTGGGCTCCAAGGAATTCACCCCCGCGATGGCCCGGGCCGTCTTCGACAATCTCTCCGCCCCGCAGCCCCGCAACCACTTCACGGTCGGCATCGACGACGACCTCACCCATCGCTCCCTCCCCTTCGACCCGACCTTCACCCTCGATGCCAGCGATGAGGTGCGGGCGGTGTTCTACGGCCTGGGCAGCGACGGCACGGTGGGCGCGAACAAAAACACGATCAAGATCATCGGCGAACACACGCCCCTGCACACCCAGGCCTACTTCGTCTACGACTCCAAAAAGTCGGGGTCGGTCACGGTCTCGCACCTCCGCTTCGGCCCCCGGCCGATCGAGGCGCCCTATCTGATCGCGCACCCCACCCTGGTGGCCGTGCACCAGTGGGACTTCCTCTCCTCCCTGCCCGTGCTGGAGGGCCTTGTGCCCGGCGGCACCCTGCTGCTCAACAGCCCCGGCGAGCCAGCCGCCACCTGGCGGCAGATGCCGGAGGCCCTCCGACAGGAGGTCCGCCGACGCGGGCTGCACGTGTGGCAGGTGAACGCCGCCCGGGTGGCGCGCGAGGCGGGCATGGGGGGCCGGATCAACACGGTGATGCAGGCGGCGTTCTTCGCCGTCAGCGGCGTGTTGCCTCGGGAGGAGGCCCTGGAGCGGATCCGGGAGGCGATCCGCCACAGCTACGGCAAAAAGGGAGAAGCGGTGGTGCGGATGAACCTGCAGGCCCTCGACGCCAGCCTGGCCGCCCTGCACCCTGTCGACTGGCAGG
>JBKDSZ010000059.1:0-2402 GCA_046340375.1 Cyanobacteriota bacterium | reverse complement strand
GTTTAAACAGAATGCAAGAGTACCTGAGAAAGGTTTAAACATCCCTAGTCATAACTATATTTATTGCAGGACCGGCAGGAGACTGTCGTTTTTTTATGGGTCACCATCTGTTCCTCAATAGGTGATTTTTCGAGGTGCCCTTATCTATTCTAAACCATCCGCCAGCCCACGGTCAATAGCCTTCACCCAGCCCCAAAGCCACTTCCATCGGCCACCACGCCCTCCGGTGCCGAAACCCGCTCTGCTGCAGTTGATCAGACCGTTGCGGATGACCTGATCAGCTTTCTCAAGGCCATCCCCGTAGGCGTCAGCCTTCTCCGAAGGAGTTGGCCGCTATCGTCGTGGGGTTCGCTACCCGCAGTCGTTCCTGCTGCTGGTGGCAGTCCTGGGGATCCTGAGCGGCTGCCGCAGCTCCCGTGATCTGGAGGCGTTTGCCCGCCGGCACCGGGAGGCCCTCAACCAGGCGCTGGGCCTGGATTTCAAGCGTTGGCCATCGGATGCCACCTTCCTGTACCTGTTCAAGAAGGCCCATCTGCAGGAATTCAGCCAGGTGCCGCAGGCCTGGATGGTCAGCCAGATACCAGACGGGGCAGAGGATTTGGAGCAGCTGGTGTACGACGGCAAGACGCTCAGAGGTTCAGCAGTGGCGGCTGAGGACGGCAGTCACCGCTATGGCCTCCGGCCGACTGCGTCTATGTCGCCCCGGTGACGGTCCATGCCCGCGCCCTTGGTGTGGCAATGACCCAGACGACCTACGACACCGGTGAATCCGGTGAACGGGGCGCTCTCAAAAAGTTGCTGATCACCCTGGAGTTGGAAGGCGTTCTGATCCAGGCGGATGCCCTGCACACCACCCGCCCGTTTTTCAGTGGTGCCAGGTGCAGGGGGCCAACGTGCTCCTGACCGTGAAATCGAACCAGAGGCCCCCCCTACCGGCAGATCCAGAGCCAGTTCCAGGGGAGGTGCCACATCTCTTTCACTGCAAGCGATCACGAGAAACGCCACGGCCGTGACACGCTCTGGGAGCTATCGGCAAAGGCGGCGCCGGAGCACATCAAGGAGAACTGGCCGGGCAGTGCCTGGATCGTGGAAGTGATCACTGACACCCTGACGGAAGGCGGCAAGCGCACCGTGAGACGACACCTGTTCCTCACCAGCATCCGCACCACGCCACAGAAGCGGCTCTGTCAGATCCTGATGCGCTTCCTCTGACAGAGAATCAGTTGAGCAAGATGGTGCCAATCCGAGTAACGCGAGGGAGGTCCAAGTTTGCCAATAAACAGCAGTTGGTTTCAATTAGGTATAGTCCGGAGGTTGTCGGCTACTTCAAGGCTTCAGGTGCTGGATGGCAAGCTCGTATTGATGCTGTATTGAAGGAATATGTGCGAACTCAACCCATCGATGATGCGCAGGGAGCCCAACCGGCCCCCGAGTGGACAGACTGCCTCCAACTCTCTGCGGCGCTACAATGAGCTCCATGCCTGCCACTCAGGGGCAGCGTTCGGCCTCGCGATCAAGGCTGCGAAAGGTTGGATTCGCGCTCTTCGACGCTCCAGTCAACGGACAGGAGGTCTACTCGCAGGACGAAACATCGTGAGCCTTGCCGCCATCCAGGTTCGGTGGTAGTCTCTAGCCCTACTCCGTATAGGATCTCCCAATGGACCCGTGCCTCGGAGAAATTCGGCTTTTCGCCTTCAATTGGGCACCAGAAGGCTGGTTGCTTTGCGACGGTAGGATCCTTCCGATCAACGACCACAGGGCCGTCTTTTCCCTCTTGGGCACAACGTACGGTGGAAACGGACAAAACTGTTTTGCACTGCCCAACTTGGTCGGTAAGGAGCCGATTCCCGGATCCAAATACTGCATCTGTGTCGAGGGCACATATCCCGTTAGGCAGTGACTTAAGGATGGTCTGCAAAACCCCTGGGCAACTCTGCTACCCGGAGTGCTGAGAAGCGACGACGATGGAGGCCATGAATTAAGCTGGTCTGGGCGTGAATCTGACGACCAAGTGGACGCGCAAGCGCGAGTTCCTGGCGCCGATCTAACGGGTGTAGCCGTGGGCCGCGCTGGTGGTGCTGGTGCTGACCCACGCGCCTGCGGCCAAGACGGGTCGCCCGCCGTTCCCGGTGGAGACGATGCTGCGCATCCACTTCATGCAGCAGTGGTTCACGCTCAGTGACCCTGCGATGGAAGAGGCACTGCATGATGTGACGCTGTTTCGGGAGTTCGCCGAACTGGGCTGGGACACGGTAACCGTCCACGGGGGAGGAGCTCCTCTGGCCCACGGCGCCCTTGACAGCGCCCCCACAACAGCTTTGATCTCTGAACGAGACAGGCCGAGATGGATCATCCTCCTGCTGGCATTACCGATCGTGACTGGGAGGCAACACCGCCAGCGG
>JBKDSZ010000058.1:0-2564 GCA_046340375.1 Cyanobacteriota bacterium | reverse complement strand
GACCTCCGATGAGCCGATCGTGATCCGCACCACCGTCCATCCGGTCGGCGCCGGCGCTGCCGAGGATGGTGTCGTTGCCGTAGGCCCCATCCAGCACGAAGGTGTCGCCCACGAAGCTGATCTGGCTGAAGTTGAAGCTGTCCGCCCCCCAGCCGCCAAGGAGACGCACCTTGCCGGTGCCTGCTGCGGCTTCGATGCGCTCGATCCCATTGGCGGCACTGAAGTTGGTCAGGCCGATGTCCACATCGCCAGGGCCGACGGCAAGGATGCGGTCCGTGCCGGTCGTGCCGGAATCGGCGTAGGTGTCATTGCCATTGAAGCTGTACCAGCCGCCTGCTATATTGCCGGTGACAAAATAGGTGTCGCTTCCTTCGCCACCATCCAAAACGTCACTGCCATAACTGCCATCCAGCTGGTCGTTGCCATGCCCCCCCAGCAGGGTGTCATCCCCCCAGGCGCCGTCCAGAAGATCATCCCCCCCTGACCCCTCCAGGCGATCATTGCCGTCGCGTACCACCAGCTGTTCAGCCGCGTCGGTGCCGAGCAACACATCATTTTCGTTGCCGCCAACGATCTGAATCTTGTCGTTAAGGTAGTAATTCAACCAGCTGGAGACATCACCGAGAGCGGCATTGCGATTGCCGTCTTCATTGAGGAGGTTGTCGCCCTGGATCGCGAAGCCAATGTGATAGATCCCATCGGCGACGGTGTCAATCAGGGCCTTGCCCATGGCCTGCACATTGCCGCCATCCCCCTGGATCAGGTGAAAGCCCGTTTCTTCCCCTCCTTCATCGTCGCCATGAAAAGCAAGAAAATCCGCATATCTGTTGGTCTGGATCCATTGGTTGATCTGATGCAGATCACCGCGGCTGATCCAGCCATCCAGATTCACACCCGTTGCTGTTACGGCTTGGACGATCAGCGCATTGAGGTGATTGGCGGCATCCAACCCTGCACGGATCTGTGAAGCGGATGTGGAGTTGGCCAGACCCGCGTCCCAGCGTGCGGTGTCGACGATGCGGTCCAGGCCGGTGCCGGTTGTGGAGGGATCACCGAGGTAGTAGTCCAGCCAATCGGCGACATCGGAAACGCGCGCATTGGCATCGCCATCCTCGTTGCGGAAACGCCCATCGGTTCCCACTTCAAAACCGATGTGGAAGATGCCATCCAACACGGTATTGACCAGGTTGAGCCCGAATTGTCTGGTGTTGGCGCCATCGTTCTGGACCAGGTGGAAGCCTGTTTCCACTCCACCTTCATCATCGCCGTGATGGAGGACGAAGGCGTTGAAGCGCGTTTGATCGGCGCGGATCCATTGGTTGAGCGCCAGCACTTCACTCACTTCGATGCGATTGGGGTCGGTGCCCGTGGCTGCCGGAAGGGTCGCCAAACCCGACAGAATCAGCTGGCTGAGGTCATTTGCCGCCTCAGCCCCTCCCTTGATCTGCGCCAGCGGGATGCGGTTGGCCAGCCCGCCATCAGCTAGAACGGACTCCGCCAATCGATCGAGCTCTGTGTTGGTGGTGGCCACATCCACCCGCAAGGCGCTCAGGCGCTTGGCCACCTGCTCCAGGGTGGCGTTGGCGGTTCCGTCTTCATTGAGAAAGTTGCCTGCGGCATCGATGAGGTTGCCAAAGTGATAAACGGAATCGAGGACGGTGTTGACCAGGTTGTTGCCATGAAAGCGCTGGCTGGCTCCATCGTTCACCAGGCGATGAAAGCCTGTCTCCTCCGCTCCGTCATCGTCGCCATGGGCAGTGATGAATGCCTGCAGGCGACTGGCATCGGAACGCACCCAGGCATTGAGGGCGATCAGGTCCGCCGGGGTGAGCACCAGGGCGTTCGCGCGCCCGATGGCGGCCAGGCCGGTGGTGATGAGCTGATTCAGGGCATCGGCGGCGGCGATGCCAAGGACCAGAGAGGGGGCATCGGTGGATCCGCCCAAGCCGGGATCCCGCCGAAGCCAGCCGATCACCTGATCCAGTCCGGTGCCGGTCGTGCCAGAGAGTTGGCCCGATAAGGGCGAGTAGCGCAGACCTGTGGAAGGAGAAGTGGTCATGGCGAGACGGAGACTGGGCGAAAGGGGGGAAGGAAGGGGCCGGAAGGCGGCGGTATGGCGGTCTGCCGCTGAAGTGAACAGCGGGGAATTTCAGCGGCTGAACCCGGGCCGGCTCTGCGATGTATTCATGGTTACACTCCATCATGGGTTTGAAGGGGCGCAGCCTCTCGCACAAATCTCTTCACATTTGCCAGAGTTCTTGTGCTGACAGGCTTTGAGGGGGCTGGTGGAGGCAAGCTCCCCGCCCGCGTGCGGATGACCGCCTTGGGCTCCAGGTGATGACGCGCCCTCTTGGCAAGCCGTCCAAAACTTTCTTCATGAACCCCCTTCACAAACCCCGCAACACTCCGTTACAGTGCTGAGTGACGGAGGCCTGACGGTTTTCCGTCCTTCCATCCGTCCCGCACCGCTTCTCGGTGCACTCGACACCTTTTCCGTTCTCATGACCGCCACTCTCCAACAGCGCTCCGGCGCTTCGGCGTGGAATCAGTTCTGCGAGTGGATC
>JBKDSZ010000057.1:0-31726 GCA_046340375.1 Cyanobacteriota bacterium | reverse complement strand
CCCTTCTCCGCGAAATGGGGATGCCGTTCCGCAGCAACTGAGCCCTCATCCGGAAACGACCATGGCCAACCACGACCCGATCTCCGACATGCTCACCCGCATCCGCAATGCGAGTGAGAAGCGTCACGAAAACACCCGCATTCCTTCCTCCCGGCTCTGCCGCAACATCGCTTCGGTGTTGCAGCAAGAGGGCTTCATTGGCAACGTCAGCGAAGAAGGTGAAGGGGTGAGCAAGCAGCTTGTGCTCGAACTGAAGTACAGCGGCAAGCATCGCCAGCCCACCATTCGCCGCCTGCAACGGGTGAGCCGGCCAGGCCTGCGCATCTACAAGAACACCCGCCAACTGCCCAAGGTTCTAGGTGGCCTGGGTGTGGCGATCATCTCCACCTCCAAGGGTGTCATGAGCGACCGGGATGCCCGCAAGCAGGGTGTCGGTGGCGAAGTGCTCTGCTACGTCTATTGATCCGGAGAACCCGTCATGTCACGCATTGGTAAGGCCCCCATCCCCATCCCCGACAAGGTCACGGTGCAACTCGCCGGCCTTTCGGTGACCGTCAAGGGCCCGAAAGGAGAGCTGCGGCGCACCCTGCCGGATGGCGTCAGCGTCAGCCAGGAGGGCAACGTCCTCCAGGTGAATCCCACCAGTGGCGCCCGCCTCAGCCGGGAGCGCCATGGCCTGAGCCGCACCCTTGTGGCCAACATGGTCGAAGGCGTCAGCCAGGGATTCACCCGCAAGCTGGAAATCATCGGAGTCGGCTATCGCGCCCAGGTGCAAGGCACAAAGCTGGTTGTGAGTGCTGGCTACAGCCACCCCGTCGAGATGGTGCCACCGGAGGGTGTCAGCTTCGCGGTCGAGAACAACACCACGGTCATCGTCTCCGGCGCGGACAAGGAGCTCGTCGGCAATGAGGCCGCCAAGGTGCGCGCCATTCGTCCGCCTGAGCCCTACAAGGGCAAGGGAATCAAATACGAGGGTGAGCGGATCCTGCGGAAGGTCGGCAAGACAGGCAAGAAATAAGGTCCACACCACCCGCCCCGCCCTACCTTATTCACCATGTCCTCCCTTTCTCGCAAACAACAGACCCAGAAGCGTCACCGTCGCCTGCGGCGCACCCTCTCTGGCACCTCCGCCCGTCCCCGCCTGGCGGTGTTCCGCTCCAACAACCACATCTACGCCCAGGTCATCGACGACGAAACCCAGAGCACCCTCTGCGCCGCCTCGACCCTGGACAAGGATCTGCGCCCGGGTCTCCAGACCTCGGCCACCTGCGACGCCTCTGTGGCCGTTGGCCAACTGGTGGCCCAGCGTGCCCTGGCCAAGGGCATCGCTCAGGTCGTCTTCGACCGCGGAGGCAACCTCTATCACGGCCGGGTGAAAGCCCTGGCGGACGCTGCCCGGGAAGCGGGCCTGCAATTCTGATCTCACCGCTCACCATGACCGAATCCAACGTGCAGCAGTTCGCGCCGGACGACATCCCCGCCGCCTCAGATGTTCCCGCCGCCGAAGGGCAGCAGGAGCGTCGCGGGGGGAAGGGTGACCGGCGCGGGGGCGGTGGCCGCCGGGGCTCCGGCGATCGTCGTTCCCAGGAGCGCGACTCCGAATGGCAGGAGCGGGTGGTGCAGATCCGCCGTGTCTCCAAGACCGTGAAGGGCGGCAAGAAGATGAGCTTCCGCGCCATCGTCATCGTCGGCAACGAGCGCGGACAGGTGGGCGTCGGCGTCGGCAAGGCTGGCGATGTGATCGGAGCCGTCCGCAAGGGCGTGGCCGATGGCAAGAAACACCTGGTCAAGGTGCCCCTCACGCGCACCAATTCCGTGCCCACGGAAAGTCGTGGCCGGGATGGGGCGGCCAGCGTGCTGATCCGCCCCGCAGCTCCGGGCACCGGTGTGATCGCCGGTGGTTCGATCCGCACCGTGCTGGAGTTGGCGGGCATCAAGAACGTTCTGGCCAAGCGTCTGGGTTCGAAGACCCCCCTGAACAACGCCCGGGCCGCCATGGAAGCCCTCTCGGCCCTGCGCACCCACAAGGAAGCCGCCAAGGAACGGGGCATCTCCCTTGAGCAGATCTATTCCTGAGGACATCGCCATGACCCATCAACTCAACACCCTCAAACCGCAAGTCGGTTCCCGCCGTGCCAAAACCCGCAAGGGCCGGGGCATTGCTGCGGGCCAGGGCGCCAGCTGCGGTTTCGGCATGCGGGGCCAGAAGTCCCGCTCCGGCCGCTCCACCCGCCCGGGATTTGAGGGTGGCCAGATGCCCCTGTACCGACGGGTGCCGAAGCTCAAGCACTTTCCCCTCGTCAATCCCACCACCTACGCGGTGATCAACGTGGGTCGCCTGGCGGGCCTCCAGCCTGGCAGCGTGGTCTCCCTGGAGAGCCTTGCTGCTGAAGGGTTGCTCACCGCCACCAAGGGGCCGCTCAAGATTCTCGGGGCTGGCGACCTGGCCGTGAAGCTCACCGTTCAGGCTGCCGCCTTCTCCGCGTCTGCCCGTGCCAAGATCGAGGCCGCCGGTGGCAGCTGCGACGTTGTCGGCTGACACCATCCTCCACCATGGTCTACAGCCGGGGGCGCAATCCCAGCGCCGCAGAAATCTTCAGCAAAATTGTTCAGTCGAAGGGGCTGCGCGACAAGGTCATCATCACCTTGGGCTTGCTCCTTCTGGAACGATTGGGCATCTTCATCCCCGTGCCCGGCATCGATCGAGCGGCCTTTCAGCAGCTCGTCCAGCAAGGGGGTGATTTTTTGATGTTTGTGAACATCTTCACCGGTGGTGGCTTGGCCGCCCTCGGAGTGTTCACGCTCGGAATCCTTCCCTACATCAACGCCTCCATCATCCTGCAACTGCTCACGGCCGCCCTGCCTCAGCTGGAGGATCTGCAAAAGAACGAAGGTGAGGCGGGCCGGCGCAAAATCGCTCAGATCACCCGTTACACGGCCCTGGCCTGGGGAATCATCCAAAGTGTGATTCTCTCTCTGGTGCTCAAGCAATACGCCTTGCCAGGGTTGCCCCCCTGGCAATTTGTGCTGCAAACCGCCCTGGCCCTCACGGCTGGATCCATGGCCGTCATGTGGATCAGTGAGGTCATCACGGAGCGCGGCATCGGCCAGGGGGCCTCCTTGGTCATTTACGCCAACATCGTCGCCACCCTCCCCAGGGCCCTGGGCGCCACCATCACCCAGGCCAAGACCGGGGATCGCAGCACGGTCACCGGCATCATTGTTCTTCTTCTGGTGTTCCTGGCCACGATCATCGGCATCATCTTTGTCGAGGAGGGCAGTCGGCGCATCCCCATTGTGAGCGCTAAGCATCAGGCCGGTGGCGCTGGAAGCCTCCCCGCCCGCCAGAGTTACATGCCCCTGAAGCTCAACGCCAGCGGCGTGATGCCGATCATTTTTGCCTCTGCCCTGGTGTTCCTGCCCCTGCAGCTCGCCACCTGGACGAAGACGCCCTGGTTGATCCAATTGGCGGGCTATCTCAGCCCGAACAGCAGCATGCCCTGGATCTACGCCCTTCTGTTCTTCAGCCTGATCATTGCCTTCAGCTACTTTTACACCTCCCTCACCCTCGAACCAACGGAAATTGCCACCAATCTGAAACGCAGTGGTGTGGCCATCCCCGGAGTGCGTCCCGGCTCCGCCACCGCCCTCTACCTGGCCAATGTGCAGAACCAACTCACCTTGTTGGGCGGCTTGTTCCTCGGGGCCGTGGCCATCGTTCCTTCGGCCGTGGAGGGAGCCATTCAGGTCCGAACCTTCCAGGGGATCGGTGCCACGTCTTTGCTGATTTTGGTGGGTGTCGCCATCCAGACGGCCAAGCAGGTGCAGACCCAAGTGATCTCCCTTCGCTATGAGGGGGCCACCGAGGCTCAGCTCTCCTCCGGCGCTGACACCTTCACGTCAGCCCCCCTCCTCTAGCGCCAGACATCGCTGTTTCGAGCATTAGGACGTTCCCATGAAGCAACGCTTGCTGTTCCTCGGCCCACCCGGGGCGGGCAAAGGCACTCAGGCCCAGCGGCTGGCCGCCTCCCACGGATTGCTCCACCTCTCCACGGGCGATCTTCTGCGCGCTGAGGTGGAGGCGGCCACGCCTCTCGGTCGGGAGGCGGAGGCAGTCATGGCTCGCGGCGAGCTCGTGAGTGATGCGCTGGTCCTGGCGATCGTGCGACACCGCCTGGAAGACCACCAAGGCGGGTGGCTCCTCGATGGCTTCCCCCGCAACCTTCCCCAGGCCGTGGCTTTGGATGGGCTGCTGGCTGAGCTGGGCCAGTCGATTGAATTGGTGCTCTTGATGGAGCTGGAGGATCCAGTGCTGCTTCAGCGCCTTTTGGCCCGCGGCCGGGCGGATGACAACACCGAGGTGATCCGTCATCGGCTGCACGTCTACCGCGAGCAGACGGCTCCTCTGATCGCCCACTACGAGGGCCTCGGTCTCCTCCAGTCCGTGGAGGCCAGTGGCACGGTGGAGGAGATCGGCGGCCGCATCCACAGCCTGCTGGAGTGACGGATGAGGAATGTGATACCGTATCTGTTTGCCAAGAAGGAGAGACACGTCCAATGAAGGTGCGTGCGTCAGTCAAGCGGATGTGTCAGAAGTGTCGGGTGATCCGTCGCCACGGCCGGGTGATGGTGATCTGCGCCAACCCCAAACACAAACAGCGTCAGGGTTGATCCCCGCAACCGCTCCCTCCCGCCCCCGGCGGGACCCCTTTTACGCCCCTCGCAGGGGCTTCCCTCCCACCCGCATCGTTTCCCGTGGCTCGGATTGCCGGCGTTGATCTCCCCCGCGACAAGCGGATTGAAGTCTCCCTCACTTACGTCTACGGGATCGGTCAGACCCGTGCGCGCACCATCCTGTCCCAGTCCGGGGTCAGCCCCGACATTCGGGTGAAGGACCTCTCCGATGCCGATGTGCAGAAGCTGCGCGCCGCAACCGAGGCCTTCACCTTGGAGGGCGATCTGCGCCGCGAGGAGGGCATGGCCCTCAAGCGACTGCAGGACATCGGCTGCCTGCGGGGCCGGCGCCATCGCATGGGCCTGCCGGTGCGTGGTCAGCGCACCCGCACCAATGCCCGCACCCGTCGCGGCGCCCGCAAGACCGTTGCCGGCAAGAAGAAGTAACGCCGGCCTGCCTCTGGCCCGTTCGCTCCGTTCCTTTCCCACCCTCACCGATCCCCGCCTGCGATCCGCAGCTCTCCATCCATGGCCAAGCCCGCCAAGAAGACTGGTCCCAAGAAGGCCAAGCGCAATGTGCCCAACGGTGTCGCGCACATCCAGAGCACCTTCAACAACACCATCGTCTCCATCACCGACACGGCGGGTGAAGTGATCAGCTGGTCGTCGGCCGGGGCCAGTGGCTTCAAGGGCGCCCGCAAAGGAACCCCCTTTGCCGCCCAGACCGCCGCTGAGGCCGCAGCCCGTCGCGCCCTGGAGCAGGGCATGCGCCAGATCGAGGTTCTGGTGCGCGGGCCAGGCTCCGGCCGGGAAACGGCCATCCGTGCCCTTCAGGTGGCGGGACTGGAGATCACCCTGATTCGCGACGTGACTCCCCTCCCTCACAACGGCTGCCGGCGTCCCAAGCGCCGCCGCGTCTGATCCCGTTCCGCTCCCCCCGTCCCAAGCTTTTCTTCCATCACCGTGCTGCACTACCAGATTGACCGGGTTGAGCACCAGGTTGCCGACGACCGGTCCCAGACGGGCGTTTTCGTGATCGGTCCCCTGGAGAGGGGACAAGCCACCACCCTGGGCAACGCCCTGCGCCGGGTCCTCATCGGTGGGCTGGAGGGCAGCGCCATCACAGCCGTGCGCCTGTCCGGGGTCAACCATGAATACGCCACCATCCCCGGCGTTCGCGAGGATGTGCTGGACATTCTCCTGAACTGCAAGTCGATTCCTGTCAACAGTCGCAGCCGCGATCTGGAGATCGGCCGTTTGATGGTCAACGGGCCAGCGACGGTGAAGGGGTCCGACCTGCAGTTCTCCTCCCAGGTGCAGGTGATCGACGGTGAACGTCAGATCGCCACGGTGGCTGCGGGCCACAGCCTCGAGATGGAGGTTCACGTGGAGCGCGGAGTCTGCTATCGACACGTGGATCGTCATCAGTAAGACAATTCAGACATCGACCTGTTGCAGATCGACGCGGTCTTCATGCCCGTCAAGCGGGTCAACTACAGCGTCGATGAAACGGCCGTCGGCGAGGGTGGATCCGCCCGCGAACGCTTGCGGTTGGAGATCGAGACCAACGGCAGCATCACCCCCGACGATGCCATGGCCCAGGCGGCGAATCAGCTCATCGCCCTGTTCCAGCCGCTGGCCACCCTCACCGTGATGGATGAGCCCGGCCTGGATCCCGAGCCCTCGGCCGAAGCCCAGATCCCGCTGGAGGAGCTGAACCTCTCCGTGCGGGCCTACAACTGCCTGAAGCGGGCCCAGGTGAACTCCGTTTCCGATCTGATGGGCTTCAGCTACGAAGACCTGCTGGAGATCAAAAACTTCGGCTCCAAGTCGGCCGATGAGGTGATCGAAGCCCTGGAACGCATCGGCATCTCCCTCCCCCAGAGCCGCACCACCGCCTGAGGCGGATTCGGCCCCTCCCCCTGATCGATCTTCCCTCCCATGCGACACCAGTGCCGAGTCCCCTTGCTGGGACGTCCCGCCGACCAACGCAAGGCCCTCTTGCGGGGTCTCACCACCCAGCTCATCCGGGAAGGTCGTGTGACGACCACCAAAGCGCGGGCCAAGGCCCTGCGGGATGAGGCCGAGCGCATGATCACCCTGGCCAAGGAAGGCAGCCTGGCCTCCCGGCGACGCGCCATCGGCTACATCTATGACAAGCAGTTGGTCCATGCCCTCTTTGAGAAGGCCGTCGACCGCTATGGAGACCGCCAGGGGGGCTACACCCGCATCATCCGCACCGTTCGCCGTCGGGGTGACAACGCCGAGATGGCCATCATCGAGCTGGTCTGATCCCGGGGCCTCTCTTGAGCCGGCAACGCATCGCGCTCTGTCTGCAATACGACGGCGCCGCCTTTCAGGGCTGGCAAAGACAACCCCGACAGGCCTCCGTCCAGGAAACCCTTGAGGAGGCCATCTCCGACCTCGATCCAGGGGCCTCCAAGCGTGTGGTGGCGGCGGGGCGCACCGACAGTGGCGTTCACGCTGCGGGTCAAGTGGTGCACTTTGACGCCATGGGCCCCATCCCGCCGCAACGCTGGCCCAAGGCCCTCAACGGCCGGTTGCCGCCCACCATCCGGGTGCGTTCAGCCCGTGCTGTTCCCGACGATTGGCATGCCTGCTTCACCGCCAGCCATCGCCGCTACCGCTACACGATCCACAACGCCTGCACCCCCAACCTGTTTCTGGCCGCCTGGACCTGGCATCGCCACCAGGTGCGCCTGGAGGAACAGACCATGGCCCGCTGCCTGGAGGCTTTGCTCGGCGAGCATGACTTCTCAGCGTTTCAACGGGCGGGGAGCCGACGGGCCCATGCCGTCACCACCCTTCAGGAGGTGCTTGTGCGTCGCCTGGGCGATCTTGTGGTCGTGGAGATCCAAGCCAGCGGCTTCCTTTATGGCATGGTGCGCCTGATCATGGGCCAGCTGGTGGCGGTGGGGGAGGGGCGTCTGCGGCCGGAGGCCTTTGTGGATCGTTGGCGCCGACGGGCCCGCGATGAGGTGAGGGAAGCAGCCCCGCCCCGGGGTCTGTGCCTGCTGCGGGTGGGTTACCCCACGCCAATTTTCCCGGAAGCCCTTTGCTACGATAGTCAACCGCGATTCCTGCTGGAGAGCAGCGATCCACCCCCGCCAGCTTCTGGTGTGCGTGGCTCCTGATCTTCGGTGATGCCGTTCACAGGAGGTGATCTGGACTTGTTCCCGGCTCTTCTCGGCGGTTGACCGGCCCCCGAACCCTCCTGCGGTAGGTTCGGCTTTGGCGTGATGCTTCCGTCCGTCGGCCCGTCAATCTTGACGGTTTCCACTGCACGGCTCCTCGCTCCCTCCGCCTCGGCGGAACTCCCCGCTGGAACGCTCGTTCCATCCCGGGCACCACCCAGCGTCCACCCTCCCCGCCGCCCATCCAGGCTGGGGGAGCCCGGCGCCCTCCACCACGCGCGGGGCTCCCGGCGCAATGACAACGCATCCGGCGCAATGAACAAGACCATCCAGCCCTCTGTTGCTTCCCTCGACCGTCAATGGTTTGTGGTGGACGCTGCGGACCAGACCCTCGGTCGCCTCGCGAGCGAGGTGGCCCAAGTGTTGCGTGGCAAAAACAAGCCCACCTTCACCCCCCATCTGGACACCGGCGATTTCGTCGTTGTGATCAACGCCGAGAAAGTGCGCGTGAGCGGCAACAAAGCCACCCAGAAGGTCTACAAGCGCCATTCCGGCCGGCCCGGTGGCATGAAGACCGAAACCTTCGCCCATCTCCAGGCCCGCCTTCCCGAGCGGATCATCGAGACCGCCGTGAAGGGCATGCTTCCCCACAACAGCCTGGGTCGCCAGCTGTTCCGCAAACTGAAGGTCTACAGCGGCCCCAATCACCCGCACGCGGCCCAAAACCCCCAGACCCTCGCCACCGACGCCTGAGATGACCAGCTCACCTTCCACTGCCGTCTATTGGGGCACCGGACGCCGCAAGACCGCCGTCGCTCGCGTGCGCATTGTGCCGGGCACCGGCAAACTGACGATCAATGGCCGGCCCGGCGATCAATACCTGAATTTCAATCCCTCCTGCCTGGCGGCGGTGCAGGCCCCTCTGCAGACCCTGGGTCTGGAGGGTCAGTACGACGTGCTGGTCAATGTCAACGGCGGTGGCCTGTCCGGCCAGGCTGACGCCATCAAGCAGGGTGCCGCCCGGGCCCTCTGCGATCTCTCCCCCGGTAATCGCAAACCTCTCAAGGTGGAAGGCCATCTCAGCCGTGATCCCCGGGCGAAGGAACGCCGCAAGTACGGCCTGAAAAAGGCCCGCAAAGCACCCCAGTTCTCCAAGCGCTGATCGTCATGCCCAAGTCCGACATTCACCCCGCCTGGTATCCCGAGGCCAAGGTGATCTGCAATGGCGAGGTGGTGATGACCACCGGCTCCACCCAGCCCGAACTCCACGTCGATGTCTGGAGTGGCAATCACCCCTTCTACACAGGCACCCAGAAGATCCTCGACACCGAGGGCCGCGTCGATCGCTTCATGCGCAAATACGGAATGGGTGGCGCCGATTCCGCCGCCAAGGGCGGCAAGGCCGAGGCCCCGGCGAAGAACGCCTGAGCTGAGGCTCCGGGGCGGCCATTTCTTGAACCGGGTCCGCCTTCGCCGTAGCGTTTTGCCATGGATCCAGCCCTGCTTCACGATCGTCTTGAGGCCACGTGCCAGGCCTTCAACGCTTTGGAGCGGCAGCTGGCCGACCCTTCGGTGGCGGCGGATCCCTCCCTTCTGCAGTCCCTGGCGCGGGAGCGGGCTCGACTGGAGCCGATCGTGCGCGACACCGGCCTGTTGCGGCAGTGGGAACAGGAGCAGCAGGACGCGCGGGAGCTGTTGCGCCAGCCACGGGGGACGCGGGAGGAGGAGGAGCTGGCCGAGCTGGCGGCGGAGGAGCTGGTCACTCTGGAGAACCAGTTGGCGGTCCTGCGGGATCGTCTCACCGTGGCCCTCCTCCCTCAGGACCCCCGCGACGAGCGCAGCGTGATGTTGGAGATCCGCGCGGGGGCCGGTGGGGATGAGGCGGCACTGTGGGCCGGTGATCTGGCCCGCATGTACGAGCGCTATGCCCAGACCCGTGGCTGGCAGGTGCAGGCCCTCAGTGCCTCGGAAGCGGAGCTGGGGGGGTTCAAGGAGCTGATTCTTTCGATCAAGGGTGAGGGGGTTTACAGCCGCTTGAAGTTCGAAGCGGGAGTGCATCGGGTGCAGCGGGTGCCGGCCACCGAATCCCAGGGGCGGGTGCACACCTCCACCGCCACGGTGGCCGTGATGCCGGAGGCCGATCCGGTGGAGGTGACGATTGATCCCAAGGATCTGGAGATCAGCACGGCCCGTTCCGGCGGTGCGGGCGGCCAGAACGTGAACAAGGTCGAAACGGCGGTGGATCTGTTTCACAAGCCCACAGGCATTCGGGTGTTCTGCACCCAGGAGCGCTCCCAGCTCCAAAACAGGGAGCGGGCGTTGGAGATCCTGCGGGCGAAATTGTTGGAGCGAGAGCTGGCGGAGGCGGCGGATCAGGAGCGCCACGCGCGCCGGGCTCAGGTGGGCAGTGGCGACCGCAGCGAAAAGATCCGCACCTACAACGCCAAGGACAATCGGGTCACCGACCATCGCCTCGGTCGCAACTTCGGCCTGGACACGGTGCTCCAGGGCGAACTGGAAGATGTGATCGAGTGCTGTGTTGCGGCTGAACAGAGCGCCAAGCTGGAGGAACTCGCCTTGCAGGCGGCGGGAGTGGGTTGAGCCTGATCGCTTGGTGGAGGACATCCTGAGTGTTCGTTGCGCGACTGTCCCAGGGATGCTGGCCTGATGCGCGACGGACATTCAGGGAGAGCTTGATAGCGAAATCCCTCGCATCTGCGCCACTCCTGGCTGTGTTCCTGGATACCTTCGAATGGCGAAAAGCCGCAGAGTCGCAGCGCCCATGGATCAGCACTGTCAGGGAATAAAGAAAAAATGCCGAGCTCTTCTTGAAATGTCCCTGGCTGGAAGGTTCAAATTTTGAACAGATTTCTTGAGTCTGCGCAAGACGGGCCTGTTCACAACACATGGTTTTGGCAAGTCCTCTCGGCTTCGGGCCTGAAATGCGAGCACAATGTCGGCGTCGATACAAGATAGCATGCATCGGTTTGCCCTTGACAGATCAAAGTGAACCAGATATGAGATTGGCAATAATTACAAACACTTTACCTCTGTGGTGCGATGACGGAAGCTCAAGTGACGGGTGCGGCCGACAATGTTGGCCTCTTCCAAGGATCCATCGCCAACGGTGACGCGACTGACGATTCCACCCTGTCCCTCAGTGGCACGCTGTCGGAGCCTCTTTTGGAAGGCGAAAGGGTCCGTGTGTTCGACGGAGGCAAGCTCCTCGGTTCGGCCACCATTGATGCCAGCGGCATGCGGTGGACGTTGACGACCTCAACGCTTTCCAGCGGCAGTCATTCCTTCACGGCGCGCGTGGCGGATGCCGCAGGCCTGCTCGGCCCTGCAAGCGCTCCCTATAGCGTGACGATCGACACAACGGCTCCCACCAAAACAGCGGCCATCGCGGCCGTTGTGGATGATGTCGGATTCCTTCAGGGCACGGTCGTTCGCGCGGGCCGCACCGACGACACCCAACTCAACCTGAGCGGATCGCTGACAGCCACCCTGGCTTCCGGTGAAACCGTCCGCATCTACGACGGCACCAGTCAGCTCGGCGTTGCCACCATCACCGGTTCAGGCCTGAACTGGAGCTACAGCGATACGCGTGTCCTCGTCGATGGTCAGACCCTGAGCTATGTTGCCCGCGTGGCTGATGCGGTCGGAAATCAAAGCTCGGCTTCTTCTCATTATACCCTGACTGTTGACACCACGCCGCCAGTGATCACCTCTAGCCTCACGGAGGCTTGGGACAATATCGGAATCTTCCAAGGGCCAATCGCCAATGGAGGCTTCAGCAATGATACGACTCTTACGCTGAGTGGATTCTACAGCGATGCCCTCCTTCCGGGCGACACCTTGCGCGTTTTTAATCGCGACATCTTGTTGGGCACCGCCAGCTTGAATGCCAGCACGCGCACCTGGTCTTTCACCACGTCCACGCTGACTGCGGGGAGCCATCTATTCACAATACGCGTTGTCGATGCCGCAGGCAACTTTGGCCCACCGGGCACGCCTTATGCGGTTACGATTGATACGACAGCCCCAACCACAGGTGCAGCCATCACCGCTGTTCTTGATGATGTCGGCTTCATTCAAGGGACCGTGTCTAGACATGGCCGAACCGATGATGCGCAACTCAGTCTCACAGGCACGCTGAGCGCCGTCTTGGCAGAGGATGAATCCATCCGTGTCTACGACGGCACAACTTATCTGGGCAATGCCATCATTACAGAATCAGGGCTGAGCTGGACTTATATCGACTCCCGTCTCCTCGCTGATAGCCAAGCGGTAAGCTATATCGCGCGTGTCGCTGATTTGGCTGGCAACCAGGGTTCGGGGGGCTCGTTTTATTCCTTGACTGTCGACACGACGCCCTCCGCGGTCATCGCTGACATTTCGGTGATCACCGACAACGTGCCCTTCATCCAGGGGCCTGTCGCCAATGGTGGGCTGAGCAATGACACCACCCCAACCCTCAGCGGTTCGTACGGCGCTGCCCTCGCTTCAGGCGACAGCCTGCGCATTTTTGATGGGGAGACGCTGCTGGGTGTCGCCAGCCTCAATCCTACCGCTCGCACATGGTCGTTCACCACGGGAGTGCTGCCGGCAGGTAGTCATTCGTTCACGACGCGCATCGTCGATGCGGCCGGGAACTTTGGTCTTGTGAGCGCTCCTTATGTCTTCACGATTGACACGACTTTGCCCACCACGACTGCGGCTATTGCCTCGGTTCTGGATAACGTGGGAATGTTTCAGGGTGTGGTCGCCAAGTCAGGCCGCACGGACGACAGCCAGCTCAGCCTCACCGGTACCCTCACCAGTCCCTTGGTCGGCGGCGAAACCATCCGCATCTACGACGGCTCGGTTTACTTGGGTGACGCGATCACAATCGATTCTGGCTTGAGTTGGAGCTACAGCGATACCCGTGCTCTCAGTGACGGTCAGGCGGTGCGCTACGTGGCCCGCGTTGCGAATCCAGCAGGCAATCAAAGCGCCGCTAGCTCGACTTATGCCCTTACGGTTGACACCACATCCCCTGAAGGTCGTGCGGATATCAACCAGGTTTGGGATAACGTCGGCATCCTTCAGGGGGCTGTGGAAGAGGGTGGCGTCAGTAATGACACCATCCTCACCCTCAGCGGGTCGTATAACGCTGCTTTGGCCTCAACCGATTTATTGTATCTGTTTGATGGCGAGATGCTCTTGGGTGCCGCCAGGCGAAATACAGCAACCCTGACATGGTCTTTGACGACTCCGGTGCTGTCGGCAGGATCTCACAGCTTCAGCATGCGTGTATTCGATAGTGCCGGCAATCCCGGATTTGTGAGCAGTCCTTATACCATTTCGATCGAAACGACTCCGCCAAGCTCAACGGCAGTCATCACTGCTGTCCTTGATGATGTTGGACTCCTTCAGGGGACTGTCGCCAATTCTGGCCGCACGGATGACACCCAGCTCAGCCTCACCGGTACCCTCAGCGGCGCCTTGCTCGCCGGTGAAACGATCCGCGTCAGTGACGGCGCCACCTATCTTGGTGATGCGACGACGACCGCTTCAGGACTGGCTTGGACCTTCACCGATACGCGCATTCTCAGCCCTGGCCAATCCGTGCGCTATCTCGCGCGCGTCGCCAGTCGGGCTGGCTCCCTGGGCCCTGAGACCGCGCCCCATTCCCTCTCTGTTGATACCACCCCACCTTCCCTCACCGCCACCATCGCGGGGATCTCTGACAATGTTGGCATCGTCCAAGGCCCTGTTGCAGATGGCGATTATACGGATGATGTCACGCTGACCCTGAGGGGAACCTACAGCGGCACTCTCGCTTCCGGGGACACGGTGCGCCTGTTTGAGGGCGAGAGCTTATTGGGCACCGCCAGCCTGAACACCAGTTCCCGCACCTGGTCTTTCACCACCGCAACGCTGTCCGTTGAACATCATTCTTTCACGGCACGGGTTGTTGATGCCGCTGGCAATGTGGGTCCCTCTGGAACTCCTTACGCCATCACAATTGACCTGCTCGTAGAGGCCCCCTCTCTCTCCCTGGCCTCACCCACTGTCCTCTCCGACTTTGGTCTGCTCTCCAATACGGGAACCATCAATGTTGGATCTCTCGAACCCGGCGCCATTTGGGAATTTAGTACCGATGGTGGTGAGCTTTGGTCAGAGGGCTTCGGCCTGTCTTTCCTCGTTGCTGAGGGTGATTATGCGACGGGCCAAGTGCAAGTGCGACAGACGGATGTCACCGGCAATCGTTCTGACTCCAACACCAATTTCTCGGCCTTCACCGTCGATACCACTCCACCCTCCCTCACCATCAGCGCCGAGACCTCTGTCCTCCTCGCTGGTCAGTCGACAACAATCCTCTTCTCTTTCTCCGAAGATCCTGGCTCGACCTTCACCTGGAATGGCGAGAATGGCGACATTGCTCTCTCTGGGGGAACCCTTTCCCCCATCACGGGCAGCGGCCTGCTCCGCACGGCCATCTTCACGCCGACGCCCAACAGTAGCGGCGCCGCAGGTGTGTCTTCGATAGCCGTCGGCGCGGGCTCCTACACCGATCTTGCGGGAAATCCTGGTCTTGCTGCCGCTTCTCCGGTGCTCACTTTCGACACCCTCGTGCCAACCCTGTCGATCAGCAGCTCCCAAGAGACGCTGAAAGCGGGGCAAACGGCCACCATCAGCTTTTCCTTCTCGGAAGATCCCGGCAGTTCCTTCTTCTGGGATGGCGTCAGTGGCGACATCACTCTCTCCGGCGGGACCCTTTCCGCGCTTCTGGGAAGCGGCCCGCTGCGCACGGCCACCTTTACACCCACCCCCAACAGCGCCGGCATCGCTTCCATCACCGTCGAGCCCGCTTCCTACACCGATGCCACGGGGAATTTCGGTGCCGCCGCCAGCACCAGCTTCACGTTTGACACCCTGCCTCCGGATTCTCCCCTCCTGTCAGTTGTCCCCGCAGTCGCTGCGGGCGCTGCCACCGCTGCGGAAGCGGAGGTTGGTGCCCTCACGATCACCGGTGAAAATGGCGCCACGCTGTCGGTCGTTTTTTCTCGTTCAGGGGGCGGAAGCGTCAGCCAAACGCTCAACGCGAATGGCACTGCTCAGTCCGTCGCACTCACCGCCACGGACATCATCACGCTTGGCAATGGCACCATCGTTGTTTCCGCCACGCAGACGGATGCTGCGGGAAATCTACAAAACGCCCCCCCCGCTTCCGCCAGCTTCCTCCTCGACACCATTTCCCCAACCCTCATCATCACGGATGACGTCACAAACACGGTAAAAATTGGCGAGACAGTCACCATCTTCTTCACCTTTTCGGAAGCTGTCACCGGCTTCTCCCCCTCCGCCATCACCATCGGCAATGGCAGCAAGGGCACCTTCACCGCTCTGAGCGATAGCCAATACTCCTTGCTTGTCAGCCCATCTTTGTCGTCTTTCGGCATGATCAGCGTTGATGTGGCCGCCAATGGCGCCACCGATGCAGCCGGCAATGGCTCCATCGCTCCAGCGACCCACAGCCAACCATTTGATTCGCGTCTGGCGGTTGATCTGTCCAGCATCGCGGCGGGAACTGGGGGCTTCGCCATCAATGGGCAAGCCGGAGCTGATCTGAGCGGCTGCGTTGTGGCCGGTGCCGGTGATGTCAATGGTGATGGCCTGGCTGATCTCATTGTTGGTGCACGATCTGGCGCTACGGCGGCGGGAGCGAATGCGGGCCTCTCCTATGTCGTCTTTGGTAAGACCTCCAGCGGCGCCATTGATCTGACAGCCGTCGCCGCAGGCAGCGGCGGTTTCGTGATCAGGGGACAAGCCGCGGCGGACACCAGTGGCGCCAGTGTGGCTAGCGCTGGAGATGTCAATGGAGACGGCCTGGCGGATCTCATCATCGGGGCCTTCGGAAGCGATCCCTCTGCCGGCGCCGATGCCGGACGCTCCTATGTGGTGTTTGGCAAAACGACCACCACCGCCATCGATCTTTCCTCCATCGCGGCCGGTTCCGGGGGCTTTGTTCTCAACGGGCAGGCTGCGGGTGATCAAAGTGGCTTCAGTGTGGCCAGTGCCGGCGATGTCAACGGCGATGGTTTTGCCGATCTGATCGTCGGGGCTCCTTTCAGCGACCCGGTGGCGGGGAGCGACGCCGGGCGCAGTTATGTTGTCTTTGGCACCTCCGAGACAAGGCTCACGACCTTCCTTTCTGAGTCCTTTGCGAACAATAGTAATGGTTGGACCTTGGGGACAGAGTGGCAAATTGGTGCTGCCAGGGTTTCTGGAGGCCACGGCTATGCCCTGCCTGATCCGGCAACAGATAAAACATCAACAAGTGATAATGGCGTGGCTGGGGTGGTTATTGGCGGAAATGCCTCGACGGGCCTGCACGGCTTTTACTATCTGACAAGTCCGAGCCTTGACGTCAGTTCGGCCAACCAGTTGTTCCTTGAGTTCGCTCGCTGGCTCAACAGCGACTATAACCCTTATATGCAGAATACAATTGATGTTTTCAATGGTTCGACCTGGGTCAACGTGTGGATTACGGGAGGGACTCCAGGCATTCAGGACAATGTTTGGAATCCCCAGAAGTTTGATCTCAGCGCCTACAAGAACTCATCCCTGCGGGTCCGGTTTGGCTTTAATGTCGCTTCCTCAGGCGCCTATGTCGTCAGTTCTTGGAATCTTGATGACATCAGCATCTACAGTCCACCCGCAATCGGTTCTTTCAATCTTTCCTCTGTCGCTGCTGGTGTCGGGGGGTTTGTCATAAACGGACAATCCGCAGGTGATTTGAGTGGTGTCAGTGTCGCCAGCGCTGGCGATGTCAACGGTGATGGCCTCGCGGATCTCATCATCGGGGCCAGGGGCGGCGCTGCGGCGGCCGGGGCCGCAGCCGGACGCAGCTATGTCGTCTTCGGCAAGACCACTTCGACGCCGATTGAGCTCTCCGCCATTGCGGCAGGCTCCGGGGGCTTTTTGATCAATGGCCAAGCCCAAGCGGACCAGAGCGGCCTCAGTGTGGCGAGTGCTGGCGACGTCAATGGCGATGGCTTGGCGGATCTCATCGTGGGTGCGTTGTATGGCGATCCGGTATCAGGCACTGACGCGGGACGCAGCTATGTCATCTTCGGAAAGACATCCGTCACGCCCATTGATCTGTCCGACATCGCCGCAGGCATCGGCGGCTTTGTCTTGAATGGCCAGGCCAACTCTGATTTGAGTGGCATCAGTGTCGCCAGCGCAGGCGACATCAATGGAGACGGGTTGAGCGATCTCATCATCGGGGCCGTCTGCGCGGATCCCCCATCGGGGTCCAATGCAGGGCGCAGCTACGTGGTGTTCGGGAAGACCTCCACCACACCCATCGATCTTTCCGCCATCGCGGGAGGGAATGGCGGCTTCGTGATCGATGGCCAGGCGCCTTTTGATCACAGCGGCAGCAGTGGGGCCAGTGCCGGTGATGTCAACGGGGACGGCCTCGCGGATCTGATTGTTGGGGCCCCCTTCCACGATCCAGCCACGGGCGCCGATGCAGGTCGCTCCTACCTCATTTTTGGCTCCACCTCCGGCGCCTTTTCCAACACCTGCGTCGATCAACTCGGCGGCACCGGCTCCGACACCCTGACCGGCACCTCTGCCGCCGAAACCCTTCTCGGCAACAGCGGCAACGACACGCTCATCGGCAACGGCGGTGCCGATGTGCTCTTCGGCGGCAGAGGTAATGATCGCTTTCTTCTGAACAGTTCCAACCTCTTCGCCCTGGCCAATTCCTTTGGTTCCGGTGGCAACATCACCCAGCTCGCTCGCGTGGATGGCGGCGCTGATTTTGACACCATCGCTTTCGACGGTTCTGGCCTCAGCCTCCAGCTCGCCGCTGTCCCCAACCAAAGCGCGTCCAACCCCAACACCTCCTCCCGCCTGACCTCCATCGAGGCCTTTGACCTCACCGGGACAGGCAATAACGCTCTCACGCTCAGCCTGGCGGACGTCCAGGATCTCACCGGCTTCAACTGGTTCAACAGCACCAGCGTGATCGGCATGGGCTTCTCCGGCGGCACCTACCCCATCCCGGCCTCCAATCCGCGCTATCAACTCCTGGTCACCGGCAACAGCGGCGACAGTCTCTCCGTCAGCCCCGGGGCCGGTTGGACCAACGCCGGCACCGCCATCTTCAATGGCAGCAGCGCCGTCCCGGCGGGCACCTATGCCGTCTACAACAGCGGCATGGGCCTCGCCCAGCTGATCGTGAACACCGCCCTCACCACCACCGGCCTCTGACCTCCCCACCGCCCCCGTCCGCCACCCCGGCCGATGGCGCCATCGGCCCCCTTTGGGCCGCGCTGTGTGCGCAACCCCTGGACGGACAGGTCTGGCAAGGCCTGGCCAGCGCCTATGCCAGCGCCGCGCTCATCCCCCACGCCGCCTACGCCGCCGGTCAGGCCCGGCGGCTGCGTTCTGGCGCGCCCGATCCGCCCCTCCCAGCCTCTCCCGATGGGGGGGAGGCCACGCCCTCGGCCGCCGACGCCGAGGCTCTCCTGCTCCATCCCGACCAGTCCGCCTCCCGGGCCTGGGCCGCCAGGCTGCGGGCCTGGTTGAAGCGCTGCCCCGGCGATTGGCTCAGTTGGCTCTACCTCTCACGCCTGGAGGACGCCCTGAGCCCGCCCCCGCCGGATGACACCCTCCACCAGGCGGAGGCCCTCGAGCCCATTCCCGGCGAATCGCGCCACTGGCTTGGCGTTTGGCGCCTGGGGAGCGGTGATGCCACCGGCGCCGTGGCCGCCCTGGCGCCCCTGACGGACCGCGTGCCCCCCCGCCACGGCTCCCTGCTGCAGCTTGGGCTGGCCCTCCTGCGCACGGGCAACCGCTCCGCCGCCGAAGCGGCCTTCAGCCGCGCTTCCGCTTCCACCAATCCAGCCTTTCTGCGCCTGCTGGCCCAGCGCGTGTATGAGAACAACTATTGGCGGGAAGCGATCGCGGTGCTCGAGCGCGCCCTGCGCCTGCGGCCCGACGATCTGGACACCCTCCAGGCCCTGGCCCGCCTCCATTGGGAGGTGTATCAGCTCGGCGAGGTGGAGGGCCTCTGTCAGCGCATCCTTGCCCTCGATCCCAGCAACGATGCGGTGGCCTATCTCCTCAACGCCTTGCCGGGCCGCCGCGGCGATGCCCGCGCCCATCTCGCCGCTGTTGAGGCCCACTACGCCTGCCTCGCTGATCCAGGCTCCCGCCTGGCCTCCTCCATTGCCATGGCGTCGCTCTATGTCGACGACCGCACGCCCGAGCAGGTCGCGGAACTGCACCGCCGGCTCTGCGCCCCGATCGAAGCGGCCCTGCCTGCGGAGGCCCTGGACGCCCCGTCCTCGGCCTCTCCCACTGACGTCGATCCGGAGCGGCCCTTGCGCATCGGCCTGGTGAGCGGAGATGTCCACCGCCAGCATCCGGTCAACCTGTTCCTGCTGCCGCTGCTGGAGCGCCTGGATCGCCAGTCCTTCCCGGTTTGGGTGTTTCACACCGGCTCGCTGCACGACGGCTGCACCGCCCGGGCCCGCCAGGCCGCTCGCCAGTGGATCGAGGCCGCCTCGCTCGACGACCCCGCCCTGAGGCGCCGAATCGTTGCCGAGGGTATCGACATCCTGATCGACCTGGCCGGGCACACCTCCAGTCATCGCCTGGGTGTGTTTGCCATGCGGGCCGCGCCGGTGCAGGCGACGTTCCTCGGCTATCCGCACTCCACCGGTCTTTCGCGCATCGATTGGCTGATCGGCGACCCGATCGTTTCACCCGCCGAGCACGCCCATCTCTTTTCAGAAGGCATCGCCCAGCTGCCGGGCAGCGTGTTCTGCTGGTGTCCGCTGGACGACCACCCGCTGCCGCCCCCCCGGCCGGCCGGAGCGCCGTTGGTGCTGGGATCGTTCAACAACGTCATGAAGCTCTCGCCGCGCACGATCCGCCTCTGGGCGGCTCTGCTGCGCGATCTCCCCGAGGCCACCCTGCTGCTCAAGGCCCCCTCCTTCGCGGAGACCTCGGTGCGGGAGCGCTTCAGTGGATTGTTTGCGGCCGAGGGCATCGACGCCGAGCGGCTGGTGTTCGAGGGGCCCACCGCGTTGGGCGAGATGATGGCCCGTTATGGCGACATCGACATCGGCCTCGATCCCACCCCTTACAACGGCGGCACCACCACCCTTCAGGCCCTCTGGATGGGTGTGCCCGTGATCAGCCTGCGGGGGGGCAACTTCGTGAGCCGCATGGGGGCCAGTTTCCTCACCAGCCTTGGTCAGCCCGACTGGATCGCAGCGGACGAGGACCACTACCGCGCCATCGCGCGCCAGCTGGCGGACCAGCTGCCGGCCATCCGCCGGGGCCGGGCCGCCCTGCGTCAGCAGATGGTGGCCTCCGGCCTCTCGGACCTGGAGCGCTACGCCGGACAGGTCCAGGCGCTGCTGCGGCGGATGTGGCGCCACCGTCAATGCGGCAGCCGAGAGCGGCTGCTGCCGGCGAGCGCCTGACCCCTCAAGCCCCGATCAAATACTTCTCCCACTCTGCGTTGAGCCCGTTGCCCATGCGGCGGCGGGCCTCGAAGCTCAGGGTGCTGAGGGGGCGGCGGGGTTCCTGGCGCAGGGGCATGCCGGCTTCCCGGGGGGTGCGGTTGCCCTTGCGCACGTTGCAGGCCAGGCAGGCGGTGGTGACGTTTTCCCAGACATCCGCCCCACCCCGGCTGCGGGGCACCACGTGGTCGATGGAGAGGGTGTCGCTGCCGCTGCCGCAGTATTGGCAGCGGTGGTCGTCGCGCTGGAAGACGTTGCGGCGGGTGAGGGGCATCTGGCGATAGGGCACCCGCACGAACTGCCGCAGGCGGATCACCGTGGGCTGGTGCAGGTTGGGCCGCAGCTGACGCCGCCGGTCGTGTTCCAGGCCCTCCGCCTTGCCCATCAACACCATCACCACCGCCCGCTTCCAGGTGGTGATGTTCAGGGGTTCGTAGGAGGCGTTGAGCACCAGCACCTGGCTGACGTTCACGCTCACGACCAGGCCCTCTGCCAAGGCCCCCCGTTCCAGAGGCGGCGTGTCCTCGCGCGGTGTGGGCAGGCCGGACGCCAGCGAAGGGCCGATCGTTGCGCTGTGGCTCGCTTGAAGCCCGGCCGTCCTGCGAAGTCGGGAGAACTCCTCCCGTGACGTCAGGTCTGGCGAGAGGAAGCTGGTGTCCGGGTCAAGCGCCATGCCACCACAGCATCCTTGCCATGCTAGTGGCAATTGCTGGCAACAATCGGTGTCCAAGGTCACCGGCACCTATCCCGACTTCGCCACCCTGGCGGCCCTCTTGGAGGGTGAGCGACGGGGGGGGGCGCCGCAGCGGCCGATCCGAGGGGTGGCCATCGATTCACGGCGGGTGCAGCCGGGGGATCTGTTCTTCGCCCTGCCGGGGCGCCACGCCGATGGCCATCGCTTTGTGGCCGATGCCCTGGCCGCCGGGGCCGCCCTGGCGGTGACGCGCCGCGACCGGTGCCCCCCGGAGGGGCCGAACCTGGCCGTGGCCGATCCCTTGCGGGCCCTCCAGCGCCTGGCGGCCTGGTATCGGCGGCGCCACATCCGCCAGGTGGTGGCGATCACCGGCAGCAACGGCAAAACCATCGTCAAGGACGCCCTCACCGCCGCCGTGGCCGGCCGCTTTCGCGTTGCCGCCAGCCCCGGCAGCTGGAACAGCCAGGTGGGCGTTCCCCTGGCGGTGTTGCGGGCGCCGCCGGACACGGAGCTGGGCCTGTTTGAGGCGGGGGTGTCGGCGCCGGGGGAGATGGCCCATCTGGCGGCGATCCTCCAGCCCGATTACGGCATTCTGGTGAATGTGGGCCTGGCCCATCTGGCCTCCTTCGGCAGCCGGCAGGCCACGGCCCGGGAAAAGCTGCTTCTGTTTCAGGGTGCGCCGCCGCCCCGGTGGCTCCTGCTCCCCCCCGATCCCCTCCTGCGCTCCTTCCCCCTGGCCTGCCCGCTCGTGCATCCAGGGGAGGAAGCGCCCCGCATCCTGACCCGCGAGCCCCTCCCCCATGGCCTGGAGCTCACCCTGGCCTTCCCCGGACGGGCCGCCCCCCTGAAGCTGCCCGTGCGCACCCGCTCCGCCCCCCTGGTGGACGACCTGCTGCTGGCGATCACGGCCGCGACGCGACTGGGGGTGGAGCCGGAGGCCATCGTTCAGGCGCTGCGGGATCACTCCTTCGGCCCCACCCGGATGGAGACCTGGCGCACCCCGGACGGGGTCACGATCGTGAACGACACCGCCAGCTCCGATCCCCTCTCCGTGCAGGCGGCCCTCGACACGGTGGCGGCCAGCGGCGAGGCGACGGGCCGGCGGATCTTCCTCTTCGGCGGCATGGCCGAGCTGGGCGCCCGGGAGGAGCCGGAACACCGGCTGATCGGCCAGGTGGCGGCCCAGCGGGGCTTCACCCATCTGCTCCTCCTGCCCCACCCGGCCCGGGCGGCAACGGCGGCGGGCTGGCGGGCTGTCGCGCCCGAGGCGCCCCTGCTGGAGGTGGCCGACGGGGCGGCCTTGCGCCGTGAGGTGCGGGAGCTGGCGCGGCGGGGCGATTGGCTCCTGGTGAAGGGGCCCTCCCAGGCGGGGCTCGCCACCCTGGCCCGGGAGCTGTGGGAGTCGATGGCGCCCCGGCGGCTGGTGGTGGATCTGGGGGCAATTCGCGACAACATCGCCCGTTTTCGGGCCCACTGCGGCGAGGGGGTGGCGATCCTGGCGGTGTTGAAGGCCTGGGCCTACGGCACGGAGCTGGCCCGGCTGGCCAGTGCCCTGGAGGCCTTCGGCGTGGATTGGATCGGGGTGTCAGCCGCCGATGAGGGGGCCATCGCCCGGCGGGCGGGGGTGCGCCTGCCGATCCTCGTGATGCTGATGGATCCGGACGAGGTGGACAAGGCCGTGCGGCATCGGCTCACGCCGGTGGTCTATTCCGCCGCCTTCGCCATGGCGCTGGTGGAGGCCCTGCGGGAGATGGGCGCCACCTGTGAGGTGCACCTGGAGATCGAGACCGGCATGGGACGGGTGGGGGTGGCGCCCGCCGAAGCGCTGGCGGTGGCGCGCCTGCTGCGCGGTTCCGGGGTGGTGCGGTTGACCGGGGTGATGACCCATCTGGCCTCCGCCGATGACCCGGCCGCCGACGGGGCCACCCACCGCCAGCTGGAGGTGTTCCAGGCGGTGGTGGCGGACCTTCAGGCCGAGGCGGAGGAGCCGCTGGTGGTGCATGCGGCGGCCACCTCCGGCGCCGTGCGCTTCCCCGAGGCGCGTCAGTCCATGGTGCGGCTGGGCCTGGGGCTTTACGGCATCGGGCCTTCCCCGGCGGTGGCGGAGGCCCTGGATCTGCAGCTCGCCCTGGGGTTTGTGAGCCGCCTGGTGCAGGTGTCCACGCTGCCGCGCGGCCAGCGCGTGGGCTACAACGGCACCTACGTGGTGGAGGCGCCGGAGCGGCGGGTCTGCATCGTGGCCGCCGGCTACAACGATGGCGTGCCCTTCACCCTCTCCAACCGGGGTGTGGTGATGCTGCAGGGGCGACGGGTTCCGATCATCGGCCGGGTGTCGATGGATTCGATGGCCATCGACCTCAGCGCGGTGCCCGGGGCGGCCGTGGGGGATGAGGTGCTGCTCTTCGGCACCCATGAGGGGCAGACCCTGCGGCCGGAGGAGGTGGCGGCCCTGGCCGGCACGATCCCCTATGACCTGCTGGTGCATGTGGACAGCCGGAGGGTGCAGCGCCTCTTCCGGGGGGAGTAGGCCTGCGGGAGGCCGGCGGGTTAAGCTCAGGGGGCCGCTGGAGAGGTGGCTGAGCGGTTGAAAGCGGCTCCCTGCTAAGGAGTTACAGGAGGCAACTTCTGTCGAGGGTTCGAATCCCTCCCTCTCCGTTGAAGTCCAGTCTCCGGGGGGGCAAACCTCCCGAGACGCCCCCATCACTCTTGCTGGCGGCCAAGCCAGCTGCAGCTGTGTGGACGGTCTCCCTTCGGCCCGCTGCCGCGGTGTGGGATGGGCTGGATGTGCCCGGAGGCAGCCATCCGCAAACGCTCCTGTGGTTCCCCGGGTTCTGGGGAGGGGAAACCCCGGGTGGTCGCTGAAGCGGGCACCTCCCAGCCGCAGGGAAGGCAAAACCCAGGCCTGAAGGCAAAACAGGAGCGAACGTCCCAACGCGGCGTGACCGACGCGGCGACCCTCACCATCACCAGCCAAGCGGACGAAGAGGGGCGGAAGACCCTGGCGATCCGGTTGACCCTGCTTGGATCAGCGGATTGCACGCCATCCGACCAAGCCAGGACGGGGCACCGTCTGGGCCACGACCCGTCAGGAGCTTCCCATCGCGGCCAGGTACAGCGTCATCGCCTGATGGATGATGGAGGATGACAGCTAAACCTTCTGGAGGCATGGCCAAGTTCTCCAAGCTTCCAGAGAAGCGTGAACGATACTTCACAATAGGCGGCAGTGGCAACCCTGATGATCATACCGCCATCGCTTTGTTTGAAACGCCAGATGGGAAGAGAGAGGCTGTCATTGGCCTCTCTCTGAAGAACGGTCCAGAAGTGATGGGATTCATCGCATTCATCGCGGATATGTTTGGTCTTGAAAACCAATTTAATGTGGCAATGCTGGAGCTGCCAATGATCTTTTGGAAGGGGGGAACACCTGCGCAAGAAGGCCTGGTCACAACAGCGATCAATGAATGGATTGAACATGGTCAAGATCCCTGCAATGCGTTCTACGACTGCTTGGATGATCTTGACTTTCGTTCCTTCTATTCAGACTATGAAGATAGACTGAGAAGAGCAAAGTCCTGCAAAGTCTTCCGTGCCAGTGGCAAGCGGAGGAGCGGGAAGGGTTTTCGCTGAGAATCCACACATGCGGCTCGACATCGACTGATCCCACGAATCCCCCCCCGCCCGCTGGTGAAACGAAAATCTTGGACGCCAGTAGTGAGTCGTCACGGACTTCAAGGTCGCCGGGATGGCAGCAGCAGGGTGATCCCGAAGCGTGCACCCCAGCCATCCGGGCCAGCTTGGGCGGGTGAGGCTGTCCGATAGGGGGCTCCCGCATAGAGGCTGATGGGGGTGTCGCCGATCTTCACCAGTGATGGTGAAGGTCCAGGTCTCATTTCTTGTGTAGGCGAGGGATGATTTTGGATACCGGCAAAGGTGATGCGCAACACAGATAATATTCTCTTAACTCTTTCTTGGTCCCGTCTCGCATTTAGCCCGCAAGCATGGCATCGAATATTCAGTCTGCAATGTCACTCTCCTTTGCTTCGACAGTTCCTCCGATCTCCGCGATGAATGGAGTGCTGTCCATGGGGGCGCAGCAGGCGAATGCGGAGATCTCCGCATTCAACCCGCTCTCTGGGTATCTTTACACGGTCGGTGGTGGATCTGGCGCGATTCTCGTTAGCGATCTTCGCGATCCAGTCAATCCCAGAATTGTGGCCAAGGCCACACCGGCAGACAGTAGTCAGACGTTGCAGAGTGTCGCGGTGTTTGGAACCCTGTTGGCGGTTGCTGTACAGAATAGTGTAAAGACTGAGCCAGGTTATGTGCAATTCTACAATCTTTCTAACCCTGCACTTCCGAACCATATCAGCACGGTCTCCGTTGGGGCGCTGCCCGATATGGTGAAGTTCAGCGGGGATGGCAGGAAGTTGCTTGTCACGAATGAAGGCGAACCGAATACGGCTTACACCATCGACCCGGTTGGGTCGATTTCTGTAATTGATACTGCAGCGTATTTTGCCAGCACGTCCACTCCACCAAGCCAGGCCAATGTACAGACCGTTGACTTCAGTGCCTGGAATGGACGCCGAGCAGAGTTGATCAATAGAGGCATCCGCATCACCGGCAAGGCTGGTGTAACCACCACCCTCGCTCAGGACATTGAGCCCGAAGCGATTGCAATCACAGCCGATGGCACGACGGCCTATGTATCGCTGCAGGAGAACAATGCAATAGCGGTATTGGACATCAGCACCACCACTCCACGAATCACCTCGATTTTCTCTGCCGGCATCAAGGACTGGGATCGTGGCCAGGCAACGGCAACCAATTTCACCTACTCCCTCAGCTATGCCTCCGGCAACCTTCCCTCTGGCGTTCAAGCCGGTGGGCTCTCTGGCCTCTGGTTTGATGGGGTGGAAACGGTATCTGGTACGCAACTGGATATCTTTTACTCCATTACCGACCGCGGCCCCAATGGAGCACTGATTAACGGCAAGAGGCAGTTTCTTCATCCCACGTTCCAGCCCACCATCTATAAGTTAGGCATCAACCGCGCCACAGGCGCCGTGACCGAGCTGGGCAAGATTGGCCTGAAGCGTGTGGATGGCACGGCGCTCACCGGTCTTCCGCAGCTTGCGGGCAAGGATGAGGTTCCGGTGGATGCCACCAACAATCCGCTGGACTACGACCCTTTCGGCATCGACTCCGAGACCGTTTCGGTGTTCTCCACGACCATCGGTGGCACAACGCGCAAGGTGTTCGCTGTGGGGGATGAATACCGTGGCCAGATTGCCCTGTTCGACTTCAGCACCGGGAATCTCATCCAGCGCTATATCCCTGCCGGCCAGAAGGCTCTGCTCCAGGCCCAGCACGGCAGCGTGATCGGTGCTGAAACCATTGACAGCCTGCCGGCAATCTACGCCAACCGTTGGCTCAACCGCGGCATTGAGGGCATGACCTTCAACAGCGGTGATGGCTTGCTTTATGCATTCATGCAGAGCCCTCTCGACAAGGACGGGTTGGGGCTTGCGGCAAGTCGCAGCACCTCGCAACTGACCCGCATCCTGGCGATCAATCCTGCCACTGGCGCACCGGTGAAGGAGCACCTGTATCTGCTCAGCGGCCGATCTGGTCAGGACAAGATCGGCGATGTCACTTATGACGCCGCCAGAGGCGTATTCCTGGTGATGGAGCGCGACAGCACCCGGGCGCTCAATGGCTTCAAGAGCGTGTACGAAGTGGATCTGCGCGGGGCAACCAACACCCTGCCACTCACGCTTGGCAGCCAAATTCCCGGACCCGTACTGCCTGGGCAGACGTTCCTGGTGGGCACGGAAGGCCGCGCGGTGTTCCGTGAGGTGATTGAGGCAGGAGAGGTTAGCAACAACGGCTATCGCTTCAACGGCATCCCCGATGGCATCGGCGTGATGGACAACGGCGATGGCACCTTGCGGGTGCTGGTGAACCATGAACTCGGCATCACCGCCGGCGATGTGCGTGCCCATGGCTCCAAGGGTGCCTATGTGTCGGACCTCATCATCGACAAGGCCACCCTCGCGGTGACCAGTGGCAAAGACTTCCTGGCCTCCGCCAACGATCTGTTCCTGGCCAGCGCTGATGGCAGCAACTGGAGCAGCGGCACCACGACGGCGTTTGCACGCTTCTGCTCCGGTGACCTGCCCGCTGCCACGGCCTTCCTCAATGGCGGTAGCGGCTACGACGGCCGCATTTATCTCACCGGTGAGGAAGCCGGCGCGGAGGGTCGCGCCTTTGCCCATGTGCTCAGCGGCAGTGATGCCGGCAAGGTGTTCGAGCTCCCCAGCCTCGGCAATCTGTCCTTTGAGAATGTAGTTGCCAATCCACGGGCCCAGGAAAAAACGGTGGTGGTGAGCCTGGATGACACCAGCACCAATGGGCAGGTGTACATCTATGTGGGCAGAAAGAGCACCGGCGGCAACGCCGTGCAGCAGGCTGGCCTGGCGGGTGGAATCACTTACGGCGTGCGGGTCAACTCCACCGGCACCACCAACACCTAAGTCGGCAACCTGGCCAGCCCGAATGAGACCGGTCTGGGTCTGAATGCCAGCGGCATCGGCAGCTTTGAACTTGTCAATCTGGGTGACGTCAAGGCCAAGACCGGGGCCATCCTAAACAGCGAAAGCATTGCGGCAGGAGTGACAAACTGGCTTCGACCGGAAGATGGTGCCTGGAGCAAGGACGGCAAGGCGTTTTACTTTGTCACCACCGCCACTACCACCAGTGCCAGTCGGCTGTGGGCCCTGGAGTTCAACGATCCTGCCAACCCCGAACTGGGTGGCACGGTGAAGATGTTACTCAATGGCAGTGAAGGCCAGGTCATGCTCGACAACATGACCGTCGCCGATGATGGCTCGATCCTGCTCCAGGAAGATCCCGGTGTCAACGATCGCCTAGCCAAAATCTGGCGCTACAACCTCTCCACAGATACCCTCGTGGAGCTGGCGCAGCACAACCCTGTGCTGTTCAGCGGCACCAGTTCGAGCAATCCAGACTTCATTACCAACGATGAAGAATCTTCGGGCATTGTTGATATCTCTAGCTTTCTCACCGGCGTCAGCGAGTACGACACAACCAAGTACAGCTACTTCCTGATCGCCGATCAGATTCACAAAGCCATAGCCTCCCCCACAAGCCAGGTGGAAATGGGAGAACTCAGCCTGATGATGACGGCCAAGGCCACCAGCACGGGAACCGCCAGCTGGGCTGATGCCATTGGCGTTGCAAGCCCCGAATTGCTCGACAACACCCTTAGCATGATGGACGGTGCCTACACCCCATCCAGCTCCGATCGTCTGGCGGCGGCCGGCATCAAACTGGCCAACAAGGTGGAGTTGTTCAATCTGCCTTCGGTTGGTGGCACACTCAGCTACGACAAACCGGAAGGACTGACTCTGCGAGATGATGGCGCAGTGGTGATTAATTACGATAATGATTTCGGTACCGAGGGCGCCAGCGGCAACGCCTTCACGGTGGTCACCTTCAGCAACCCTGCCCTTGACACCGAGGACAGCGGTGACGGCGGCGGCTACAAGCCCTCCACCAACCATGACGTGTATGGTCTGACCATGCCTGATGGCCTGGCGACGTTCAGCTACAAAGGCGAAAATTTCATCCTGGCCGCAGGCGAGGGCGACGACCGCAACGACTTCCTTGACCCCGATGAAACGTCACGGGTGTCCGCGCTGCTGTCTGCTGCCGCATCCGCCACCCAAGCCCAGAAGGCGGGTCTACTGGCCGCCAACTCCCAGCGACTCAACATTCTCACCAACACCGGTGATCTTGATGGCGATCGCATCGTGGATCAGGCTTATACGCTCGGCTCCCGCTCCCTGCGGATCTTCGATTCCAAGGGCAATGTGGTGTTTGATTCCGGCACGGCTCTCGAGGAGCTTGCCAACGCCAAGGGCCTCTATCCAGTCAACAGTCGGGAAGACGACAAGGGCGTGGAACCCGAAATGGTGGAAGTGTTCACCACGAATGGCCGCACCTACGCCTTCGTTGGTCTGGAGCGCACTACCACGAGCATGGCTGCGGTGTTTGATGTGACCAATCCCTATTCGCCTCTGGCGGTTGATCCGGTGATCTTCACGGGTGCGCAGCGGGTGGAGGGCATCACATTCCTCACCAGCAGCACCAACGCGGCCCGCAGTCTGATCGCATCCAGCGAAGGCAACGATGTGGTGTCTGTCGTGGATTTCCCAGTCCCCTACCGGCTGCAGTTGCTCCACCTCTCCGATGGCGAGGCGGGTCTGCTTGCTTCCCAGACCGCTCCCTATCTGGCGGGCCTGGTCGATGCTTTTGATCACACCCACGCCAACACCCTGATCCTCGCAGGCGGCGACAACTTCATCCCCAGCCCCTTCCTCAACGGCGGCACCGACCTCAGCGTGCGCGATGAGCTCAACACCACCACCGGCTCCTCCATCAGCCTGGCCGCCAATACCAACCATCCGATCGCTGCGGTAGACATTGCCATCCACAACCTGATCGGTGTGGAGGCCTCCACGATCGGGAACCATGAGTTCGATCTGGGATCACGAGTTTTCCGTGACGCCTTCACACCTGGCTCTGGCTGGGTGGGAGCCCAATTCCCCTACCTCTCGGCCAACCTCGATTTCAGCTCCGACGCGGATCTAAACCCCCGCTTTACCAACACCGTCGGTGTGGGCGGCCTGGAGGAAGCCAGCGCCCAGAAGGGCCGGATCGTGCCCTCGGCGGTGGTTACCAAGAACGGCGAGAAAATCGGCCTGGTAGGTGCCACCACCCAGATCATCGAGCAGATCAGCTCCACCGGCGGGGTCGAGGTGAAGGGCTTTGTGGGAGATGGCAACGAGCGCGACGACATGGCGCTGCTGGCTAGCCAGCTGCAACCGGTGATCGACGACCTGATCAATCAGGGCGTGAACAAGGTGATCCTGATGGCGCACCTGCAGCAGATCGCCAATGAGAAGGCACTGGCGCCGCTTCTCCGTGGCGTGGACATCATCCTCTCGGCCGGCTCCAACACCCGCCTTGGCGACAGCAACGATCAGGCTGTGGCCTTCCCAGGCCATGCCGCCAACTTTGCAGACACCTATCCACTGGTGACGCAAGGGGCCGACGGTGCACCCACCCTGATCGTCAACACCGACAACGAGTACACCTATCTCGGCCGATTGGTGGTCGACTTCGACGCACAGGGACGCATCATCCCGGGCAGCGTTGATCCCCTGGTGAGCGGTGCCTATGCCGCCACGGCAGCCAATGTGGCCAAGGCCTGGAACGTGACGGAATCCCAGCTCGCCACCACCGCCTTTGCCGATGGCACCAAGGCTGAGAACGTTCAGGATCTCACCGATGCCGTGCAGGCCGTGATCGCCAGCAAGGACGGACAGGTGTGGGGCTACGCCAATGTCTATCTCGAGGGTGAGCGCGCCTTTGTACGCTCCGAGGAGACCAACCTCGGCGATCTCACGGCTGACGCCAACCTCTTCTACGCCCGCAAGATCGATCCCACGGTGGTTCTGTCGCTCAAGAATGGTGGTGGCATCCGCTCGCAAATCGGTGGCGTTGATGTGGTGAGCGGCGCCAAGCTGCCCACTTTTGCCAACCCCGCCGCTGGCAAACCGGCTGGCGGTCTCTCCACACTGGATATCGAGAACTCCCTGCGTTTCAACAATTCGCTTTCTCTGGTCACCGTGAGCGCCAGCAATCTCAAGGAGTTGTTGGAACATGGAATCGCCCTCTATCCAGGGCAGGGACGTTTCCCGCAGGTGTCGGGGGTGGCGTTCAGCTTCGACCTCACCAGGCCCGCCGGCAGCCGCATCCTCAACCTTGCGATTCAGGACAGCCAAGGCAATGACCTGGATGTGGTGGTTCGTGGCGGGGTTCTCGCGGGGGAGCCCACCCGGACGTTCCGGATGGTGACCCTCAACTTCCTGGCCAGCGGTGGCGACAGCTACCCCTTCCCCACCGGTGCCTCGGCCAACCGTGTGGATCTGTTCAATGCCTCCGCTCCGTTCACTGGTGCTGCCACCTTCAGTGGCGACGGCACCGAACAGGATGCTTTGGCGGAATATCTGAGGGCGAATCATGGCACAGTCGCCAAGGCCTACAACCAGGCTGAAACAGCACCAAGCCAGGATCTGCGCCTGCAGAACTTGGCACTGCGCAGCGATGAGGTGATTGATGTGAAACTCGGCACGGCTGCAGCTGATGACAGCCTCAGCTCGGAGGCGCTCAAGCTGCAGGGTTTTGCTGGCAAGGGCGATGTGCTGTTCACCGGTGCCGATTCCGATCAGGTGGATATCGCGATACTGAGCGGATCTGGCAATCAAATCTTCACAGGCAGTGGCAAGGATGTGATCTACGCCGGCAGCCGTGATGTGATCACCGGTGGCAGCGGCGATGATTGGTTCAGTGCCGAAGCCGGCGATGGCAACCGCCTCAGCGGTGGCCTCGGCAACGACACCTTCATCATCGGCAGCTCCGGCAATCGTGCTCTCGGCGGTGCGGGTAACGACAACTTCTCCATCCTCGAAACTGCCGGCACCAACTACCTCAATGGTGGCGCCGGCAGTGATCAGTTCTGGCTGATCACTGGCCCCGGCGACCTGCCGGCCGCCAAGCAGTTTGTGATGGACTTCAAG
>JBKDSZ010000056.1:0-5421 GCA_046340375.1 Cyanobacteriota bacterium | reverse complement strand
CAGCTGAGAGAGGGTGGCAACCATTCATGGTGGTGGAACCCATCACGAAATCTTCGTAGCTCGATTCCGCGCCATACTGAAATCAAGGAATTACTTGTACGGAAAATCTGCAAGGATCTTGGACTACCTCCGCCATGACTTGCGTAATGGGTGATTCATTCGGCGTCAGTCTGCATGAGTTGCCTACAGGGACGCGACACTTCGAACAAGCCCTTCGAGTGGACAGGCCGCCATCAGCTCTCGGCTTCGCCACCCAAGGCTCCCTGCCTGCCACTCAAGGCCAGCGTTATACGGACTAGACTTGGGCATCTCTTCCGAGCAAACCATGAATAGACGCAGGACAGAAAAGCAGAGATACCCTGCTACGATCATCTAAAGCGATTAACGCGACAGTGAATGACAGAAAAAAATCCAAGGCTATTGGGCCTCGAGAATAGGCTTAGCGACTTCTACAAAGAGCACTATTTCAATGAATTGAAGAGGAGAGAAGAGCTTACCGGTAGGATCGCCCTTCCCCTCGGCATTCTTTCTATCCTTATTGGAAGCATTGTAGCGGCATTTCGAGAAATAAACAGACCTGACACGCTTAATGAATATTTAATAGTGATCTTATTGATATGCGCTGTTTTTCCAGCCTGCATGGTGATTATAAATCTATGGAGATCATATCACAATAATCGATACTGGGTAATTGATACTCCTGCTCAGATTATGAGCTACAAGAATAAGCTCCTCGTCTATTACGAAGATCCGGGCATTGCGACAGAAAGCGCTCCAGCTGAGGAAGCAATCCTGGATGTACTTGCTTACATTGATCAAGAATATGCAAAACACGCTGACTATAATTCAAGAGTAAGAGACCGCCGATCCTACTTCCTGACACAAGCGAATGTGTATCTAGCAGTCACACTCGCAGTGGCCACTTTGGCACTTGTGCTGCAGCTTACCAGGCTTGCCAGCTTGCCGGAGCAGCCACAAAAGGTTAAAATCGTCAATATTCGAGAAGTCTCCATGCCTACACCTTCCGGCAAGCCAGTCACCCCTGCTAACGGAGCAGGCTCTGTATCTAACAACAATCTGCCCAAACAGCCGGTTCCGCAAAAGCCACTGCCAACTGGCGGAAGGCTTATTAGGGGAGATGTCGATCCAGGTCAAGTCAGATAACGAATTTCCTTCTGAGTTCTCTGCTAGCGGCCGTATAACAACAAGATACAGAAGGCGGGAGCGCAGGTGGTCTCCACAGCTAAAGTGCCCCCCGCTTCTGATCTGGAGCGTTATACGGACTAGACTTGGGCATCTCTTCCGAGCAAACTATTAATAGACGCAGGACAGAAAAGCAGAGATACCCTGCTATGATCATCGAAAAGGATTACCACGTCAGTGAATGACAGAAAAACTCCAAGATTATTGGGCCTCGAGAATAGACTTAGCGACTTCTACAAGGAGCATTACTTTAATGAATTGAAGAGGAGTGCAGAGCTTGCCGAGAGGATCACACTACCCCTCAGCCTTCTTTCCATCCCAATCGGGAGCGTTGTAGCAGCATTTCGAGAAATAAATTGCCTTGACACGCTTAGCGAGTATTTAATAGTTATTTTATCGATATCCGCTGTTTTCCCAATCTGCATGGTGATTGCAAATCTATGGAGATCATGCCACAATAATCGATACTGGGTAATTGATTCGCCTGCTCAGATCATGAGCCATAAGAATAAGCTCATCATCTATTGCAACGATCCGGGCATTGCGACAGATAGTGACCCAGCTGAGAAGGCAATCCTGGATGCACTTGCCTATACTGATCGAGAATACTCAAAGCATGCTGACTACAATTCGAGAGTAAGTGATCGCCGACCCTACTTCCTAACGCAAGTCATGTGTGTCTAGCAGTCACATTCGCAGTCGCAGCATTGGCACTTGTGCTGCAGCCAACCAGGCTTGCTTGCTTTCCGGAGCAACCACAAAAGGTAAAAATTGTCAATATTCGCGAAGTCTCCATGCCTACACCTACCTACCCTCAAGCCAGCCAGCCCTGCTAACGGAGCAGGCTCTATATCAAACAACAATCCGCCCAAACCGCCGATTCCTCAAATGCTACTGCCGACTGGCGGAAGGCTTATCAGGGGGGATGTCGATCCAGGTCAAGTCAGATAACGAAGACTCTTCTGAGTTCTCTGCTCGCGGCCGTATAATATCATGATACAGAAGGCGGGAGCGCAGGAAGTTTCCATAGCTGAAGTTGCTCCCTGCTGTTGATCTTGGCGCACTGCGGCACAGAGGCGTTGAGAGGCTTGGTGCGTGGGGCTGGTCAGAGCATGGGTTGATTAAGTAGAGTGCAGTATATTCACCACTTCAAGGCCAACCGGGGGTAGATTCAATGCAAACAATCAAGTATGTTCACTGGCAGGATGATGGATCTTGGCTTGGCTATCTTGAGGAATTTCCTGATTACTGGACGCAAGGTGACACACTGGCTGATCTGGTTGAGCATCTGAAAGATCTCTACCTTGATCTCTCAGGCGGAAACATCTCGGGTGCTCGCAAGGTTGGTGAATTAGTCATGCCATGAAGCGGGCCGATCTGATCAGATTGATCGAACAGGGAAGATGCGTTCTGGTCCGACATGGAGGTAAACACGATTGGTATCGCAATCCAGCTACAGGTGTCTCGCAGTCAGTGCCCAGGCATCGTGAACTTAAGGAACCGCTCGCACGCCGCATTATCCGTCTTTTGCCGGATAGCTCGGTAGATCCTTCCAGCGGCGATAGCTGACTGTCCGCAGAACAATGCCATACACCAGACCCGCCACCGGCACCATCGGCCAAGCAACAGACTGATCAATCCGATGACCCTGTGGCCTGGCTGCCGGTCCCCACGGCCACATGGCTGTTGGCCTCGATGCGGCCCAATACCTGCCGCGCTCGGCGCACCACCGAAGGGGGCACCCCCGCCAGGCGGGCGGCCTCGATGCCGTAGCTGCGGCTCGCGCCGCCTGGCACCACCTGGTGGAGGAAGAGGAGGTCATGGCCCGTTTCCTCCACCAACACCTGGGCATTGGCCACATTCGGCAGCAGACCGGCCAGGGCGTTGAGCTCGTGGTAATGGGTGGCGAACACTGTGCGGGCCCCCACGTCGCTGGCCAGGGCCTCCGCCACGGCCCAGGCAATCGCCAGACCATCAAACGTGGCGGTGCCGCGGCCGATCTCATCGAGCAGCACCAGGGAGTGGGCCGTGGCGTGGTGCAGGATGTTGGCCGTTTCGGCCATCTCCACCATGAAGGTGGATTGTCCCGTCGCCAGGTCGTCCACGGCGCCGACGCGGGTGAAGATGCGATCGGCCAGGCTCACGCGGGCCGCGCGGGCCGGCACCCAGCTGCCCACCTGGGCCATCAGTTGCAGCAGCCCGGTCTGGCGGAGATAGCAGCTCTTGCCGCTGGCGTTGGGGCCGGTGAGCACCAGAAGGTCGGGCGCCTCGGCGCGGCCTCCCCCCAGGCAGAGGGGATTGGGGGTGAAGGTCGCGTCCACCAACAGTTGCTCCACCACCGGATGGCGGCCGGCCTCGATGGCCAGCTCCCGACCCGCCACGATCTCCGGCGGGCAGTAGCCCTCCGTGGCGGCCACTTCCGCCAGGGAGGCCAGGGCATCCAGCTCCGCCACCTGGCGGGCGGCGGTGCGGATCGATTCGGCCTGCTGGCCCACCCGCTCCCGCAGGGCCGTGAACAACTCCAACTCCCGCTGGGCGGCCCGGGTGCGCAGGCGCAGGATGCACCCCTCCCGCTCCTTCAGGGCCGGGGTGACGAAGCGTTCCTCGCTGGCGAGGGTTTGGCGGCGGATCCAGTGGTCGGGCACCCTTGCCGCCTTCGCCCGGCTCACCGCCAGGAAGTAGCCGAAGGTGCGGTGGTATTGCAGGCGCACGTTGCCATGGCCGCTCAGCTCCCGCTCCTGGCGTTCCTGCTCCGCCAACCAGCGATCCTGGTCGTCGAGCTGATTGCGCAGACCATCCAGCCGGGGATCAACGCCGTCATGAATCAGCCCGCCCTCGCTCAGGGCCAGGGGGGGACTCTCCACCATGGTGTGGCTCAGGTCTGCGGCCAGGGCCGCCAGATCGGGCCGCGGCACAGCCAGATCCCGCAAGGGAGCGCCCCGGGCCTTGCGCAGCAGCTCCGCCAGGCGGGGAAGGCGCTCCAATCCATCGGCCAGAGCCACCAGATCGCGGGCGGAGGCGGTGCCAGCTCCTGCTCGCCCCGCCAGGCGCTCCAGATCAGCCATCGGTCGCAGCAACCGCCGCAGCGAATGGCGCAGGGCCCGCTGCTCCACCAGCTCGCTCACCCCCCCTTGGCGCTCCAGGATCGGCTCGGCCCGCACCAGGGGGGCCTCCACCCAGCGCCGCAAGCAGCGGGCCCCCATGGCGGTGACGGTGCGATCCAGCGCCCAGAGCAGGGAGCCCTCCAAACGGCCGCCCATCTGGGTGCGGGTGAGCTCCAGGTTGCGGCGGGTCTGGGCATCCAGCACCAGCTTGTCGCCCGCGTGCCAGAGGCGGGGCCGCTCCAGGGGGATCGCGGCCTGGGGGGGGCGGTCGCTCTCCCCTGCGGCGGGGTCGGGCTGGGTGCTGTCGAGGTAGGCCAGGAGCCCCCCGGCGGCCCGCAGGGCGAGGGGGGCCTCCGCCAGCCCCAGCCCCTCCAGGGTGGCCAGGCCATAGCGCTCCAGCAGCTTGCGCCGCGCCTGGGGCGCCTCAAACGGGGAGCGGGGCTGGGGGCTGTGGCGCAGGTTGGGCGGACACCAGGAGGGGGGCTCCGCTGCGGGCTCCCCTCCCTCCCCGCCGGCCGGCTGGGGCCAGACGACCTCCGCCGCCTCCTGTTGCAGCAATTCCTGGTGCAGGGCGGCGAGGCCCTCCTGTTCGCTGACCCGAAAGTCTCCGGTGCTCACATCCGCCACCGCCAATCCCCAGCGGGCACCCTCCAGGAGCACGGCGCAGAGCCAGTTGTTGCGCCGCGCGGCCAGCATCCCCTCCTCCAACACCGTGCCGGGGGTGAGCACCCGTGTGATGTCGCGCCGCAGCAGCGGGCCCTGGGAGGGGGTGGTTTCCAGCTGGTCGCAGAGGGCCACGCACAGGCCCCGCTGCACCAGCTCCCCGCAATACCGCTCGGCGGCGTGGTGGGGGATGCCGGCCATCGGCACCCGACCGATGGCCTTGCCCCCCTCCTTGCCGGTGAGGGTGAGCTCGAGCAGGCGGGAGACCGTGATGGCGTCTTCAAAGAAACACTCGAAAAAGTCGCCCAGGCGATAAAGCAACACCCGGTCGGGATGGGCGGCCTTGAGGCTCACGTAGTGGCGCAGCATCGGCGTCAGCGCCTCGGGATCCACCAGGCTGTGGTGGTGCCAGCGGGGTTGGTCGTCGGGGGAGGCGTCGGCGGCCGCCGTC
>JBKDSZ010000055.1:0-8514 GCA_046340375.1 Cyanobacteriota bacterium | reverse complement strand
CCAGCACACCCAGACCTGACCCCCAATGGGATTGCCCTGGTATCGGGTGCACACGGTCGTCATCAACGACCCGGGCCGATTGCTCGCCGTGCACCTCATGCACACCGCCCTGGTTGCCGGCTGGGCCGGCTCCATGGCGCTTTACGAGCTCGCCATTTTCGACCCGTCCGATCCGGTTCTGAACCCGATGTGGCGCCAAGGCATGTTTGTCATGCCCTTCATGGCCCGTCTCGGAGTCACCGGCAGCTGGGGCGGGTGGAGCATCACCGGCGAGACCGGTGTCGACCCTGGTTTCTGGAGCTTTGAAGGGGTCGCCGCCGCCCACATCATTTTCAGTGGCTTGTTGTTCCTCGCCGCCATCTGGCACTGGACCTACTGGGATCTGGAGATCTGGCAGGACCCCCGCACCGGCGAGCCTGCCCTGGATCTCCCCAAGATTTTCGGGATCCATCTGCTTCTGGCGGGCCTCGCCTGTTTCGGCTTCGGAGCCTTTCACCTCACCGGCGTCTTTGGACCGGGGATGTGGGTGTCCGATCCCTATGGCCTCACAGGCCACCTGGAAAAGGTCCAGCCGTCATGGGGCCCTGATGGGTTCAATCCCTTCAATCCGGGCGGCATCGTGGCTCACCACATTGCCGCCGGCATCGTCGGGATCATCGCGGGAATCTTCCACATCACGACACGCCCTCCCGAACGGCTGTACAAAGCCCTCCGCATGGGCAACATCGAAACCGTGCTGGCCAGCGCGATCGCAGCTGTCTTCTTCGCGGCTTTCGTCGTCGCCGGCACCATGTGGTACGGCGCCGCGGCCACGCCCATCGAGCTGTTTGGTCCCACCCGGTATCAATGGGACCAGAGCTACTTCAAAACCGAGATCAACCGTCGAGTGCAGACCGCCCTCGATCAAGGCGCCACCAAGCAGGAAGCCTGGGCCACCATTCCCGAGAAGCTTGCTTTCTATGACTATGTGGGCAACAGCCCTGCCAAGGGCGGCCTCTTCCGCGTCGGCCCGATGGTCAATGGCGACGGCCTCCCCACTGGCTGGCTGGGCCATATTTCCTTCACCGACAACGATGGACGCGAACTTCAGGTGAGGCGTTTGCCGAACTTCTTCGAGAATTTCCCCGTTGTTCTGCAGGATGTCAATGGCATCGTCCGGGCTGACATTCCCTTCCGTCGAGCCGAAGCGAAGTACTCCTTCGAACAGCAGGGCGTAACCGCCACGGTCTACGGAGGTGCGCTCAACGGCCAATCCTTCAAGGATCCAGCCGACGTGAAGCGTCTGGCACGCAAGGCTCAGCTTGGCGAGGCCTTCGAGTTTGATCGTGAGACGTACCACTCCGACGGAACCTTCCGCAGTTCCCCCCGGGGCTGGTTCACGTTCGGCCACGCCACATTTGCCCTACTCTTCTTCTGCGTGCACATCTGGCACGGGCCTCGCACCCTCGTCCGTGATGTGTTCGCCGGGATTGACCCCGACCTCGGAGAGCAGGTGGAATTCGGTCTGTTCCAGAAGTTGGGCGACAGGTCCACCCGTCGCCTGCCTCAGGGTTACGTCCCTCCGGCTGGATCCCCTCTCAGCTGATTTTCGGCTCCCTGCCCTTCACCCCACGACCTCCCCATGGAGAGCTTCGCCTACATCCTCATCCTGGCTTTGGCCATTTCCACCTTGTTTTTTGCCATTGCCTTCCGGGATCCTCCCAAGATTGGCAAATAGCCACGTTGCTTGCTGAGCAAGCGGAAGCCCCTCCCAGAGGGGCTTTTTTGTTTCCCCTAGGCAAATCAAAAAAACTGACTATAATTCTGTAAAACGTGCTTTTGGGCATGCAATGCCCTGCCTGCCAACACACTGACAGCCGCGTTCTCGAGTCGCGAGCCGCAGACTCCGGCAGGAGCGTGCGCCGCCGTCGGGAGTGCCTGAACTGCGATTTTCGTTTCACCACCTACGAGCGGGTTGAAACGGTGCCGATCACCGTGATCAAACGCAATGGGAATCGGGAAACCTTCAACCGCTCCAAACTGCTGCACGGCCTGCTTCGCGCCTGCGAGAAAACCGGCCTGGAACCAGCGGAGTTGGAGTCCCTGGTGGACGACATGGAGCTGGTGCTTCAGCAACGGGCCAAACGGGAGGTCACGAGCAACGAGATTGGCGAGTTGGTTCTGGAACGGCTCAAGACCATGAGCGAGGTGGCCTACGTGCGTTTTGCCTCCGTGTACCGCCAGTTTCGCAGCGTCAGTGACTTTGTTGCCACCCTTGAGTGCTTGGGGCAAACCGGACGGCCCACTCCAATGCAGCAACGGCTCACCGTCGTCAACTGAGCGAGACAATCCTTCTGTGGCGGCCCTGAAGAGGGTAGAATTGTGGATTGCTCCCTCATTCTGCGGCGGCGGACTGGGGGATCCCTTCCCACTGCCCTTGGCAGACCGCCGAATCCGTATGACCGTCACCCCTTCCCCGGAGCTGCAGAGCTTGGAAACGTCGGAAGACACCTTCGATCTGGATGAGCGCGACATCCCGGCCGAAATTCCGGCAGCCGACAACTCCAGCAGCCGCGCAGCGAGCCGGGAAGACGACGGGGTGGGCTTCACGCTGGATGAGTTCGCCTCCCTGCTCAACAAGTACGACTACAACTTCAAACCCGGGGATGTGGTCAACGGCACGGTCTTCGCTCTTGAATCCAAAGGGGCGATGATTGACATCGGCGCCAAAACAGCCGCCTTCATGCCGTTGCAGGAGCTTTCCATCAACCGGGTGGAGCATCTTTCCGATGTCCTGGAGGCTGGGGAAACTCGGGAATTTTTCATTCTCAGCGAGGAGAATGAAGACGGCCAGCTGACCCTGTCCATTCGTCGCATTGAATATCAACGTGCCTGGGAGCGGGTTCGCCAGCTGCAGAAGGAAGATGCCACGATCTACAGCGAAGTCTTTGCCACCAATCGCGGGGGAGCACTGGTGCGGGTGGAAGGTCTGAGGGGCTTCATCCCTGGCAGCCACATCAGCACGCGAAAGGCAAAGGAGGAGCTGGTCGCCGACTTCTTGCCGCTGAAGTTTCTGGAAGTGGATGAGGAAAGAAATCGGCTGGTGCTCAGCCACCGCAGGGCGCTGGTGGAACGCAAGATGAATCGTCTGGAGGTGGGTGAAGTGGTGCTGGGAACCGTGCGGGGAATCAAGCCCTACGGCGCGTTCATTGACATCGGTGGAGTCAGTGGCCTGCTGCACATTTCTGAAATCAGCCACGAGCACATCGAAACACCGCACACGGTTCTCAATGTCAATGATCAGATGAAGGTCATGATCATTGATCTGGACGCTGAACGGGGCCGGATTTCACTCTCCACCAAGGCACTCGAACCCGAGCCCGGTGACATGCTGACCGATCCCCAGAAAGTCTTCGACAAAGCGGAGGAGATGGCGGCCCGTTACAAGCAGATGCTCCTGGAGCAGGCCGAGGATGTCGATCCCATGGGCGCCAATCACGAATGACGGCCCCATCCTCTCTCTAGGGGGGCAGGATGGCTGTCCTGCTGTTGCGGGGTGAGCCTCTTTTGTCTGCCGGGGAACCGGCAGACATTCAGGCCGTGCTGTTCGACAAGGACGGCACCATGAGCCGCAGTGAACCCCATCTCCTCGCCCTGAGCACCGCACGCCTCCAACACTGTGTTCGTCTTCATGGGCCATGCCGCAGCGAGGAACTCTCCGAGCTGCTGGCCAGGACCTATGGACTCCATCCAGGGATGGCGAGTCTGAACCCCGCTGGCATCACCGCAGTGGCGGCACGCGACCACAATTTGATTGGGACGGCCGTGGCCCTGACCCAGGTGGGCCATGGCTGGCCGGAATCCCTCCTGATGGCCGAGGAGGCGTTTCGGCTCGCGGACATGGACACGCCATCCGTTTCCAGAACATCCCAGCTGACCGAAGGGCTGGTGGATCTCCTTCGGGACTTGCGTCACACGGGGGTGCTCTGCGCCGTCATTAGCAACGACGACTCGTCAGGCATCCAGACTTTCCTGGGCGAGCATGGCCTCTCCGAAGCCTTCAGCGCGATCTGGAGCGCTGAGCATCGGCCCCGCAAGCCTGACCCCCAAGCGGTTCATGCGCTCTGCGCCACTTTGGGAGTCGCCCCGTCATGTTCCGCCCTGATTGGAGATGCCAACAGCGACCTGCGCATGGCCCGGGCTGCGGGGATCGCTCTGGCGATTGGCTACAGGGGGGGGTGGCAACAGGCGTTGGCCCTCGCAGAGGGCTATCCCTGCGTGGATCACTGGCGGGAGCTTCTGGTGGGCGAGGCCAGGGAACCGGCTTTGGGCGTGTCCACGGAGACCCATGACACGCAGCAAGGGACATAAGATCAGTCGGTTTTTCCTTGCATCTAGTTCATGGGCCGTTATGTCTTCACATCTGAATCGGTCACGGAGGGACATCCCGACAAAATCTGCGATCAGGTGAGTGACGCTGTTTTGGATGCTCTTCTCAGCCAGGATCCATCCAGCCGAGTGGCTTGTGAAACGGTCGTCAACACCGGCCTGTGTCTGATCACTGGCGAAGTGACCACAGCAGCCAAGGTCGATTTCATTCACTTGGTAAGGGGTGTGATTGAAGACATCGGTTACAAGGGCTATCGGGCCGGAGGCTTTGATGCCAAGAGTTGTGCGGTGCTCGTGGCCCTGGATCAGCAGTCGCCCGACATCGCTCAAGGGGTGGATGAGGCGGATGACCACCAGGGAGATCCTCTCGACAAGATCGGAGCAGGCGATCAGGGGATCATGTTCGGCTATGCCTGCGATGAAACGCCGGAATTGATGCCCCTGCCCATCAGCCTGGCCCATCGCCTGGCCCGACGGCTGGCGGAAGTGCGTCACAACAACACCCTGCCTTACCTGCTGCCCGACGGGAAAACCCAGGTGAGCGTCGTCTACGAGGACGAGCGGCCCGTAGCCATCGACACCATCTTGATCTCCACGCAACATGTTGCGGAGATTGATGGGATCAGCGATGAAAAAGCCATCCGCGAGCGGATCGCCGCCGATCTCTGGACCCATGTGGTGGAACCCGCCACCGCTGATCTGACCCTCCAACCCGAGCGGACAACCACCCGCTTCCTTGTGAATCCAACCGGAAAGGTCGTGGTGGGTGGCCCCCAGGGAGACGCGGGCCTCACCGGGCGCAAGATCATTGTGGACACCTACGGCGGATACGCGCGCCATGGCGGTGGCGCCTTTTCCGGCAAGGATCCCACCAAGGTGGATCGTTCCGCCGCCTATGCGGCGCGCTATGTCGCCAAAGCCATCGTCGCCGCGGGTCTGGCCCGCAAAGCGGAGGTGCAGCTCAGCTACGCCATCGGCGTGGCCAAGCCCGTGAGCATCTTGGTGGAGAGTTTCGGCACCAGCAGCCTGGGGAATGATTCCCTCACAGCCTTGGTGCAGGAACATTTCGATCTCCGCCCCGGCGCCATCATTGAAACCTTTGGCCTGCGGACCCTTCCCCAGCAGCGGGGTGGTCGCTTTTATCGCGACGTGGCCGCCTACGGCCACTTCGGCCGCAGCGATCTCAACCTCCCGTGGGAGGATGTGAGCGCCATCTCCCAAACCCTCCAACAGGCCTCCGCTGAACTTGCCCAGACTGGCTCTCGGGGTTGATTTCGGCACCAGTGGGATCAGGGTGGCCGTCAACGATCCGATGGGGGAGACCCTGGTCGAAAACGGCAGCCCCTATCCCGGTCCGTTCGAGGATCCAGAAGCGTGGCGGTCCGGCATCCTGGCCCTGATCCGCCATCTCCCCTCGGAGCTGCGGCGAAACATCGGCGCCCTGGCCCTCGCTGGCACATCCGGCACCCTGCTCCTTTGTCATGAGGATGGGACCCTCCTGGAGGGCTCGCTGGGTCAAGCCCTGCCCTACCACCGATCCTGTCCCGACCAGGTGCCTGAAGTGCGTCGGCTGCTCGGAGTCACCTCCCACCCCGCCAGCCAGGCGAGCGGCAGCGTGGCCAGAGCCCTGTCCCTACTGGAGCGGAGCCGAGACCTGAATCCCACGTCCGCGCTGCTGCTCCGCCACCAGGCGGATTGGGTGATGGGTTGGCTGCTGGGGACCTGGCGCTGGGGAGAAGAGGGCAACAATCTGCGTCTGGGATGGGATCTTCTGAACCAGCGTTGGTTGGGCAGTCTTCCTTCGGCTCCCTGGGCCGGCGCCCTGCCCCAGATCGTGGCCAGCGGCTCGGTGCTGGGCACTGTGGCACCGCCTGTGGCCTCCACCCTCGGGCTTCCAGCGACTTGCCTGGTGGTGGCGGGAACCACGGACGCCAATGCCGCCGTGTTGGCCGCCGATCCTTCGGACGCCGATGGGCTCACGGTGCTGGGCTCCACACTCGTGATCAAGCAGATGGTGCCCGAGCCGCTCCAGGCCGAGGGTGTGAGCTGCCATCGCCTCAACGGACGCTGGCTGGTCGGAGGCGCCTCCAACACAGGCGCGGGGGTTTTGAGCCGGTTCTTCAGCGCGGAGCAACTGGCGGAATTGAGCCGCCAGATTGATCCCAGAAGTCCGAGCCCCCTGATCCTGCGCCCATTGCTGGACCGGGGGGAGCGCTTTCCCGTGGACGATCCCCTGTTGGAGCCAATCCTGGAACCCAGGCCCGTCAGTGACGCCTCTTTCCTCCAAGCCCTGCTGGAAGGGATCGCCCGGATCGAGCGTCAGGGCTGGCAGCGGCTGCGAGCGTTGGGCGCCCCGCCCATCCAACGGGTCATCACCCTGGGCGGAGGAGCGCGCAATTCTTGCTGGCGGCAGATGCGCCAACGAATTCTGGGCGTTCCTGTGCTCAACCGGCCGCATCTCTCCGCCGCTCGCGGCATGGCCCGATTGGCCCAGGGCAGGATGGGGGCCTCCCTTGATGGTCCTGCCTGATGAACGATCGCATCCGCTCTGTTCTGGCCATGGGGCTGTTCATCGTGCTCGCGGTCTATGTCGGTTGGAGTGGGGTGCGCCTGGCCCTCGTGCTGTGGCAGCGCTTCGCGGCCGGCTGAGCGACCGCTGAGGGGAAGCTCCGCCCCTTGGCCCAAGGGGTCTCCAGAATGGACCCGATGCCTCCACCACCATGACCGCCGACCCCCTGACCCCGGCTGTGAGCGATCGGATCTGTCGCCACATGAACGATGACCATGCCGCTGCGGTGCTGGCCTATGCCCACCACTACGCGGGGCTGCCGCAAGCCAGCTCGGCCCGGATGGTGTGCGTCGCTCCTGAGGCCATGACCCTGGAGGTGGATGGGGCGTCGGTGGAGGTGCCGTTTGACCATCCCCTCAGCGACAGTGAGGATGCGCATCGCACACTTGTGTCCATGTTGAGGTCGCTCCCGGGGAACCCTTAAGCCAGCGCACCCGGGCAGCACGCCCCTCTGTCGTTGACGGAAACGTCTCTTGCCGGCTGGCTTCTGAATGGGTTGTTCCGCCGCCCCTGCCCCCTCTGCCAGCAACCCTTGTCCCCCCCTGGCCTGGTGTCCCGGCTCTGCCCTGATTGCCACACCACCCTGCTCCTGCCAAGCCACGGTCTGCAGGGAACCCTCCCCTTGCCCTGGCGGGGTGTGGGCACATACCAGGGGGCGTACCGGCAGCTGCTGCTAGGGCTGAGGAAGCGTCCGCACGTGGAACGCATGGCCGCCCTGCTTCGGCTGTTGGACCCCCCCTCGATTTCGCCGGGACTCGCTCCGTTGCTGGTGCCTGTTCCCGGCTGGAAGCGCCGGGCCAATCCCCTCCCCGCCCTGACCGGTCAGCTCGTGGGCCGGCAATGGCGATGGGCCAAGGCTGATCTTCTGCGGAGGTCACGCCCCGTGCTGGGCCAACACCATCTGAACCAGGCCATGCGCCAGGAGAATCAGCGGGGAGCCTTCACCTGCCAGCGACGCCCCGGGAGCGGAGAGAGCCGGCAACACCCCGTGTGGTTGGTGGACGACATCCTGACCACCGGCGCTACAGCCCTCAGTGCTGCGGAAGCCCTGAGGGAAGGGGGTTGGCGCGTGCAGGGCCTGATCTGCCTGGCGCGCACCACTGGGCCCCGGCGGGTCACCAGCGGTGATCTATGATTGGGCCGTGTCGGATGCGACACGCCGGGATAGCTCAGTTGGTAGAGCAGGCGACTGAAAATCGCCGTGTCCCCAGTTCAAATCTGGGTCCTGGCATTTTTTCTTTTCTTGCAGACATGGCTTTGGCGTTCTCCGCACAAAGGGGTTGACGGCGATGCCTCACCCCTTCTCTCGGACGCCCGAGTCGGATCGGCAATTCAGTAACGCTGACAGTTTCGCGACAGCCTTCGATGAGGCCTGGCGGAGGCTCGACCGGCAAGAGAACGCTTTCCCCCTGACTCGCGGGGAAAAGATCGAGACAGTGCTCAGCCAACTCAGCACCCATCCCTTTGCTCTCCTGGATGCGGCCCGGGCCCGAGAGGTGGGAGAGTTTCGTCTGCGCCTCCATGGTCTGTAGCTCCTCCAATGGCCGCCTCCGCCTACGCCCGCCTGCTGCGCCAGC
>JBKDSZ010000054.1:0-21720 GCA_046340375.1 Cyanobacteriota bacterium | reverse complement strand
GAAGGCCGAGGTCGCGGGCCACCGCCTCACGCAGCCGCTGTTCGCCCGGCGTCAGGGGCAGGGGGGCCAATGTGTGGCCGTCAGGCAGTTGGGGCAGCCCATCCCGCTGGCCATGGACGCCGAGCAGCCTCTCCCAGCGTGTGTAATAGGGATCCAGATCGGCGTGGGCGATCGGCCAGCAGGGACTGCGCCCATCCCAAGCGCCCGCCTTGAACTCGTAGTCCGACAACCGCAGGGTGATGCCGCCCCAGGTGAGGGTCTTGCCCCCCACCTGCCGGCCACGGGTCCAGAGGTAGGGAGCGTCGCTGGGAGTGCGCCAGGGATGGCGGCGCTCATCGATGTAGAGCTCTGGATTGTGTTTCCAATAGCCGGGGTGATTGGCCTGGCGGCGATGGCGGCCACTGGCCAGGCTGCCCAGGCGGCGCAAGCTGTTCTGGGGCTCGCCGCCCCGGGCGCGACGGGCCTCCAGATCGGGGCCTGCCTCCAGCACGAGCACCCGCAACCCCGCCTCCGCCAGGACCATGGCGGCCACGCTTCCGCTGGCGCCGGCTCCCACCACCACCGCGTCCACCGGATCGGAGGGGGAGGGAGAGCCGGACCGCGCTGTCATCTCGGCTTGAACCGGGGAAGGATCAGAGGAGAGTGCCATGGGAGGAGTCTCGCAAAGCCCGTCTTGCCAGACGTTTCAGAATTGCGTAAGGTCTGGCTTGCAAGAAACCAGTTGTGAAACCTGGCACAACCCATTGGATCGAGAAGGCTGGATCATCCCATCAGGAAGGCTGATGGCAAGGAGAGGACAAGCATTCTGGACATCGGGATAGGTGCGGATTGTTTCCTGCTTTATTCACAGTGCTCCTGTCCAAATCTGCCTGTCTCGATGTTTCCCTTGCGCCGTCTTCAGCCATGTCGCTGGCACGGACAGACCCAGGATCTGCTCCGGAGCGTTTCTGCGGGACTCCCGCCCATGCCGCGGCTCCCATCCGAACAAGGCCTGCGCAGCCTGTTCATCAATTCCGCTGTGATGCTTGAGGCGCCAGCGAAGATTCAGAGAAGGAAGGACCAATGATTCGGCTTTGGTTTGAAGATTTTTGGGCATCCTTCGATCCCCGGCATAACTTTTTCACCCACACGCTCGACCTTTTCGGTATTCGTTATAGAATTACTCGGCTTTGGCCTGACGTTTTAGTCTACTCAGGTTTTGGTGATCGTCATCACAAATACTCATGTAGAAAGCTTTTTTACACAGGTGAAAATGTCAAGCCAAATTTCAATGACTGTGACTTTGCCATCAGTTTTGACACGACGCCTGATCCCCGTCATCTAAGGCTGCCTGTCTATATTTATCATGCCTGGTATCAATCGAGAGGCTTGGGGTTGCAAGAGGGGGTTGAGTCGATGCTCGCCGTGCTTCTCAATCGCGTTCATGGACCATCCTTTTCAGAGCCGCGGGACCGGTTTTGCAGTTTTGTCTTTGGTAATGGCAAGCCTGAGAGGAGAAATGAGTTCTTTCATGCTCTGCATGCCTATAAGCCGGTGGACTCCGCCGGTCGCTGGCTGAATAATACGGGTTACACGGTTGACAATAAAATCAAGTTTCTTCGGCATTACAAATTCAATATTGCCTTTGAGAATGAAAGTTCGCCTGGATATACGACCGAAAAAATTCTTGATCCCCTCCTCTCTGGTGCCATCCCCATCTATTGGGGGAATCCGGACATTGCCGACGACTTTGCTCCTGGTTCCTATGTCAATGCCATGGACTTCTCCTCCGATGAGGAGCTGGTGGACGCAATCAGGGAGATCGATCAACGTGACGATTTATTCCACCAGTATCAGCGGGCAGCTTGTTTTACCAATAACATTCCCACTCCCTACTGGCAGATGGATCGGCTCCATGCCTTTTACCGCCAGGTCTTTGGCTCACAGGCCAACTGAGGGCGGAGAGTCCAGAGCGAGGCTGGCTTCACCGGTCTCGATGGCGCCCTGCCGAGCCGCAAAAAAACACACAAAAAAAGAGCAAGTTATTTTGCTCTTTATTGGTTATTTGGTGGCGGGGGCGAGATTTGAACTCGCGACCTTCGGGTTATGAGCCCGACGAGCTACCAGGCTGCTCTACCCCGCGCCATGAATTGATCATACCAGGCCACGTGCCCCATCCCCTGTCGCGGGCGTTCAGCCCCGCAGCTCGCCGACCACCTCCAGCTTCAGATGCGGTGCGGGAACAAGAAAGCGCTCACTCAACTCCTCAACGCTCATTGGCGTCAACCAGTCCAGTTGCCTCAAGACATGCAGGGCCGCCGCCCGCTTGGCACGGGCGTGGCCATCCTCCACCTTGATGGCCACCCCGAGGCCTTCTCCCACGCTACTCAGGCATTGGATGCCTTCCGCCCCGCCCTTGCTCACCACCTGCCCATGGGAGACGCGCATCAGCTCGGTGTCAAAGCACCCTTCCCCGGCCACAAGCTCGGGGTGGGCCAGCATGGCCCGGCTGAGCCGTTCGAGGTCGGCCTGGGTGCCGGCTCCAAGGTGGGCGAAGAGCAGGGCCATCTGGGCCAGTTGCAATTGCAGGGTGGGCGCCCCACAGTCGTCGCGCGCCGCCACCAGCTCCGCGGAAGGAAGCGCCAGCAGTTCCCCAACCCGCTTGAAGACTTCCCGCTGAAGCGGATGGTCGACCTGCAGATAGCTCTCCAGGGGCCAGTGGAGCAGGCGGCAAGCGGCGAGGAAGGCGGCATGCTTGCCAGAGCAGTTGTGTCGCAGGGGGCTCTGGCCCTCGCTGGGGGGTGGACACCGCAGCTGGGCCACATCGAGCTGGGCCCCCCAGAGGAGGCGGAAGGCCTCCCGGGCCTGAGCCGTGGTGCCCGCGTGGGAGGCGCAGGCGATGGCCAGGCCCCGGTCTCCGGCGCCATAACGATCAGCCGCGCCACTGCTCACAAAGACCGTGGCCTGGAAGGGCTTCAAGGCAGAGCGAACAAAGGCCAGCAGCTGCGGGTCACCCGCTCGCATCAACACCCGTCCCCGCTGGTCGCAGACCACAGCATGCACCCGATGGCAGGATTCCGGAAGGCCATCGCGCAACAGGTTGACCTGCAGCTGCGGAACCATGGGGCGGTTGGTGCCCGAAGAGCTGGAGGTCAAGGACATGGGGGCGTGGAAGGCGGGCTGTCAGTGCCGCGGGACGTGGCCTCAGAGAGCCTGACAGAGGCCCGTTCCCAACCCCATCAGCAGCAGGATCCAGAGCGTCCCCTGGCGCAGCCTCCGCAATACCGGCCCCACCTGATGGCGGGCCACCAGCAGGTCCCGCTGACGCCAGGCCAGAGGTTTTTCCAACACCTTGCCGTCATAAAAGCCGGACTCCTCGTATTCCAACCGCTCGGAGCAGAGGCGGTGATGAAGGCGGGACCAACCGAGCCATTGCCGGAGCAACAGCAAGAGGGGAAGCATCAGGGTGACGGTGAGGCCCGCCACGGCCAGGCGGGGCGGGTGATGCCGCAGGCTCCAGCTCCCGCTGGCCACGAGCAGACCCGCGGGGAGGGCCACCAGCCAGGAGACCCCCAAGCTCTGGATCAGGTCGCGGGCCCCCCGGGATGGCCACCGGAAGAACCACGACCGCTCCAGCTGGCGGTATTCCTCCAGGGGAAGCTGCTCCGGGGCGACGGGACAAGTCACTGAAGGATCTGCGGACTCGGCGCCGAAGCCGGTGGAGGGCGATGGGGGCTCGATCACACCGTTTGGATCAGGGGGTGGGGAGGGAGGGGACAACAGGTGGAGCGGCGGGAGTGTGACGATGCTGCTCGCCGTGGCGCCAGAAAGCTTCCAAATCGTAGAAATTCCGTTCCTGGGGCGTGAGCACATGCACGATCAGCTCGCCGTAATCCAGCAACAGCCAGCGGCCTTCCCGTTGTCCTTCCCGGCGCAGGGGCAGGCGATGGGCCTCTTGCTCGAGCCGATCCTCCACGGAACGGGCAATTGCACGCACCTGCACATCGCTCAGGCCTGAACAGATCACGAACCAATCGGCCAGAGAAGAGACGTCTTCGACCCGGATCAGGCGAATGTCCACAGCCTTGCGGTCATCACAGGCTTCGGCGGCCAAACGGGCAAGGGCTTCGCTTCCGAACTCAGCCATAGACGTTCTCGCTGCTGAGGGATTGTCTGGATCCCTGCTGCTGGGCCATCTCGGCCCGCGCCTTCCCTGCGCTCTTGCGCAAGGCCTCGAGGCGGTTTTCGTAGAAGGCGCGCTTGCGCTTCTTGCGGCTCTGCTCCACGAGCTCCTTCAAGGCCCCCCCCAGACTTTTGTAGGCATTGGGGACGGTGTAGCCGGAGCGGCAGGCCAACTCGATCGCCCGCTCGTCGGCCTGGATCGCGTCCTGCAGGCGCTTCTCGGAGTTGTTTTTCAGATACAGCCGATAGCCGGCGAAGCCGGACAGGCCCATGGCCACCAGAAGCAACAGGCCGTCCTGCACCCACAGCTCGCCGATCGCCCCGCCCAGGCCGATGGCCAGGGCCGCCATCTCCCAGCCGTCCCGCGGAATGGAATCATTCTGGATGCGCCCCACCTCGTGCCAGAAGAGGAGGTTGCGGTGATCGAGGGCCAGCAGGTCCCATTTCTCCAGATCCACCTGGATCTCGACTTCGTCCCGACCGATCTCTTCCAGGGTGATCAAGGGAGGATCGACGGAAGCGGCGGCTTCGACGAACACCCAGCTCTGCATTTCCGGTGGAAGCAGCCCCTTCAGGCGCTGGAGTTCGCTCATCGACGGTCTGGCATTGATCTGACCATGCCCATCAGATTAGCCATTCAGCCGGGCGGAGGCGGTCGGGAGGTGGGGAGATGACCGCACGCGTGAGAGGCTGATGTCGTTTGCCCTCCTTCGCCCCATGCCCCGCCGCACGGATCTGCGTCGCATCCTGCTGCTGGGCTCGGGGCCGATCGTGATCGGCCAGGCCTGCGAATTCGATTATTCCGGCACCCAGGCCTGCAAGGCCTTGCGGGCCGAAGGCTTCGAAGTGGTGCTGGTGAACTCCAATCCGGCCTCGATCATGACGGATCCGGATCTGGCGGATCGCACCTACATCGAGCCCCTGACGCTCGAGGTGGTGACCCGGGTGATCGAGCGCGAGCGCCCCCAGGCCCTGCTCCCCACCATGGGGGGCCAGACCGCGCTGAACCTGGCTGTGGCCCTGGCAGAGAACGGCACCCTGGACCGGTTCGGGGTGGAGTTGATCGGGGCCAACCTGGAGGCCATCCGCAAGGCGGAGGACCGCCTGCTGTTCAAGGAGGCCATGGAGCGCATCGGCGTCTCCGTCTGCCCGTCCGGCATCGCCAACAGCCTGGAGGAAGCGGAGACCGTCGGGGAGACCATCGGCAGCTTCCCGCGGGTCATTCGGCCCGCCTTCACCCTGGGCGGCTCGGGGGGTGGCATCGCCTACAACCCGGAAGAATTCCGGGCCATCTGCAAAAGCGGTCTGGAAGCCTCTCCCGTCTCCCAGATCCTGATCGAGCAATCCCTGATCGGCTGGAAGGAATTTGAGCTGGAGGTGATGCGCGACCAGGCCGACAACGTCGTGATCGTCTGCTCGATTGAAAATCTCGACCCCATGGGGGTGCACACCGGGGATTCGATCACCGTGGCCCCCGCCCAGACCCTCACAGACCGGGAGTACCAGCGTCTGCGGGATCAGGCGATGGCCATCATCCGCGAAATCGGCGTGGACACCGGTGGCAGCAACATCCAATTTGCCATCAATCCCGTCGATGGGGAGGTGGTGGTGATTGAGATGAATCCGCGCGTCTCCCGCTCCTCGGCTCTGGCGAGCAAGGCCACGGGATTTCCCATCGCCAAGATCGCCGCCCGCCTGGCCGTGGGCTACAGCCTGGACGAGATCATCAATGACATCACCGGCGCCACGCCCGCCTGTTTTGAACCCACCATCGACTATGTGGTGACCAAGATTCCGCGCTTTGCGTTTGAAAAATTCCGCGGCAGCCCGCCGGTTCTCACCACGGCGATGAAATCGGTCGGGGAGGCCATGGCGATCGGGCGCAGCTTCGAGGAGTCGTTTCAGAAGGCTCTGCGCTCCTTGGAAACCGGCCTGGCCGGTTGGGGTTGCGATCGACCGGAACCCCTGCCGGAGGCCAGCGATCTCGACCGTCAGTTGCGGGTGCCGTCCCCGGATCGGATCCTGGCCGTGCGGGCCGCCATGCGGGCGGGTCGGGACGACGCTGAGATCCATGGCCTGAGCGGCATCGATCCCTGGTTTCTGGCCAAGCTGCGCGGGGTGCTGGAGGCGGAGCGTCGCCTTCTCACCGGTCGCCGCCTCGCCGATCTCGACGCCGCCGCCCTCCTGGAGCTGAAGCAGCTTGGATTCTCCGATCGCCAGTTGGCCTGGGCCACCGGCAGCGAGGAACTGACGGTGCGACGCCACCGCCAGCGGCTGGGCGTGACGGCGGTGTTCAAAACGGTGGACACCTGCGCGGCGGAATTCGCCTCCAGCACCCCCTACCACTACGCCACCTACGAGCGCCCCCTGTGCCGTCTCGCGGATGACGGCTCCCTGGTCCGCTTGTCCCCCGCTGATGAGGTGCGCGAGGAACGCCGCCGCAAGGTGATGATCCTCGGCGGTGGCCCCAACCGGATCGGCCAGGGCATCGAATTCGACTACTGCTGTTGCCATGCCTCCTTCGCCCTGCGCGATGCCGGTTTTGCCACGGTGATGGTGAACAGCAATCCCGAAACCGTTTCCACCGACTACGACACCAGCGACCGTCTCTATTTCGAACCCCTCACCCTGGAGGATGTGCTCAATGTGCTGGAGGTTGAGCGGCCCGAGGGGGTGATCGTGCAGTTCGGCGGCCAGACGCCCCTCAAGCTGGCGCTTCCCCTGATGCGTTGGCTGGCGAGCCCGGAGGGACAGGTCACGGGCACCCGTCTCTGGGGCACGTCTCCTCTCTCCATCGACCGCGCCGAGGACCGGGAGCAGTTTCAGGAGATTCTGAGCCAACTGGACATCCGCCAGCCCCGCAACGGCCTGGCGCGCAGCGAAGCGGAAGCCCGCCAGGTGGCCGAGACGGTGGGCTATCCGGTCGTGGTGCGCCCCAGCTATGTGCTCGGTGGCCGGGCGATGGAGGTGGTCTATGACGAGACCGAGCTCAACCGCTACATGATCGAGGCGGTGGCCGTGGAGCCGGACCACCCGGTGTTGATCGACCAATTCCTCGAAAACGCGATCGAGGTCGATGTCGATGCTCTGTGTGACGTCACAGGGACGGTGGTGATCGCCGGATTGATGGAGCACATCGAGCCGGCGGGCATCCATTCCGGCGACTCCGCCTGCAGCCTGCCGGCGGTGACGCTCGCGCCGGACTGCCTGGACACCATCCGCGGGTGGACTGTGGATCTCGCCCGTGCCCTGGAGGTGTGCGGCTTGATCAACCTGCAGTTCGCCGTGCGAAACGGGGTGGTGTTCATCCTGGAGGCCAATCCCCGCGCCTCACGCACGGTCCCCTTCGTGGCCAAGGCCACGGGGGTGCCCCTGGCGAAGATTGCCAGCCGGCTGATGGCCGGCACCACCCTGGCCGAGCTGGGCCTGCGGGAGGAACCGGCGCCGCCGCGGCAGTCGGTGAAGGAAGCCGTGCTTCCCTTCCAGCGCTTTCCCGGTTCCGACACGCTTCTGGGACCGGAAATGCGGTCCACCGGAGAGGTGATGGGCATTGCCGCCAGTTTCGGGCTCGCCTACGCCAAGGCGGAGCTGGCGGCGGGGGAGGCGCTGCCCACCTCAGGCACGGTGTTCCTCTCCACCCACGACAAGGACAAGCCAGCCCTGGTGCCTGTGGCCCGCGAGCTGGCCGCCAAGGGTTTCGCGCTGGTGGCCACCGCCGGCACCGCCGCCGCCCTGCGAGCCGAGGGGCTGGACGTGGAGACCATCCTCAAAGTGCATGAGGGCCGGCCGAACATCGAGGATGCCATCCGCTCCGGGCAGATCCAGCTCGTGATCAACACCCCGGTGGGACGCCAGGCCGCCCACGATGACCGCTACCTGCGGCGTGCCGCCCTGGAATACGACGTGCCCACGGTGACCACCCTGGCCGGCGCCCGGGCGGCCGTGGAGGGCATCGCCGCCCTGCAGGAACACCGCACCATCGAGGTGACCGCCCTGCAGGACATCCACGTTCCCTGGGCCCCGCCGCGCTGAGCGCCGCCGCCACCGTTCAACTCCCCGCCAGGGCGGAGAACAACTGCCGCATGGTCAACAGCAAGCCGCGGTTGTGCTCCCGCTGCTCCTCCTGGCTGAGCTGCTCCAGCTCCGCTCGCCGGGCGGCCACCAGGCTGGCAAAGCGTTCCAACAGTCCCGGATCCCCATCGAGCAGGGAGCGGACGGCGGCGCGCCCGACCTGCAGCAGGCGGCATTCCTCCAGGGCACGCACCGTGGCGCTGCGGGGGGCATCCAGAAACAGGGTCATCTCGCCAAACACCTCTCCCACCCCCAGCTGACGCACCACCACCGGTTTCCCGTCCAGCTCCTTGCTCACCTCCACCTGTCCCGCCAGCACCACAAAAAGCGAGTCCCCCTCCGCTCCCTCACGCACGATCACCTCACCGGGACCGAAGCAAGGGCTCTGACTCGTGGCCAGCAGCAGGCGCCGCTGCTCCGCGCTGAGGTTCGCGAAAAGTCCTTGGGCCAGGATCCGGTCATGGCTCTCCGCCGCCACCGGCAGGTCGAGATCCAGCGGTGGGGGCTGTCGGCGGGGTTCCACCTGGCGGATCGGATAGGGAATCGTCTGACCCTCGCGCCGCAGGGCGTACCAGATCCGGCTGAGCAGGTCGCTGCGCAGGTCCAGCTGGGAGATCCCCACCAACCGGTTCCACACCTGGATCTCGTAGGTGATGGCGCAGTCGTCAAAGCTCGCCAGCCGAACCCGAGGCGCCGGCTCCTGGAGCACATCGGGATGGTCGGCCACCAGCTCGGCCAGCAGCCGTATCGCCCGGGCGGGGGGCAAGCCGTAATCCAATCCCACCCGGATGCGCTGCGCGCAACGATCCCAATGGGAGCGATTGAGGAGCACATCCGCAGTGATCTTGCTGTTGGGCACCACCAGAAGGCCGTCATCCGGAGTGCGCAGGCCACAGTCGCGCCAGCTGATGGAGGTGACGATGCCGTTCTGGCCTCCCGCCAGTTCAATCCAGTCGCCGACGCGAAAATCCTCCGACAGTTGCAGCTCCAGACCGGAGATCAGGTCCTTGAGGGCTTCCTGGGAGGCCAGACCCACCACGGCCGTGAGCACCGCGGAGGTGGTCAGCAGGCTGAGCACATCCAAGCGGGCGCCTTGCCGCAGGATCACCACCGTCGCCACGGCTGATCCCCCGACGGTGAGGAGTTGCAGAAGGAGATCCGGGGGCTGGCGCCACCAGCCCAGCCCTCCGGGCACCTCCAGGGTCAGCCAGATCAAGAGGCGGATGGCGGCGAAGGCCCTCAGCAGATCGTCCGACAACGAGAGCCAGAGGCCCTGGGAGGGAGGAAGCCCGCTGAGGGGGAGGGTGGCCAGCAGCGCCCAGCTCAGAACCGCCAGCAGGGGCAGGCGCCAGGGCGGCTGGGGCAGCCCCCGCCGCCGGCAGCCGCGCCGCACCGCCAGCAGCACCAGCGTCAGAACGAGGACGCTCAACCAGATCCGCGTCAAAGCCATGGCAACGGGGGGATCCTTGCGGGATCAGCCTGCCGCAGTGGCGAGTCTCCTTGAGCGTGAACCACCGGCTTTGGGTGGGTCCATCAGAATGGAAGCTCCGGCAGGGAGGCATGTCCACGCCATCCATGACTGATCCCTGTCGCCCGGGGCTGCCCCGCCCCCGTGCGGGTGGCTGGTTCCGGATCGGGATCCTGCTCGCCCTGTTCTGGGCGGGGGCCGCAGCTGCGGCCGAAACCGCCCTCGTTCAGGAAATCCTCGATGGCCAAGAGCTTTACATTGATGCCACGCCGGCGCGGGTGCGTCAGACGGCCCGAGCTCCCCAGCTCTTGAAAACCGGCAACAGTCGCGGCCAGCTCCTCTTCAACAGCGGCGCCGTCGGCCGGCTGAACACCTTTTCCCAATTGCGCCTCGGCAGTGGCTGCTTCCTGGTGGATCGCGGTCAGGTGCTGGTCTCGGGCCGCCAGAACGGCTGCACCCGCTCCGCTCGCCTGAGTGTGCGGGGCACCAACTATTTGATCGACGTGAAAGACGATGGGGAGTCGGAGATCTCTGTGCTGGAGGGTCAGGTGGAAGTGCAGCCCCTCCAGGATGGGCAGCCCGGCACCGCCCCGGCCACCCTCCTGGAGGCGGGGCAGCGCCTGCGGCTGTCCCCCCTGGGGACGGTGCTGGCCTTGCTCCGTCTGGAGGCGGGGGATTACGAGGGGATTCTGCGGGGCCCCCTTTTTCGCGACTTCCAGATGGCTCTGCCCGGATTGGAAGACCTGCGGGGCTATCTCAACCTGCGCTTTCCCGGCGTGAACCTTCCCTTGCCCTCCGGTGCCCTCTCGATCCCCCAACCCACCCTGCCCGCCATGCCATCGCTTCCCTCCCTTGGCTTGCCTCGCCTGTTCTGATGACGTACCCCCGCAATCCGGACTCCCCCCCACCCGGCCGTTTGAGGAAGGTTTGAGGCTCCATGAAACGTCGCCTTGTCCTGCTGCTGCTCAGCGCTGCGGTCGCCGGCGGGGTGGCGCGGGTGGGGGGCTGGCCGGGACCCTACTGGCGGCTTTGGGATCGGGCGGTGGAGGATCAGATCCAGGCGCAGCTGGGCCGCCGGCCGCCGCCGAGGGGCGTGGTGCTGGTGGCGGTGGACGAAGCCACCCTGCAGCAGGGTGAGTGGTTTGCGCGTCAAGCCGATGGTCCGGCCTGGGCGAGGGGCATCGGCAGCCTTCCCTGGCCCAGGACGGCCTATGGCCGGGTGGCCGAGCGGCTTCTGGAGGAGGGGGCGGCGGTGGTGGCGATCAACGTCACCTTCGCGGGGCCCAGCAGCCATGGTCCGGCGGATGACCAGGCCTTGGCTGCCATCCTCGGGCGTCACCCCGGTCGCATCGCTTTGGCGGCGGAAATGTCGGAGGCGAATGACAGCCTGGGGGCCGGCGCTCTCACCCTGGTGCGGCCGGAATCGTTTATGGCCGTGGCGGGGCTGGAGAGCGCGATCGGCCTGAGCAACATGCCTCAGCGCCTGCCGGGAGAACCACTGCGCCACCCCGAGTCCTATGCCGGTGGTCTGCTGCGCTCCCAGGGGGTCGAGGCACCGCCCTCCCTGCCCCTGGCCATCCTGCGCCTGGCCGGCCGCCCGAGCCGCCAGAACGATCCTCAAAGCTGGCTCCACCCCTACGGACCGGAAGGCAGCTTTCCCCATCTGAGCGCATGGGAGGTGCTGGATGTGGCCCGCTGGCGCCGCCATCCCCTGCGGGGCACCCTCCCCGGCGCGATCGTTCTGCTGGGGCCGACCCTCGCCCAGGGCGATGATGGTTATCCGACGCCTTTCGGCCCCCTGTCCGGCCTGGAGCTGCTGGCCACCGCCACCGCCAACTCCCTCGCGGGAGATGGCCTGCGTCCCTGGCCCGCGGAGCCCCTGGCTCGGGGGGCCATGGCCGCAGCGCCGATCCTGCTGGTGACCGTCCTGGCCCTGGCCCGGCAGGGTTTGGCCTGGCGGCTGGCTCTGGTGGGCCTTGCCCTGGCGGCCCAACTGGTCCTGGGGCTGTTGGCCCAGCAGCGTCTCCAGCGTTGGCTCCCCCTGCTGGCGCCAACCGTGGGCCTGGTTGTGCTGGGGGTGGTGTACAGCGGAGACGCCTATCTGCTGGAGGAGCGTGAGCGGCGCCGGCTGCGGCGCACCTTTGAGCGCTACGTGGCGCCGGGAGTGGTGGCGGAAATCCTGGCGGACCCGGCCGCAGCCCAGGGCATCCTGCGGGGGCGCACCCTGGATGTCAGTGTCTTGTTTTGCGATCTGAAGGGCTTCACCAGCCTCACCCGGGAACGGAGCGCGGCGGGCCAGAGTGAGGCCCACGTGCGCCAGCTCAACACCTATCTGGCCGCCATGGTGGATGTGATCCTGGCCCACGGGGGCACGGTGGACAAGTTCATCGGCGACGCGGTGATGGCGGTCTTCGGTTCGCCTGTGGGTCGGGGGGTGCGGGACGAGGCCCGGGCCGCCGTGGCCTGCGCCCTGGAGATGGGATCCGCCCTTGCGAGCCTCAATGCCACCTGGCAGGAGGAGGGGGGGCGCCCCTTGGCCAATGGCATCGGCATTGCCAGCGGGCCGGCAGTGGTGGGCCAAATCGGCAGCCCGAAACGGATGGAGTTCACCGTGATCGGCGACACCGTGAACCGGGCCGCCCGTCTGGAAAGCCTCACACGTCAGCTGGGGGCGGCCGTGCTCTTTGATCGACAGACGGCGGAACGGCTGGCGGACTCCCCGGCTGAGCCGTTGGCGGGTGCCCTCCTTCCCTGGCTTCCTCCTCTCTCCCGCGGGGTGCATGCGATGAAGGGTCTGGGGGAGGTGGAGGTGTTCAGCCCGGCGGAGGGGGCCTGCCGGTCGCCGGGAGGCCCCTTTTAGGGCTTGGGTCTTGCAGAATGGGGAAAGCCAGACTGTGTCATGTCTGCGAGCTCAGTGATTCCCGTCGAAGACCTCAGCCAGGTTCCCCTGTTTGCAGTGCTGGAGCGGGAGCAACGGCGTGCGCTTCTGGAGCACCATCGCCTGCTCAATCTGGAGAAGGAGCAGCATGTGATCCTGGAAAAGGAGGAATCTCAGGGACTCTTCGTTTTGCGTTCCGGCCTGATGAAGGTGCGCTGCCTTGATCTGAACGGAGAGGAATATGTGCTGGCCCTGCTGGGACCCGGGGAGGTTTGCGGAGAGATGGCCAGTCTCAGTCCAATGGGGGTGCGCTCAGCCGATGTCATCACCTTGACGCCCTGTTCGTTGTTGCTGCTTCGGGCCACTCCGTTCAGCGCCCTGTTGCGCAGCGACGCTCGTCTTGCTCTGGCTCTGGCCCAGTTGCAGGCCCAACGGCTCTGCGAACTTCATCGGCGCTTTCGCCTCACCAGTGCCGACGCACCGACGCGCATGCTGGCCACCCTCGCGGAAATGGCCATGAAAACGGCCCCTGGCTCTCTCGCCACGGCCCCCATTCCTCCCCTTCCGCACCGGGAGCTGGCCAGTCTCTCCGGCCTCGCCCGGGAGACCGCTTCTCGCATTCTCAGTCAGATGCGCAAGTCGGGCGTGGTGATGGAGACCGGCGATGGCGGCCTGCAACTGATGGATGTGCAACCGTTGCGGCGTCGCGGCTTGCTGTAGGGGCGCCAGCGCTCAGGGGGTTTCCACGGCCCATGTTCCGCCCCGTTGGCTACAGGGGCGTGATCTCCACGGTCAACTCCAGCTGACACGTGTCATGCCAGCAATGAACGGTCGTGCCCATGCTGTCCTCCAGCAAGATCTGCCGCAAGGTCCTTTTCGGGTCAGCGGGGATGGAGGACAACGCGTGATCGCCTGAGGTCAGTCGTTCATGGATGACGGGCTCAATCTGAAACAACATGTCGAGGCTGCTGATGTCAACATCTATATATTTGTCTGGTTCGTGACTGCTGAACGTTTGTGTTTTCCCTGGGTTCAATCGCAAGGGGTTCTCCCGGCTGGCAATGCTGATCGTGCCAGCCGGGGCGTTGTCCAGCGCTTGAGAATGCTGCGAAGATTGACCCGCTATGAATATCTCGTGAGCACACGAATGGAAGAGGTGAAGATGGATTTGGCCATAAATTTCTTCGCTGTGGCTCGCCGCCACGGCCATCGTCGCGGTTTCGCCGCGTTTGATCTCCTTCAACCGCACCCGAGCTTTGGGGCTGGTCAGGCCGTGTTGGCTATCGAGAAAGACGGTGGTCAACAGGGAGACGGGAGTGCCATCCAGATCGCTGACCTTGTAAGACAGTGGAGAGAGTGGATTCTCCGAGCATGAGGTACGAAAATAGTAGTCGATCGTGTCTTGCAGTTGGCTGTAATCGTTGCTTTCGAGCCAGGATCCAGCTTGTGTCTGAAGTCTGATGTTGATGTGAGCACGGACTTTCGCCAGGAATTGAGGCTGTTGAAGTTTCGCGGATATGATGAGCCATTCCAGCCCGCCAATGATGCCATTTGAGTAGCTTTGAAGGGCGAACTCGCTCTCGATTATTGCGTAGATCCGCCGCCCGTACGTTGCCTCAAGCAGGAAAAGGGCGTTCTCGCTCGGGTCCTTGATCCCGCTGAAAAGATCCTTGGCCTGAGACGGATGATCTGCTTTTACCCGGGAAAAAATCTGATCAAATATGTATACATAGAGATAGCGATATCGATCCGATGAAAAAGAAAATTGTTGTGTTTTGGCCAATCCCATGTAAAAGAAAGATCCACCGATGTTGGCGCCCATGCCATCCTGCGACGCGCTCCAACACATCTCGGAACTGGACGAGCGATGGGGCAGAGCCGAACAATGGGTTGGATCGGTCAGGATTCGCAGGGCGTCCAGTGCTTCTTCTTCCCGGAGCCTCCCCTCTGTCGTTGCCTTGAGGCTGACTTGACCCTGGCGGGTCAGATCGCCTTGCCCATGCAGGGTGTAGGGGGTTCGATGGTCCCAATTCAGATAGCTGAATCTTCCGCGCGTCAAGAGATCCTGTGAATCAAACACCCCGCCTGGAATCAATTTGAGAGAGGTTGAGCCCGGCGGTAAAAGGATCTCATGTTCCACCTTTTGACCGCGCACTTCTTCCTTCGTCAGGCACATCGGCTTGGACACCGGCAAAATGATTCGCGTCGTGGTGTCCTTCGTGGGGATTCCCTTGCACCACTGAAGGGTGACGTGACTGTCGGAGCCCTGTCCAGCCGCATAGCGCACCACCTTGGTGGTCGGGGGAACAACATTCAAGCTTCGCTTTCGGGGCCAGGTTTTGATGGGCTGCGCTAAGGCCGTGGCAGACGGGATGCTCAGAGCCATGGGAAACAAGAACGTGGGTTGGAAGAGGCGAAACTGCTATGACGTCGTTTGAAGGAGATTCAGCTTCTTTTCAAGGATTGCGGGCAGAGGAGATCTGGCTTATTCGTCGCCAGCTCGTGATTGAACCATCCTCAAAGTCATCTGGGTGGGCCGCCGCTGTTGGTTGAGGATCGGGAGCATGGTGGAGAGCCTTCGTCACACAAGGGGAGGAAAGAGGGCTGTGGCTGTTCCTGAATGCCTGGGATGATGGGATGGAAAGAACGAAGTTCTGATGGGAAAAATGAAGGCCGCTTCTGTTTTTCTCATCCTGCAGGAAGCGGCTGTTTTCTTCTGTGACGCCACACAAGGCCGTTTTGTGATTTTGGTCACAAGCCATGGCCAGGCTGCCTGCGCCTAGGCTGGAGTCTCATGTGCTCCACGCGCTCCCATGTCCCAAACCCTGGTGGCCCCTTCGTCAGGCACCGACCTCACCAGTGCCTTCCGGGCAGCCTATGAGCATCGTTACACCTGGGATCCCGGCTTCAGCGGGTACGAGGGCCGTTGCCTGTGGGCGCAGGATGGGCGTCTGGTTGAGGGACGTTTCCGTCTGGGAGCGGATCTCAAGGCCAGCGTTGACGGCATCGACGATCCCGAAGTACAGAAAGCGGTGGCTTCCCAGCTCTGGGAAGTGGCCATCCATCGGGTGCGTCGTCCGTTTGCCCAGACCCATGGGGAGAACATCTTCACGGCTGGGGACACCAACAGCGTCGGAACAGAGGTGATCGTTGGTGGAAAGAATGCGGGTGATCGATATCGCATCAAAGACAATGTCGTCACCATGGTCCATCGCCACATTCATGGCACGGTGGTGACGATCTTCACCCACAGCGTCACCGAGACCGGACAGGGTTATCTCAGCCACACCTACAGCAGCCGTTACAGCGATCCAGCCACGGGGACAGCCCGGGGAGGACAGAGCCAATTTGAGGACACCTTCTCTCCCCTGGCGGAGGCAGGTCCCTGGGTTCTGTCCAAGCGCCGGATCGTCACCACGGAAGCCGACGGTCTTTCATCCGCCCAAGAGTTTCGATTCGAGGATCTGGTCCCCCTTGCCCCGTCGGAGGCCCCTGATCAGGCCTAGGCAGGCTCAGGCAGGGTAGGGACGCTTTTGAGGCGCTCATTCAGTTGCAGCGCCATTGATTGACGGCCCACAGCCAACACCTTCAGGGTGTCTTCATGGAAACGGAGCTGAGCATCCGCCACCTGCATCCCCCGCACCAACTCCTTCACGTCGTCGGGAAGGCTGTTGAGGTCGTACCGCTTTCCCTCAAACGTGAGCACGGGGGGTTGCTGGGTGGGCGTCTGCACGATGGAGGAACAACAAACCATCCATCACCTTAACGCTTTGCACACCAGTCCGATTGGTTGGATTTTCAGGGCTCCATCTGGATGAGCTGGCGCTGGCAGAGGTCGCGATAGCGCCCCCCCCGAGCCATCAACACGCCATGGCTGCCTTCTTCCACGATCCGGCCTGCCTCCAGGACAAGAATCCGATCTGCGCCCTGCACTGTGGAGAGCCGATGGGCGATCACCACCACCGTGCGCCCCCGCATGGCCTGCCGCAAGCCTTGCTGCACTGCGTCCTCCGCTTCCGCATCCAGAGCGCTGGTGGCCTCATCGAGCAATAGAACCGCCGGGTTGCCCAGCACCGCCCGGGCGATGGCCAGCCGTTGGAGCTGTCCCCCTGAAAAGTTCGCGCCCCGCTCCTCCACCCGACTGGCGTAGCCTCCCGGCAGGGTCTCAATGAAACCCGAAGCGTTGGCCAGGCGAGCGGCGGCTTGAATGGCTTCCAGGGTGGCCGGCCGTCCAAAGGCGATCGCCTCGGCCACTGTGCCGGAAAACACGCTGCTCTGCTGGGGCACCAGCGCCACGGCCTGCCGCAGCTCCCGAGCGCGCAGATCAGCGAGGTTTTGCCCATCGAGGAGCACCCGTCCCGCCTGGGCCGTGTTGAAGCGCAGGAGCAGGGAGAACAGGGTGCTCTTCCCCGCTCCGGAGGGCCCCACCAGGGCCACCACCTCCCCCGAACGCACCCACAGATCAATGCCCTTCAAGACTGGTTTGGCGGGGTCGTAGCCGAAACGCACCCCCTCAAGTCTCAGGTCACCGCGCACGTGGGTGAGGCGTTGGGCGTCGGGCGGATCAGGGGGCTCCACCGGCTCGCGTTCGATCGCCCGCAGACGATTCAGTGAGGCCTGACCCTGCTGGAGTTCGTTGTAATTGGTCGTGAGGTGGGAGATGGGATCAATCAGCATCAGCAGGGCCGTGATGAAGCTGGCGAAGCCCTGGGCGCTCAGCCCCCCGGCCTGAATCCGGGCCGCCCCGATCACCAGTACCGCCAAAATGCCGGCGGCTTCGATGAAGCCCACCACAGGGTGTTGGAGGGCCTGAAGGCGGAGCGTGTCGTACCGGGCCCGCCGGTGGAGATCCACTTCCGCGTCGAATCGTCGCTGCAACCAGGGTTCGGCCGCAAAGGCCCGCACCAGGGGCAGGCCGGTGATGGCTTCCCCCAGCAGGGACGCCACCTCGCTCACCTTCTGTTGGCTGCGCTCCGCCGCTGCCATCACCCGGGCGCCGAAGGCACTCACCAGTACGGCCACCAGGGGGGCCAGCAGCATCGTCGCCAATGCCAGGGGCCAGTCAATCCACACCATCAGCCCCAGCACGGCCAGCAGCTGGAGCACGCAGGGCAGGCTGTCGTGCAGGGTCTTGTAGATCACCTCTCCGACCCGATCGGCATCCCCCGTCAGGCGATAGGTGAGGTCGCCGGTGGAAAGGCTTTCCAGGGCGGAGAAATCCAGCCGCTGCAGGCGTCCGAAGAGTTGGCGGCGCAGGTCCTGGCTGACCTGGAGGGCTGGACCGGCCAGCAACACGTCCTGGCCGAACTGGGCGATTTTCTGCAGAAAGAAGAGGCCCAGGGCCAGGCCCACGCTGCGCAGCACCGCTCGGAAATCCCCCGCGCCGATGGCCGGCAACAGGCGCCCCGCCAGCAGGGCCAGCAGGGGGAAGGAGGCCACCGCCACAAGGGCGCAGAGAGCGCCGGCAAGGAGTCGCCGGCGATGGGGCTTCAGCAGGGGCCAGAGTCTGCGAAAGCCGGCCAGCGAGGAGGCGCGCATGGCGTCACACTACGTGGATGGGGGAACGCACGAATGCCACCACCATCCAGCTCGCCCGCTTCCTGAAGCTTCAGGGGGTGGTGAGCACGGGTGGGGAAGCCAAGATCCTCATCCAGCGGGGGGATGTGCGCGTGAACGACAGCGTCGAAACCCGACGCGGCCGCCAGCTCCACCCCGGGGATCGTGTGCGTCTGGCAGGCCGGGAATGGGTGGTGCCCTCCTGGACGGACTGAGGACGTCTGCCGCACCCGTGGGCCCGGCCGTTCAGGGATTGGCGGGACGATGGAGGCTTAGCGTGGCAGGCGTTTCGCGGGGAGCTGCGGCTGGTGCGCAAGGCTGTGATCGCTGGCAATTGGAAGATGCACATGACCTGCGCCGAAGCGCAGACGTTCGCCAGAACCTTCCGGCCCCTGGTCGAAAGCCTCCCCGAAGATCGGGATGTGGTGCTGGCCCCGCCCTTCACCGCCATCTCCACTCTGCAGAAGGAACTTCAGGGCTCGCGGGTGGCCCTTGCCGCTCAGAACGTGCACTGGGAGGAAAAGGGGGCCTACACCGGCATGATTTCTGCGCCGATGCTGTTGGAGCACGGCGTCAGCCACGCGATCGTGGGGCACAGCGAGCCCCGAAAGTATTACAGCGAAACGGATGAACAGATCAATCTGCGGGCCCGTTCCGCCCAGGACCATGGCCTGATCCCGATCCTGTGCGTGGGGGAAAGCCTGGACCAGCGGGAGGCGCGGGAAACCGAGCGGGTGATCCACCGTCAGGTGGAGCAGGGATTGGAGGGGATCGACCCGCTGCGGCTGATCGTGGCCTACGAACCCATCTGGGCCATCGGCACCGGCAAGACGTGCGCCGCGGTGGAAGCGAATCGCATCTGCGGGTTGATTCGTGGTTGGGTCGGAAATCCGGATGTGATCGTGCAATATGGCGGCTCGGTGAACGCCTCCACCATCGACGAACTGATGGCTCAACCCGAGATTGATGGGGTGCTGGTGGGCGGGGCCTCCCTCGATCCGGTCGGATTTGCGCGGATTGCCAGTTACCAGCAGCTGCCTGTCAGGGCGTGAGCCGGGCCCCTCTCGGCGCAAAACGCCACGGTTGCGACAGATTGCTGAGATGATTTGTTGTGCACTAGCCAGAGGTTGAACCCAGCCTCTCCACCATGCCCTACGAACCAGGATCACCCGAGTGCCGCATCCTGATCACCTGCAAAGCACAGATCGAGTCGATGCTCAATGATCTTTCCAGGATTGAGAACACGATTCACATCCGCGATCAACTCGTGTCGGTCCACAACCAGCTGGAAGGGTTGCACGAACTCCATCGGCGCCAACCCCTTGGCGCCACATCGCCCTGACGAGAGGCCCGGGCGTTCGTCACGATCCGCTCTGCTTTCCAGGCCCTGGACGATCCAGGGCCTTTTTGCTGTCGGGGTGCGGCGGTACGGGTTCAATCAGGAGGGGCTGGCGTGGCTCCGCCAGCCCTGACACATGGCGTAGGCTCCTGGCAGGGTGGCCACCCGGATGGAGGTCTTGGGGCGATCCTGATGGCTCACCACGTAGCAGCCTGTGGTTTCGCGGTAGATCAGGCAACCGCAATCCGTTGCCTGAACCAAGGAGAGATCGTTGCTCATGGGTGGTGAGGGGGGTGCTCAGTTTTCATGGTTAGCCCAATCCATCTCACCTTGTATTGTCAGTGGCCGCTGACAACACACTTTGTTGTCATCCGCTGGTCTCTGTCGCGGTCGCCCCGAAGCGATCCCCCGGGCGGGCCCCCAGTTGGGCCAGCAGGGCCGAACCCGCACAGGGACGTTTCCCCTCCAGCTGGGCCTCCCGCACCAGCAGGGCCCCCTCCCCCGTGCCCACCACCACGCCGTCCCCCTCCCTGAGGGCCAGCACCTCTCCCGCGACCGGCTGCCTCGATTCGGCGGGGAGCGAGGGCAGGGGCTCGGTGGCCAGCAGCTTGAGTCTTCTCTCGCGCCACCGGGTTTGGGCTCCCGGATAGAGGCCCATCACTTGCCGATGGAGGTCCAGGGCGGGCCGATGCCAGAGGAGAAGGTAATCCTCCCGCGTCAGAAGGCGGGCATGGGTGAGGCCAGACTCCCCTTGGGGCTTGAGCCCCAACCGTTGCCAACGCTCCTGACGGGGACCCGGTCCCGCGGCGGCGATGATCGGCAGTGCCTCCACCAGCAACCGGGCGGTGAGGGCCGCCAGGCGGGTTTCAAGATGTCGCGCATTCTCCAGGGGGCCGATCGTCAGCCGCTCCTCCAACAGCACCGGACCCGTGTCCAATCCCTCCTCCATGGCCATGATCCCCACCCCCGTGACAGCGTCCCCCGCCATCAGGGCCCACTGGATGGGAGCCGCTCCGCGCCAGCGAGGAAGCAGGGAGCCATGGCCGTTCCAGCACCCCAGGGGCGGTTGATCCAAAACCGCTGTCGGGAGGATCTGTCCGTAGGCCACCACCACGGAGGCCTCCGCCCCGAGGCTGGCCAGATGGGCCTGCAGCGGCAGGTCGCGCCGCAGCCGTTCCGGTGTGAACACGGCGCAACCCAGGGCGAGCGCCCGCTCCTTCACCGCTGAAGGGCTCAGGGCCGATCCCCGGCCGCGCCGACGGTCCGGCTGGCTCACCACCCCCACGACCTCATGGCCAGCTTGCACCAGGGCGTCCAGGCTCGGAACGGCATAGGCGGGCGTGCCCCAGAAGAGAATGCGCATCCGCTGGGCGCCGCTCAGGCGTCGCCGGTGATGGTGAGCCCCTCCGCCCACACCCAGGGGCAGAGGCCCGAGGGGGTGGTCTTGCCGGGCCCCTCAAAGCCCACCAGCTTGTTCAGCACGTCACGGATGTCACCCGCCACAGTGGCTGACTCGATCGAACGTCGCTCTCCCCCTTGTACCAGCCAGCCGTCAAAGGGCAGGGAGAACGCCCCCTGACTCGCCTTGACTCCAGCGTGCAGGGCGGAGAGGGAATCGATCACCACCAGGGGACCGTCGCCAGCCCGTCGCCCGCTGACGGCGAAGCGATCCAACCCTTCTTCGCCCGCAGGTCCGCCCGGGGTCGGGCCAATCTCAAACCAATCTGGCGAGACCGACACCTTTGCGCCCAGGCCCGCATGACCGGTGGGGGCGACGCCGAAGGCGCGAGCGGTGGCCTCGGAATGCAGGAAGTGACGCAACACTCCTCCCTCCAACAGGGTCAGGGGGGCGGTGGGGGTGCCTTCCCCATCAAAGAGGAGGGCTCCGATGTTGGCGGGGTTGAGGGCGTTGTCGGTGATGGTGAGGAAGGGGACAGCGATGCTTTCCCCCAGGCTTTCTCGACGGCTGAGGCTGACGCCATCCAGCACGGCCCTGGCATTGAACAGGCTGCTGAAGGCCCCGATCAGATCGAGGAAGGCCTCCGGCGAGAAGACACACGTGTAGCGGCCCGTGCTGATCGGGGCATAGTCGAGATGGGAGATCGTCCGCTCGGCAGCCTCTGCCACGCAGCCGTCCACATCCAGATCCAGCACCCCATGGGCCAGGCGCACGGCGCCGCTGCTGCGGGGTTTGCGCCCGGCTTCCTCCGCCCGGGCATAGAGATAGAGGGAGGCGGTGCTCATCCG
>JBKDSZ010000053.1:0-5695 GCA_046340375.1 Cyanobacteriota bacterium | reverse complement strand
GGCTTAGAGGCCTGCAGGATCTTTACAAGAGACGTATGGTTCACATGCTCCCACGTAACTTGATCTCCAAATGATGCGCGGGCGATTGCCTCCTCGGCAGCAGTATTCCAAATGAGACCGTTGTTGCAGGCAATAGATCTTACTTGTGGGATAAATCCATCTCGGATCTAGCTCCTCGCCTCCTCAACTTTTGACAAGAGGCGTGGGTTAATATGATGAAGCTGAGCGGCAGGGTCGAACAAAAGTCTTATGGCGCGTATCAGGCTATTAATCCCCGACTCAGGGAAGTTAGAGTTGCCGGCAAGATCTATATGCTTATACTTGGCCTGAAAGAGGCTGACTGTAAACTCTCCATCATACTCTTCAGATATGTGTATCGCGTCTACCCCGAAATCGCCGCCACCTTCTGTAAGGCAATCGAATGTCTCATCGCCTTCAAGATCAAGTACCGTTTTCACGCAAAGGTACACAAAAGCAAGTGACTTCAGCTTTTGTGGATCATTAATCCGAAGCTGCTCAGCAGCGGGCTGCCTTATGTCATTGACAATAGATGCAAGTCGCTGATCAATTATAGATGCTTCGATGTTCATTGTTTCGCGAAAGTTTTTGTTTGGTCCGTTTGGTGATCATAGCATTGTCCTTTCTATCAGGCTTCTTTTGCATATGATCAAGTAACCGAAGCGACCACGTCTACCCAGGTGTCTAACCCTGCCATGCACCAGAACCGCCACCATGGGATTGTTGATTCCCCCGCAGAGCACTGCGGTCTGGTGATGGCAAGCGTTCGAAGGATCAGAAGCCAGGGCAGGATTCCTTAACACAAGATTAGTGGAATTGAAGAAGTGGCAAATTGGAACATCGGCTAGTATGTGCGCACTGCCGCCTAACCACTCATTCAACAGGTCCCGCTACAGCAGGCCACCTTGACCCGAGCTACCGCTGGTCAGCTTGAACAGAGCTAACCTGCTGAAGGCATGGGAGGAGTTTCATGGCTAACCCCCCCTGGTGAGCAGGTCACTGACGTTGCCTTGACAGAGGACAGGCTGATCGTCGACTTGGCGGATGGACGATCTATCTCGGTGCCGTTGGTTTGGTTCCCAAGGCTTCTTCATGCAACTTCCCAGGAGCGTGACAACTGGGAGATCGCTGGGGCTGGCTACGGAATCCACTGGCCAGATATCGATGAGGATTTAAGTGTGGAAGGCCTGCTTCGGGGTGCGCCAGCGCCCCATGCAAAGGCACTGGTCAGCTAACACCGCCATCCACCTGAGCCGCCGCCGTAAGGTTTTCTTCTTCGCTGAGCGCTCCTTTCGGCCAGGTGATGGCAGCATTAGAAGGATTAAAAAGGACAGGACTGGTGACGTCTTGACGTCACGACGCTAAAGCGATAAGGTGTTTGAATTGAAGAATCCAAGCGTGCCACCATCTACTTTGACGCGGATGTCCACCGTGCTCTGCGCCTCAGAGCTGCTGCATGTAATCGCTCAATATCGGATATGGTTAATGAAGCAGTGCGCATCTCATTGGCTGAGGATGCAGACGATCTGAGAGATGTTGATCAAAGGCAAGAAGAAGAAAGTATTGCCTACGAGGAGTTTGTAAGCAGTCTCAGAAAAAGTGGTCGAATATATCCTTACCATTAAGCCTTCAGCTGCTAAGGAGCTAAAGGTTGTAGCTGATGCAGCCACCCTGGATCGGTTAATCGAAAGAATTAAATCCTTAGCTACCCTACCAAGGCTGTCAGGGTCTGAAAAGCTGGATGGAAGGATAAACCTTTGCCGCATTCGTCAAGGAAGCTATCGGGTTGTCTCCTCCGTTAATGATCAATCTTGTGTCGTTGATGTTGTCAAGGTTAGCCATCATAGTGATGTCTACCTATGAGTGGACGTTCTGCCATCAAGATACGGAAAACGTGGGGCAAGAGTTGTATCTCCAGCAAAGATCCTGGCCCGCTTCTGATCTGGAGCGCTTGAAGGATGACCGAGAAATATTGAACCCAATCAATCTCCTCAAAGGCCCGTGAAACCCTCTTGGGACAAGAAGAAGGTATCGGATTCAATTCGTGGCCACGCGTGAGTGTGAATCAAAGCCAAGTCGAAAGCCAAGGAATAGCTCAATGAGGTAGTAGGTGTTGTTGAGCTTGATCGACGGATACGCTTAAACATGCCGGTTCAACTGGAGAAGGGGTCAGTGAGATCTGATGCAGGTGACTCGTCAGCTCTGGGCTTACACTTTTGAACGACATTGCTTGCTGGGACGCGGCTCAATCATTCCACCCTGCTCCCACCCTGCTCCCACCTCACTCGCCTGGGAAGTTGAGCCTCGGAATTGACACGCAAAGGGCCCTGCGGCCGTTCGTTCAACAACCCACTGCAATCACCGGCCCAACAGCCCAGCCAACCACCGACCAGCCGACCCTCACCCCAACCCCGCCGCCGCTCGGCACTGCCGAGCGATCAGACCTTCCTCATCGGCCGGCACCACGGCCCAGGTGACGGGCGAAAGCCAGTCCAGGGCGCTTTGCAACTCCTCCCGCAACGCCTGGTCGTGTTCGCCGATGCCGCCGGTGAGGGCGATCACATCCACGCCGCCCAGGCCGGCGGCCATGGCGCCGATGCCCTCCAGCAGCCGCTGGCGAAACACCGCGATCGCCAGCGCCGCGTCCGGGTCGCCCGAGGCGGCGGCGGCGCGCAGGGCTTTCATGCTGCCGCTCAACCCGTTGGACAGGCCGAGCAGGCCGCTCCGCTGGTTCAGGGCCCCATCCAGCTCCCCCGGCTCCACTCCCTGCCGCAACAGGTGCAGCAGCAGGCCCGGATCCACCGAACCGCTGCGGGTGGCCATCACCAAGCCCTCCAGGGGCGTGAATCCCATCGTGGTGGCGACGCTGCGGCCGTCGCGGATCGCGCAGAGGGAGCAGCCCGCCCCCAGATGGCACCTGATCAGGCGCCGTGCCGCCACCACCTCGCTCACATGCTGATGGTTCAGCCCGTGAAAGCCGAAGCGGCGCAATCCCTCCTTCCGCCAGGCGGCGGGGAGGGCATAGGTGTAGGCGGCGGGGGGCAGGGTGTGGTGAAAGGCCGTGTCAAAACAGGCCCATTGGGGCAGGTCCGGGCGCCAGCGGTCGAGGGCCTCCATCACGGCCAGGGCGGGGCCGTTGTGCAGGGGCGCCAGGGGCACCAGCGCTGCCAGCCGCTCCCGCACCGCCGCCGCCAGCCGGGTCGGCGCCGTGAAGGCCGTTCCGCCATGCACCACCCGATGCCCCACCAGCGCCAGCGCCGCACTCCAGGGGGCAAGGGCCGGCAGCAGCCAGGCCTCCAGAGTGGTGTCCGGAGCCTCGGGCCGCCAGTCGCTCTGCCCCTGCCACAGCACTTGATCCTCCTGATCAAGCAGCCGCGCCTTGAGGCTGGAACTGCCCGCGTTCACCACCAGGACGAGTGGAGACGCCCCCCTCGGCGCGGCGGTCATGCGGCTGGATCCAGGGGAGGGGTCCAGCGCCAGTCGGTGATCTCCGGCGCATCCATGCCGTGGGCATGGGCATAGGCGCGGTGGCTGAGGATCGCCTCCTTCATCCGCTCCTTGAGGTGGGCGGCGCGGTAGCCGAGGCTGGGCACCCGATCGATGACGTCGATGACGAGATTGAAGCGATCAATCTGGTTGTTCATCGCCAGCTCCAACGGTGTGTTGATGTTGCCTTTTTCCTTGTATCCGCGCACATGGATGTTGGCGTGGTTGGTGCGGTGATAAGTGAGGCGATGGATCAACCAGGGATAGCCGTGGAAGTTGAAGATCACCGGGCGATCGGTGGTGAAGAGGCTGTCGAAATCACTGTCGCTCAGCCCGTGGGGATGGTCCTTGGGGCGGGTGAGGGCAAACAGCTTCACCACATTCAACACCCGAATCTTCAGGCTGGGAATCGCCTCGCGCAGGATCTCCACCGCCGCCAGGATCTCCTTGGTGGGGATGTCGCCCGCGCAGGCCATCACCACATCGGGCTCATCCATTTGCGTTCCCTGATCATCATTGCTCGCCCAGCCCCACAGGCCGATGCCCTTTTCCACATGGCAGCGGGCCTGCTCCAGGCTGAGATATTGCAGATGCTTCTGTTTGTCAGAAACGATGATGTTGCTCACATTTGTTTCCACCAGCGCCTCCTCCGCCACCGCCAGCAGCGTGTTGGCGTCAGGGGGCAGGTAGACCCGCACCACGTCGCCGCTCTTGTTGCCGGCCAGGTCCATGAACCCTGGATCTTGATGGGTGAAGCCATTGTGATCCTGCCGCCAGACCGTGGAGCTGATCAGGCAGGTCCAGGGACCGATGTGGGCCCGCCACGGCGCATGCAGCTGGCACGTCTCCAGCCAGTTTGCGAGATGGTAGAACATCGAGGCGATCACATGATCGAAGGCCTCATAGGTATGGAAGAAACCGTAGCGGCCGGTGAGCAGATAGCCTTCCATCATTCCCACCAGGGTGTGCTCGCTCAGCATCTCCACCACACGGCCATCGCGGGCCAGTTCGCTGCCATTCATGTCTTCTGGAAGCATCTCCTCCATCCAGGTTTTTTTGCTCACCTCATAAATCGCCTGCAGACGATTGGAATGCGTTTCATCCGGGCCAAACACCCGCATGGCATGAGGATTGCGAGCGATCCCATCGCGCAGCAGCTGCCCGAGGGGGTAGGTGTTCTCTGCCTCGCTGCTGCCCGGGCTCTGCACGGGCACCGCATAGGGCTCCAGGGGCGGCAGCTGCAGGGGCCGTCGCAAGACCCCCCCGTTGGCATGGGGGTTGGAACCCATGCGACGGGCTCCAGTGGGGGAGAGCTGGCGCAGCTCGGGCACCAGGGTGCCGTTGTCATCAAACAGTTCCCAGGGCCGATAGCTCTTGAGCCACTCTTCGAGCATGCGCAGCTGCTCGGGATCCTGGATCGGGGCCGCCAACGGCACCTGGTGGGCCCGCCAGAACCCCTCCAGCTTCTTGTCACCCAAGGCCTTGGGACCTGTCCAGCCCTTGGGGGAGCGCAGCACGATCATCGGCCAGATCGGCCGTTCGGCGATCCCGCTGGAGCGGGCCTGCGCGCGGATCGCCAGGATGCGGGCGATGGCCTGATCCATGGCGTCGGCCATGGCGCGATGCATGGCCATCGGCTCGCTCCCCTCGACAACGATCGGCTCCCAGCCATAGCCGCGGATCAGCTGGGCCAGCTCTGCATGGGGGATGCGAGCCAGCAGGGTGGGATTGGCGATCTTGTAGCCGTTGAGGTGGAGCACCGGCAGCACGGCCCCGTCCACGATCGGGTTGAGGAATTTGTTGATATGCCAGGAGGTGGCCAGGGGTCCCGTTTCCGCCTCCCCATCGCCCACACAGGCCAGGGCGATCAGATCGGGGTTATCAAACACGGCGCCGCAGGCATGGGAGAGCACATAACCCAGCTCACCGCCCTCATGAATGGAGCCGGGAGTTTCCGGTGTGCAGTGGGAGCCGATATGGCCCGGGAAGGAGAACTGCTTGAAGAAACGCTGCATCCCCGCAGCATCCTGACTCTTATCGGGGTAAATCTCGCTGTAGCTGCCATCCAGGTAGGTGGGGCCCAGCACCCCGGGTGCCCCGTGGCCCGGCCCGGAGAGATAGATCATCTCCAGCTGATGGCGGCGAATCAACAGGTTGGCGTGGGCCCAGATAAAGGCCTGGCCAGGACTCG
>JBKDSZ010000052.1:0-6714 GCA_046340375.1 Cyanobacteriota bacterium | reverse complement strand
GTATTTGCCGCGACGATTCCAGCGGATCACCCGCGTTCCCCGAAGGGCCAGGACGAACAAGTCAGGATCCAGGGGATTGGCGATCAGGCGGGCACGCACAATCTCAATCCGCACCCATTCCTTCCCCAGGGTGTGGTGCTCAAGACCACGGCGGACCGTTTCCACCTCTGGCAGCTCTGGCACGGCGGATTCGGGCTGGGGGCTGAAGGTTGGGGCTTGGCGGCTGCCCGGGAGCAAGGAGACAGTTCCCTGCCGTCCGGGCCCAGCCTGTGCACTCAGGCCTTTTCCAGCTCGTTCTCGGCGAAGTTGTTGGTGTTGATGCCGCCTTCGGAACCGCTGAAGCCGTTGTAGTTCACCTTGTCAAAACGCACCACCACGGGTTAGCGGATGCCCGACGTGTCGACGGTGGCAACAGTGCCGACCTCATTGAACCAGTAGGACTCGGGACGCTTGATGCGCACTTTGTCACCGCGGGAGATGGCCATTGCTCGTGAGCGGGTCACAGAAGGAGCGTGAAGACCTTACCGGGCTCCTCTTGCCCGGACGCCTGGGCGTCACGAAACGTCGCCGGAGCCGGGCCGGGCACCGTGGCAGCATCCGCTTCTTCCCCTCCCGCCGCGATGGCCTCCGCCTCCGCCTCCGCCTCCGCTGAACCGCCCGTGCTCAGCCTTGAGCTGCCCGATCCGGAACAGGACGACATCAGCGCCATCGACTTCCAGGCCCGCTTGGAGGAGGCCTGGGCCGTGTGTGATCGGTTCGACTTGCAGACGGAGATCTGGCGGGGTCGCATCCTGCGAGCCGTGCGTGATCGGGAGAAACGGGGCGGGGAGGGACGGGGCCTGGGCTTTCTCCAGTGGTTGCGGGAGCATGAGGTCAGCAAGACCCGGGCCTACACCCTGATCCAGTTGGCGGAGTCGGCGGACAACCTCCTGGGGGAGGGACTCTTGGACGAGAGCAGCGTCAACCAGTTCTCCAAGCGCGCGTTTCTGGAAACCGCCCAAGCCGGCCCGGAAGTGCAGCTGCTTGTGAGCGAAGCGGCCCAGGCGGGCCAGCAGATCACCCGGCAGCAGGTGCGGCGCCTCAGTGACGACGTGATGGCGGCCACCAGCCCTCTGTTGCCGGAAGAGATCCGTCAACGCACGGCGGACAACCTGCTCCCCTCACGGGTTGTGGCTCCCCTGGTGCGGGAGCTGGCGACCCTGCCCGACGCCCAGCGGGAGTCGCTCTGTCAGGAGCTGCGGGAGGAGCCCGAGCTGGACCGGGTGCGGGATGTCACCCTCACGGCCCGCTGGTTGAAACGGGCTGCGGAGGCCGGCCTGGCCGTGCGGGCGCTGCAGGGCGAAGAGGTCAACCTCGAGAAGGCCATGCTGGAGGCCCAACGCCTCGATGCCCTTGGAGTTCTGGCCGATGCGGTGAACCAGGCCCGGCAACTGGAGCGGGCCGTGCTGCAGCTGCACACCAGTTGGCGGCGTCTGGGTCTGTTGCAGGAACGGCTCTGGTTGGAGAGCGGCAGCAGCACGCCCCATCTGCGCACCACCTTGCAAGCACTGCAGAGCCTGAGCGGCAGCACTTTGCGGGTCTCCCTCGGGGAGCTGGCAGGGGGGAAACGGGTGCGTCTGCAGTTGGTGGAAGAGGGCGCGGACCAGTTGGACGCCCCGGCCATCCCCTTTGCGGGAGGGGCTGACGCCGCCACCGGTGGGGGTCGCTAAGGTCAAGAGGCGCTGTGGATGGTGTGACCTTGGCGGAGGATCCCCTCCTCAGGGCCTTGCGGCAACACTTCGGCTGGCCAGCCTTCCGGGACGGCCAGCGACCGGTGGTGGAAGCCTTGTTGGAGGGGCGCGATTGTCTCGCCGTGCTGCCCACCGGCGCGGGCAAGTCGCTCTGCTACCAGCTGCCGGCCCTGGTGCGGGAGGGGTTGACGGTGGTGGTCTCGCCCCTGGTGTCCCTCATGCAGGATCAGGTGCGCCAGCTGGAACGGCGGGGCATCGCTGCGGCCTGCCTCCATCGCGGCCTGACCTCGGAGGATCAGCGCGCCTTGCGGCGCGATCTGGCGGAGCAACGTCTGCGCCTGCTCTATCTCGCTCCGGAGCGTCTGCACGGGGAGGGCACCCGCCAGCTGCTCGAGGAATCGCTCCAGACCGGTGCGCTGGTGGCCCTGGCGGTCGATGAGGCGCACTGCATCAGCGCCTGGGGCCATGACTTCCGTCCGGACTACCGCCGGCTTGGCCACTGGCGCGCCCTCTTCCCGGGCGTGCCGCTGGTGGCCCTCTCGGCCACGGCTCCCCCCCAGGTTCGCGCGGACATCATCCGACTGCTGGGCCTCCGCCATCCCCTGGTGCAGGTGCGCTCCGCCCGCCGCAGCAACCTCTCCTACGCCATGCGGCGCCGATCTCCCGACGCCCTGGCGGAGGTGCGGGAGGCCATCTCCCGGGCTCGGGGGGCTGTGCTGATCTACGCCCGCACCCGACGCTCCGTGGAGGAGTGGTCCGAGCGGTTGCAACAGGCGGGCGTGGATGCCATCGCCTATCACGCCGGCATGGATCCCCCCAGCCGTCAGCATGCACTCGCGCACTTTCAGACCCATCCCCGGCCGGTGCTGGTGGCCACCGTGGCCTTCGGCATGGGGGTGGATCGGGGCGATGTGGGGCTTGTGCTCCATCTCCACCTGCCGGCCAGCCCCGAGGGTTATCTGCAGGAATCCGGCCGGGCCGGGCGGGACGGGGAGCCGGCGACCTGCCTGGGGGTGTTTGACCCGGGGGATCGAGAGCGGCTGGGCTGGGCGATCCGGTCGGCGACTCCCTCGGCCTCCGATGGCGATTGGTGGGACCCTGACATCCAGCGCATGGTTCTTGCCCAGCAGCAGCTCCGCCGCATGGAGGCCATCGCCGAGGGGGAGGAATGTCGGGAGCGGGCGCTGCTGCGGGCCGTGGGCGAGGTCGGGGGGGCCTGCGGTCGCTGTGATCGCTGCGTCCGCCAGGACCCCGCCCGCGACTGGTCCGAGGAGGCGTTGCGGGTGCTCGTTGCCCTGCGGGACCAGAAGGGGCAATCCAGCAAAGGCCTGGCGGACCAGCTCGCGGATCGTCACGGGGGGGAGGCCGGGCAGTGGCGCTGGCTCAGTCGCCGCCTGGTGCAGGAGCACCTGATCGCCGAGAGTGATGACGGCATCCAGCGCCTGTGGCTGAAGCCCTCCGGCACCCATTTCCTGCGCACACCCTGGCCCCTCCACTGGGCAGGCTGATCAGCCGTTGCGGCGGGAACAGAAGTCGTTCATCAGCTTGCTCTCCACCTCCGAGGAGGGATCCTTCCAGCTCCCCCATTGCCCGGAGGACGTGGTGCCGTTGATCTTGCGCGCCCCGCAATTGATGGAGGTGTAGAGCGACTCGCCTTTGCCGTTGATCACGGCCGCCACCATGCTGCCGCCCATCGGTTGCCAGCTGGTCCAATCCACCTGGAGCGGGCCATAGGTGCGCCAGTCGCTCTTGCCACTGGCCGCTCCCTGGGCGGCGCTCGCCGCCGGACGCGGAGCCGCAGCCACGGCCGTGGCCGCCGGCTGGGGACGGGGGGCGACGGTGGGGCGCGGCTCGGGGCGGGCCCGGGGAGTGGCGCTGGGAGCCTCCGTCGCCGGGCGTCCGGTCAGCCGGAGGGTGCTGCCGGCGGGCACGTTGTTGGGATTGCTGATGGCATTGAGCGCCACCAACTGGCTCAGGGGGACCCCGGTGCCGCGGGCGATGGCGGAGAGGCTCTCTCCTTTGCGCACCACATGCACGCTGGCTCCGGGCGCGTAGGTGAAGGCGGCGGGAGTGACGGCGGTCCGGGGGGTGGGGGCGGGACGGGACGCTCCCTTGAGCTTGATGACCTGGCCCGCTTCCACGTGGTTGGGATCGCTCAGGCCGTTCAGGGCGACCAAGGTGTTCAGGGCGATGCCGTGGCGTTCGGCGATGTCGGAGAGGGTTTCTCCCTGCCCCACCGTGACGGTCGCACCACCGCCCCCGCCGCTGGAGCCCCCGGGGACCCGCACCCCTGCGGGGAGACGGAGGGCCGTGCCGGCTTCCACATGGTCGGGATCGGAGAGGGCGTTGAGCTCCATCAGGCGCTTCATGCTCACGCCCAAGCGGTCGGCGATTTCCGAGAGGGTTTCCCCGGGTTGCACCTTCACCTCCGCCGCCCTGGAGGGCTGCGGGAGAGCCAGGCTCAGGACCAGGGCGGCGGCGGTTGCGGCGGCGGTTGCAGTGGCGGGGCGCATAGGATCCCACGTCCTCAATTTCGGCGCACCATAAGGACGGTTTGGCCTGCCATCCAGTCCCCCCCAGCCGGATTGCGCCGCTTTCTCCAGCGGCGCAGGGTCAGCCCATGAGGCGTTTCAACCAGGACAGCTTGCCGGCATAGGGGGGGTAGCGGAAGGGCAGGTCCGGCCAGAAGCGCTGCTCCAGGATGCTGCGCTGGTGGGAGAAGGTTGCGAAGCCGGTTTCGCCGTGATAAGCCCCCATGCCGCTCTCCCCCACGCCTCCCAGCGGCAACTGAGGCGCCGCCACCTGCGTCACCACATCATTGAACGCCAGGCTGCCGGAGCTGGTGGCCAGGCGCAGGCGCTCGCGATCTCGCGGGCTCTGGCTGAAGAGATAGAGGGCAAGGGGTTTGGCGCCCGCCCGCACCCGTGCGATGGCCGCCTCCAGATGGGGCACCGAGAGCACGGGGAGGAGCGGTCCGAACAGCTCCTCCCCCATCAGGGGGTCGTTGTCGGGATCGTCAACCCGCAGCAGCGTGGGTTCGATGCGGCGCTCCTCGGGATTCATGCGTCCTCCCAGCAGCACCTGGCCCTTCTCTTCGGCCTGGCGCAGGAGCTGGGCCAACCGCTCGAAATGATGGCGGTTCACCACGCGGCCCAGATCTGGGCTCGCCAGGGGATCGGCGCCATACAAGCGGTGGATCTCCTCGCCGATCGCCGCCAGCAGCGGCGCCTCAATCTCGGGCACCACCAGCAGATGGTCCGGCGCCACGCAGGTCTGGCCGGCGTTCAGCCCCTTCCCCCACACCAGACGGCGGGCCGTGGGGGTGATGGCCGCATCCGCCAGGGCAATCGCCGGGCTTTTACCCCCCAGCTCCAGGGTGACCGGGGTGAGGTGGCGAGCGGCCGCCGCCATCACCAAGCGGCCCACCCGTCCGCCGCCCGTGAAGAAGATGTGGTCGAAGCGGAGCTCCAGAAGCCGGGCGCCCACCTGGCCATCCCCCTGCACCACCTGCACCACGTCCGGGGGAAAGTGCCGCCCCAGCTGTTCAGCGATCAGGCTGGCGGTGTGGGGCGCCAGCTCGGAGGGTTTGAGCACCACGGTGTTGCCCGCCGCCAGGGCGCTGATCAGGGGCTGGATGCAAAGCTGAAAGGGATAGTTCCAGGGCCCCAGGATGAGCACGCACCCCAGCGGCTCGGGCCGCACCCGGGCCCGAGCCGGCCAGGTCCAAAGGGGGAGGGCGATGGTCCGACCCGCCAGCCAGCGTTTCAGGTGGCGGCGGGTGTACCGGAGCTCCTCCCGCACGCCCACCAGCTCGTAACACGCCTCCAACGGCGGCTTGCCCAGAGCCCGGGAGAGGGCCTCCAGCAGGTCGGTTTCCACCGATTCGAGCAGAGCGGCCAGCCGGTCGAGCTGGGCCAGGCGCCAGGCCAGGGGACGGGTGGTCCCGTCCAGGACCGGCTGGCGCATGGTCTCTGCAGAGGGAGCGAGCAAGGACGGAGCCTCGGGCATGGCGGCAGGGGAGCGCGGGGCGCTGGGGGGTGGGCAGAGTGTCGCGAAAACTGACGAGCGGTGGTGGCCCCCGGGAGAGGTCGGGGGAGGCGGTTCAACGGCAGCTCGTGCGCGCGGCCTCCAGCCGGAGGGCGTTGAGGCTGGGTTCGTCGGGCCCCTCGCGCGCAAACAGCAGGGCCGTGGCGAGGGGGCGGTCGCCTTTGGCCAGCAGGGCCTCCAGAGTGGGACGCCAGGCCGTCGGCGGGCCCGCGAGCAAGGAGCGCAACAGGGTGTCACCGGCCTCCAGGCGCGGGCGTCCGGCGGCTTGGAGACGGATGGTGGCGAACTGGCCGGGGTCCGCCCCGAGGGGCCGCAGCCGCAGAGTCAGTCTCTGATTCGGCTGGAGCGGGTCGAGGGGCCATGCCCGGGGCCCCTCCAGGGGAGTGGCGAGCGGTGGGCTGGCCCGCCAGAGCAGGGCGCCATCCCGTTCCAGGCGCATCTCCACCAGGGGCTCCCGGATGAAGAGGGTGGGGCGGCTCAGGGGGATGGTGGCGGTGGGCGGGGCCGTGGCGCTTGTGGTGATGTCAGGCGCCAGCACACAGACGTCGGGGACTGCGGCCGCGGGGAGGGAGCCCAGGAGCGCGGACGCCAGGACAAGGCTCCATTTTGTAGTCGTCGCCACAGTCGAAGGCTGGGACTGATTCATAGCGTTTGTCTTGTGGCCCCCTTGCGGGGGCGCGTTCGGAAGACGCGCGGGGTGCGCCGCGGCCCTGTTGGGCTGTTGGAATCGGCCCTGAGCCTGATGAGCGTGTCGGGTGGTCGCACCATCCAGCCCGCTCTCCCCCAACTGATCCCATCATCCCCGGGAGGCCTGGCCATGGACATGTCGCGCGAATCAGCGGTCAGCCCGCCCCTGGCCCGGTCCGTGGAGCTGGTTCGGGTGCCGGTGAGAACCCTCCTCTACAGGCAGGCCATGGCGGAAAACGGCTGCGGCGAT
>JBKDSZ010000051.1:0-10960 GCA_046340375.1 Cyanobacteriota bacterium | reverse complement strand
GCATCGAGGTCGAGCATCAGGGCCAGGTAACTGCCCCGAAAGCCATGCACCGCATAGGGAAGAACACCTTCGGTGCGCAGGGCCTGGAGCTGCTCCACCAGCGGGCTGTAGTGGCCATCGCGATCCAGCCAGATCACGATGCCGTTCTGCTGCACCCGCAGGCGCAGCTCACCCTCCAGGGCTGTAGAGATGGGGCCGAGATTGGAAGTCGTCATCCCTGGTTCTGCGGCTCTGGAGCTGGGGGAATCAGCTGTCTGACCGTTTGCAGTAATAGCCGGAAACTGCAGGATTCGTTACTCCCAAGATTAATGGAACTTCCAAGCTTGCGAGCAGCATCTATTTTGGAAAAAGCAGGGATTCGACGCAACAGCTCTTGACTTGGATTGACAACTGCATCAGGATTGCGAAATAACCTGGAATCTTTTAAGCTTTGAAGCTGAGATCCATAGGCCTGATCCAAAGAGGCAAGGTCACCCAGATACCAGGCTTCAAGCTCGTGACAGGCGATGCGAATCTTGACGTCTGATCTCCCTACACTGAGACAGAGAAGCTGCAACTCAGCCTTCAGTGCTCGACAGTCACTGGAATCCTGATCATGAACAACAATAAAGCGATCTTCTGGTCGCTGCCATGCTCTGAGTTTTCTTGGAATCGAACGACGTAGGTCCTGCTTTCCTTCATGGGGAATAGTGAGAAACTCAGTACCGCTTGGGAGAAGCCGGGGAAGTAGCGCGTCAAGAAATACTTTTGCGGAACGCTCTTCAAGAAGGAAGATCAACCTCATGGATTGGCCGCCCCAAAAAGACCCTGCTTCCAGAGAGCTCCGAGGCTGTCTCCTGCATCGATCAAGGCCTTGATCTGGAGGTCATCGCTGGCACGCTTCACAACGGAGAATCCTTGGTGTTTTTCGAGCCAGAACACATCCTCAAGAGAAACGGCATCCAGTAGATCAGGGGAGTGGGTGCTGACCATCACCTGACCACCCCTGTGGGCGTAACCAACAAATTCCTCCACCAGCTCAGCTAAGAGGGTGGGATAAAGTTGATTCTCCGGCTCTTCAATGCACAGCAATGGATGGGGTGAAGGGTCATGCAGAAGAACAAGATAAGCAAACATCTTGATCGTGCCGTCGGAAACATAACGAGCCAAGAAGGGATCCTTGAAAGCCCCATCCTGAAATCGCAGCACCAGGCGACCGTCGACGGTCTCTTGTGCTTCGACATTCGAGACCCCGGGAACACGCTGCTTCATGCGTTCGAGAATATCGTTGAAGATCGCACGATGGCGTCCGTAGATGTATTGCGTGACGAGAGGTAGGTTTCCGCCTTCAGGCGAAAGATGCTCTGCATAGCCTGCCTCTTGGCTTGGACGTGCATCTTGGATGTGAAAGTCGGACAGGTGCCAGCCTTCAATGAGCTTGCGAAAGCTATTCACAACCTTGAATCTTTCAAATTGCCCCAATCCCTTGATTGCGAGAATATCAGGACTGTCCAAGCGCTGGTTTTCTCGCATCATTTCAGCCGCTGGAGTTCCATAGTCGACCTCATTCGTGACGGCCGATCCCTCGCCCATTCGGAAATCAAGAAAATGCCAGGGTTGGCCGTGTTGACCACGGCGGTACTTCAGAACCTCATGGCCGACAACAGCACGTCCATCCTGTTCTGAGACCTCCAATTCATAGGTAACTAAGGGGCCATTGGGTTCTCGGAACTTGATCTGAAAGCTGATGGGACCTTCTTGGTCCCTGCTGCGCACTTCACGCAGGCCTCCACGACGTGTCACGGCAATATGCACATTATTGAGCAATGCATCCTTCAAAAAACCAAAAACCTCGAAAAGGGTTGACTTACCACTTCCATTAGCCCCGATGAACACGGCCACAGAGGGGATGTTGAGGATGTTGACATCCTTAAATACACGAAAGTTCTGGATGCGCAGCTGCTGGATTTGCATTGTGGGCTTCAGCATGAAGGGGTCCCCCGGTCTTCCATGCTGCCTGGTTGGCTGGTCCCTGGGGAAGCAAACAGCCCCACCAGCACGGTCTGCTCACCGATGCTCGCTCGTCCCTCCGCCTCATCGGGGGCCCGCAGGCTGAACAGCTCGCCTTGGCGGGCACTGAGGCGTTGCTCCATGGCCGCCACCTCCTCGGGGATCACCGACCAAAGGCCCGCCTCCAGGAGGCGCATCTCGTTCACCACCTGGCGGTTGTCACCGCGGCCCATGCGGCGGGTGGCCTCCTTCTCCACGGCGGCGAGGGCTTCCTTGGGGTGTTCGGAGAGCCAGGCCTGCCGGTTCGGGGCATCGCCCTGATCCCCCAGATCACGGCCGCCGGGGCGGTAGGGCGCTTCCTCAATGCGGAACCCAGGCCCGATCTCCTGCTGCAGGCGCAGCTCCCAGGCCCAGGCCCGTTCAGGGTGATACCGCCAGAAGCAGCCATGGGCCACTGCCAGGGAGGGATCGTTCTGGCACTTCCCATCCACGCGCGTGGGCCAGTAGCGCATGGCCAGATGGGCCCAGTCGTAGTCCTTCTTGCCCTGGGCGCTGGAGAATTCCTTCCACCACTTCTTGGGATCCTTCCACTGCGGCTCCAGCAGCGGCCAGAGCGCGGCGGAGTTGATCATCACGCCGTCATCCAGATCTGGGGCGTAGACGGCGTCCTGTTCGCGGGCGGGGCAGCGGCTATCGGTGGGAGGTGCGCCGTGGTCGGCGCATTGCTCCACGGCTGAGATGAACTCCTGGAGCTCCTCGCGCCAGCGGCTGAGCTTGCCGATGCGGCTATCGGCTTCCCGCGCGGCCTTGCGGTCCTCGGAATCGCGCACCTGGCGGAGGTCATCCAGCTCGCCATCGATGCGAGAACGGGCTGGAATCAGATGGTCGGCCAAGAGAACCTTGAGAGTCCTCTCATCCATGCGATGGATGTTGACCCAGGCCACAAAGGTTTTGCCGGAGGAGCTCAGCGGCCAATGGATCGGGCGGGTCTCATACATGCCCTGGTGCACGTCCTTGAAGAAGTCCAGCCGCAGCCAATCGCGCAGGCTGCGGTTTGGGGCAATGGCTGAACCATGGCGGGACCAGGCCTGATGCAAAGGGGCCGCCGCGGGTTGACCGAGATCGTCGCGGTGATCGTTGTCCTCTAAGGAGCCATCGAGGAAGAGGATTCCTGCAGGAAGGGCATGGGAGAGATCGTCGGTGGTGGGATCAAGGATGCCGGGTTGGTTGCTGGTGGTAGGCTGGCCTTCGTCATCGACGGGGGCGAAACGGCCGAGGGCAACACCGAGGGCAAAGCTCAGGTGATCGGTGGGGGGCTCGGGGTCGAGTTCCTCTGTGTAGTCAGGCAGTGGGGCGCCTTCAGGGCGGTCGACGGCTTGCTGGGCCCAGTCCTGAGCGTGGCGCCAGGGAGAAGGACCGGGCTTTCTAAACTCAACAGAGGGCTCGCGGTGTGATTCATGATCACCAAAAGAACTTTCCAGAGTTGAGTAAATGAAATCATGCCCTGAAATTGAGAATAATGGCAGGCGGTTTACGTCGCCAACCTCAAAGCCGATGCCAGGGTTTAACGAGTTCAGAACGTATCGCGCTCGCGAGGAATTCAGAAGGCATACAGCGTCGGCAAGACTTTCAGGAAAAACAGATGAACCCTTGTTTCCAAATATGCTAGGGTAGCGATGAGCTCTAGCGCTGAAGTTGGCTCCAATCATTGAGAAGGCAACCCCACGCTTAAAATAGAGGTGTTGATTCTGAACTCGCTTGCTATAAGAACCCCACTGTGCTTCGTGCATGACTTTATTTTCAAGGCCACTTCGATGCCAGCGAATGATTAGCCGTAGCGGCTCTATCCACACCTCGTCCTTCGCTCCGTGAATCGATGGATGCCAAGACTCTAAACAATTGCAGGCAGCTTCAAGGCTCTCAAAAATGATTTCCCACGGGAAAAGGAGATATCTTTCATCATTACTAGTGCAAATACCCTTCGACGCAGGCGCAACTTCCCCGATTAATGGGGTGGTTTCATAAATTTGAATAAGCTCTTGGTCCCACCAGTAAGTCAAGGGCCACTCTGGAACGGCTTTCAGATCTGAGACGCGAAATCGATAGCGTCCCTCTTGGGCGAGAGTTGCGGAACGCTTGCGAGCTGTTCGCCCGCGATCATAAGATATGTCCGAAACAGGTGTTGGCATCTGACTGATGCTTAGGCCTGAGTTAGAGCGAAGTCTAGAAATAAGCGTGGCAGCAACGCTTAGCACATCATTTGCAACATCATCGAAGGCGCCTACCGCAAAATCTCCCAAACTTCTTAGGTCGCTTGCTGCGAATATTTTCTCTCGCAGTCCCGAGTATTGCTTGATAAACATCCAGTTCCTCATGGTAAGCATGGCTGACAGCCCTCCTGGTCTTGCAAGCTCAAGCCCACGCAGCAAGAAAGCGGCATAGAGATCAGCCTTGCCGAGGGGGTAATGATGTTCCACGTAGCTTGTGGCCTCCATCTTCCCCGTGCCTTGATATGGCGGATTGGCGATTAACATGTGATAGGAAGATTCCTTGAGCAGCCTGACAAAACGCACGCCTGCAGCAAGTTGTTCGCCATGGAGGCGCAGGCCCAAGTCGTTCGCGCTGGAGTGTCGAGTCAGGAACTGCTCCAGCAACTCCTGCAGATCAGCGCGAGCTTCGGCTGCGGAGAAATCCATCTCCTCCTGCACTGGTGGCGCTTTGCCGGTGAGATCTAGCTGCACCTGCTGAACTTTGGGTCGTTGTGCCTTAAGTCGCCGCTCTTGTTGCTCAATGGCTTCATCCACTGCTTGATCAATCTTTAGCAGGCTGCCGAGATGATCCGCACCACGAAGGGCCTGCAGAATCTGAGTGGTGAACTCCCCGGCGATCCCCGTCTCAGCCTCTATATCAGAATGAAGCTCAACCACGGCTGGATCGTCATCGGGTAGGTCGGCGAGCCTGAGGTTCGGGGCCACCAGATTGAGCTGTTCTGGCTCAATCTCAGGACAGAGAGTCTTCCCTTTCAGCCAAAGCGATGCAGCTGCGATTTGCACTGCACGTGGGTCAATGTCGATGCCATGCAGGGTGTGGGCGAGCAGGTGCTCCACGATCGCCTTCTGGCTCCATTCGGGGGCGTCTTGCTGGCCGCGATGCTTCGCTTCTTCCTGAAACAAGGCCAACAGCAGTCCCAGCGCTACCACCAGGAAATGTCCTGATCCAACCGCCGGATCGAGGATCGTCCACTCACGCACGGATGCGGACGCGTGCTCCACAGCCTCATCGGAAATCTCCTGGCCAGGCAGGAAGTAAGCCCAGCGCCGTTCTTCTTCACTCTCCAGCGGCATCAACTGTATGAGGCTTACCTCACCCGTCGCCCGCTTGGCACGCCATTCGGTCTGGCGCTCCTCCAGGCGCTGCAGCGTGCCATTCGTTTGCACCTCGGGTGCCCAGCCGTTCTTCTTGCAGAGGGTGAACCACAGTAGGCCCAGGCTGTTCTGCAGCATCCAGTCCACCATGTAGCGCTCGGTGAACATCTGGGTTTTGCTGGCGATCTCATGGGGCTCGATCTTGCCGCCGTCGTTGATCTTGGCGTCGAGCCGTTCGCGCTCCGGGTCGTTCCAGTATTGGTATACCCAGCCGAGCGTCATGTCGTCGGCCCAGCAGCTCTCCAGTTCGTCCTTGTTCAGCTCCTCCACCGCATGGCGCAGGGTGGCCGGCGGGATGGGGATCAGATCCCCGATTCCTGCCGAGCCAAACAGGCCCGGCAGGTCTTCCGCCAGCTCCTCAAACACGAGCTGCAGCAGGAAGCCAAAGCCTTCGGTGGGGTCATCGCGCACCACACCCCTGGCCAGGTCACGAAAGTCCTGATAGGCCGTGGTGCCCCAGCCTCCCTTGATCAGGGCTGGCCTGCGCAGTGGTTGGCCGGACGGGCCAGGTGCCTCCATCAGCCGCAGGATCACCCGCCGGGTCAGCAGCGTGTAGGCGGCCTGCTGTTCGGCCTCCCGCAGGAAGTCGTCCCGCTGCCGGCGTCTCCCCCCGGCCGCCTGGGCTCTGAGCTGTTCATCCAGCCAGCTGTCCAGGCGCTGGCGCTTGGTGCGGGCGGCTTCATCGAGGCCGGCGTCCTGCGCCCGCACCGAGAGGCGATAGGCCGACTCCGTCGCCAGCCGCAGATCCTCCAACAGGCGCTGCCGCAGCCCGCGGATCGTGCTGGAGAGCGCCTTCTTGGCTTCGGGGGTCATCATGGCCGCAGCGTTCCGGTTGCGGCTGTCCAGATCTGACTGCCCATCGTTCAAGCCATGGGATCCCTGACGGGATCAGCCAGCCGCTCCAGATCGAGCCCGCCACCCCCCACCAACGGAGAACGGCGGATGAACGACACCAACGATTCCTGGGGTGGATCTGTCTGGTGTGGCTCCTGCAGGCGATCCCACAGCCGCACCGGCTTGGCTCGGAACCACCCACGCAGCATGGCGATCAGAAAGCGGTGCTGGCAGCGTAGCGCCAGGTACGGCGAAATGCCGTACGCTTGCGAGTGTCTGCCTGTGCCGGTGATGGCCCTTGCCTCCGATCGTCTCGATCTGAAGCTCTCCAGCGACGACAAGGACCTGCTGATGCAGGCCGCCAGCATTGAAGGCATGAGCCTGGCCGCCTTCGTGCGGTCGGCCGCCAAGAAGCAGGCCAGCGAAGCCATCCTGCGGGAGCGGCAGCTGCAGCTCTCCCAACGGGATTTCGAGGCCTTCCACGCCGCCATCCACGAGCCGTTCCGCCCCGCGCCCCCTCTGGAGGACGCCTTGCAGCGGGCTCGCTCCCAGGTGCGGCGTGCTTGAGGAACAGCGGCTCGAACCCGGCCGCCACAACCGCAAGGCCTTCCGCTGTGGTGTGGAAGCCCTCGACCGCTTTCTAGCCCAGCAGGCCGGCCAGAACCGACGCCGGGGCTTCGGGGAAACGTTTGTGTTGGTGGACGCCGCTGATCCCGCCAAGATCCTCGGCTTTTACACCCTTGCACCGGCTCAGGTGGAGCGGGTCGCCCTCCAGCCGGATGATGCCGCCCCTCTTCCCCCCTACCCGGTTCCCTGTTTCCGCATGGGGCGCCTGGCGCTGGATCTGAGCTGCCGGGGCCAAGGCCTTGGATCCCTGCTCCTTGCCCTTGCCGTGGAGCGTTGCCTGGAGGTGCGCCAATCCATCGGCGGCTTTGCCCTGCTTGTGGACGCCAAGGATCAGGCGGCAGCTGAGTTCTATGCCCATCACGGCTTCCGCCGGCTTCAGGATTCGCCCCGATCCCTCTATCTCCCGCTTGGAACCCAACGCGATCGCAGAGTGAACAGCGCCAGCCGTTGAAGCAATTCACAGGATCCGCACGCGGGTTCCCTGTTGCACCAGCGGCAACAGGCGGCTTTCGATCTCGCGCGCCAGCGCCCGCACGTCCTCCTCGCTGTTCAGCTCGCGGTTGTGCAGCCCCAGATCCACCTGTTGCGTCAGCTGGGTGACCTCGCCTTTATCCACCAGCAGCCGATCCAGCGTCTCGATTGCCTCCCTCTCCGCCCGTTGCAGCCGCGCAACAAACGGATCCTTCAACTCCTCCAGGCTGGGAGCGATCGCGTCCTCGCTGGTTTGCGTGGCGCAGCCATTGAGGGGGATGAGCACGGCATGGCTGTGCTCACCGCTGAGCGTGCTGAATCCCTGCAAGCCACGCACACGCTGCTTGCTCGCTTCGATCCGTTGCTCCTCTTCGCGCAGGAGTCGGCTGCGTTCACTGCGGTAGGCCACGCGGATCTCCTCCAGGTCGCCGTCCAGATCGGCCAGGCCCCGCCAGGGTTCCGTGCTCTCGAGCTTGTCGCGCACTCGCGTGGCAGCGGCTTCCACGTTGGTGGCCTGGATGCCGAGGCCTTCCAGCTGGCTGGCCATGCGCGTCACCACCGTGTGGGCGTCCCGCAGAGCCACCACGGCGGCGTCATTCACCTCGGCTTCCAGCACCTGCAGGGTGGTGAGGCCATCGCGCAGGGCGTCGAGATGGCGCAGCACCGCCTGCACCGTTGGGCGCGTGAGCCTGGGATTGCGCAGACACTGCTCCAGTGCGGTCTGCAGCTTGGCCAGGGCGGCAGGTTCCTCGAAATCGCCAGGGAGGCGGTTCAGCCGGGTCTGGACCTCCCGCAGGCGCTTGGCCAGATCGGGGAACAACTCCGACACCGCATCGGCGATCGGGCCTTCTTCCCGGTCGAGATCCCGGTTCAGCAGGTCGTCGAACAGCTTGCAGATCCGCGCCCGGTCCTGGCGGCTGGTGCCGCCGTCGCCGCCTTTGCTGAAGCGGGCCTTGCGGAAGCTGCGGTCCTTGTCGAACAGGTCCTGCACCCCGGCATCGCGGCGGGCGGTGATCTCAGGGCCGGTTTCCGGTTGGATCGCGATCTTGCCGTCACGCAACAAGCCCGCCACGCAGGCCTTCACCACACCTGGCGCATAGCCATAGGGAGCGGCCCCCAACTGCTTGAGCAGTTCGCCGCCTTCCAGGCCGGAGTCGTCTTCGATGGACTGCAGCACACGCTGCGGAATCTCGCCACTGCAGGCGGGCACATAGCGGCCGGTGTCCAGCTCCAGGAGGCCCAGTCCCTCCGGCAGGAACTTGGTGGAGGCGCCGGTGAGCTCCGGCTGCAGCAGCTGGTTCAGCTCCGTGGGCAGGATCTGAATCGCCCGGAAGTAGGGGTAGAGCAGGGGCAGGGCCTGGGTACCGGCCGCCAGCAGCGCCGCCCCGAAGCTCTGGCCGCAGTCCTTGGGATGGAGGCTGCGGCCCTGGAAGTAGAGCGCGCCCTCCATCCAGTTCTGAGCGATCGCCTGCTTCAGCTGGGGGATCAGCGCATCGCGGCGGGTCTGCTCATCGAGCAGCAACCTCTGCCGCGCCGGCGCCAGCGACTCTCGCCGCGGCTGATAGCGCTGGATGATCGCCGCGGAGCGATGCAGCTCCCGGGCCAGGTCGTCCACCGCATCGCTGTTGCCCGCGATCCACAGCAGCCGCTTCTTCAGCTGGGGATCCTCCGCCGAGCGACGCACCCAGGCGCTCTCCACCCGCTCATCGAGGGGCAGGCAGCGCAGATCGAGCGTCAGGCAGGCGTCGTCGCGGGGATCGAGCAGTTGGGCGTCGTTGGCAAAACGGCCATCCGAGTAGCGCACCTCCCAGGGGAAAGGACGCCCCTCCAACTTGGGCCGTTCGGTGCCGGAGACATCGCCCATCAGCCCTTTGAGGCTCTCCTGCAGCTGCTTGCTCAGCTCCTGCCGGCTGAAGGGGAAATCAGCCCGCTCCCGCTCCCACTCCTCCCCAGCGGAGGACTGGATCTTGAAGCCCGTCTTCTCCGAATAGCCCAGCAGGTTGCGGCGGCGCAGCTCCTCCAGAGCCTGGCGCACGGCCGCCTGCTGGTTGCCCCCATCCATCCGCTCCGCCAGGCAGCGGGCCACCAGCTCTTCGGTGGTCGGGTCCGTGTCCTGAATCAGCTCCAGCAACGCCACAGCCTTGGCGGCTCGCAGCATCAGCTCACTGCCTTCGCCGCTGCACTGGACCAGGATCCGGGCCATCGAGGCCTGGGTGTCGGCATCGAGGGCGGTGTACTGCACCTCGTACACCCGATCGAGGCTCACGAGGGTGCCGATCGGCTGCTCCGCCAGTTGCTGCCGCCGGAACAGCTCACCCAGCAGTTGCAACAGTCCGCGGATCGCCTGGTCATCCCCCTGGGCGCGGCTGGAGCGGGTGCGCAGCACCGACGTGATCCGCAGGATCAGTTCGATCTGCCCCGGCAGCAGCGGGTACACATCCACGAACTCGTCGGCTGTGGCGTCCTCGCAGCCGTAGGCGTAGAGCTTGAGATCGGCCCGGTGGCGATCAAACAGCTCCCGCAGCTCGGCCGCGCCCTCGGCGGTCTTGGCGAGGATGCGCTGGTGCACCACATCGCGGATGTTGGTGGGCGCCAGGTGCACCTGCAGCTGGGGCGGGAAGCGATCCTTCGCCCACGACAGAAAGGTGTCGCCAGCGGCCTCATCGAGCTTCTGCTGTCCCAGCGCCAGCAGCCACGCCTTGCCGCGCAGCGTCGATCCCAGCGCCGAGGCAAAGGCCCGCAGGCGGTCGGTGCGGTCGCGGTTGTTCAGCACATACTGCGACACCTCATCGATCACCAGGAACAAGGTGGCGTTCGGCTGGCGGTGCTTGAGCATGTCGCGGATCGCCTTCACCACCTCTTCCGGTGAATCGCGCCGCTGGTGGGTGCCCGCCCGGCTCTCGAACCAGGCCATCGGATCCCGGTAGAGATCCGGGAACAGCTCGGAGAGCACCAGCGAGAACTGCTCCTCCGCGAGCTGCTGATCCTTCACGGCACTCCAGGGTTCGCCGAGGGTCTGCTCCGCCTTCTCGAGGAACTGCGGCCAATGGCCATCGCGCTCCAGCTTGAGCTCGAAGTCGGCTACCAGGGGCTCGGTGGAGCAGTAGCCCAGGCGCTTCTGCACCTGGCCGAGGGCGACGGCATGCACGTGCTCGTTGTCGCGGGCGACGCTGCCGATGTCGAAGACCACGGCCATCGGATCGATCTTCTGGCGCAACGCCGCCCAGGCCTCCTTGAACTCATGGGCCAGCTCGGAGGTGTCTCGCTTCAGCCAGGCCTCAGACAGCGACATGCCATCCGGCAGCGTCATGCCATCGAGAGCAAGGCCGAGCAGCTTGGCGAAGATCGACTTACCGGATCCAAAGAAACCCGAGATCCAGGCAGTCGGCAGCTCCGGGCCGCCTTGTTTGTCGAGCTCACGGCTGATCCCCCGCAGCAGGCGCACGTACTGCTCATGGATGCCATCGGGCACGCGCTGGCGATTGGGGTGCCCCTCCGGCCAGCCGCCCGTGATGATGTATTCGCTGACCTCCGTCTGAATCTTTGCCGGGGTCTGCTCATGGAAATACACCACCGGCGAGATATCGCGGGTGACATCCGATTGGAACAGGGTG
>JBKDSZ010000050.1:0-18325 GCA_046340375.1 Cyanobacteriota bacterium | reverse complement strand
AACTTCGCCACCAGCTCTCCGTCATGCAATCCATGCTCGATCGACTCCACAAGCTCCTGGCTCCCTCTCCGTGACTTTTCTTGACTGGCTTGGCGGCGCCTTGCCGCAGCCGCTTCTTGAGCAGCTCCACGCACTGGGTCTCCGATGATGATGCACTGCAGGCCTGCTTCATCACACCCCATCCTTCTGGTCTTGATGCAATGTTCAGTTCCAAGGCCCTGCACCAGCTCCTTGGCGGATTCCAGGTCGGATCTCAGGCCCATCCATCAGCCTCCATGTGTGAACGATTGAGCGGTCCGGGCCATGGGCCCCTCGCTGCCTTCCACCGGGACCCGACACCGATCCTTGAGCCGCTCAGCTGAGCTGCTGGCTTTCCAATCGGCTGAGGCGCTGCTCCAAGCTGGCGAAACGGTTGCTGAGATCCACCCGCAACGGGTCGGAGCTGACTATGAGCTGGCCCCTCTGACGCAATTGCCAGCGCCGACCCATCTCCACCGCATCGACGAGAGCAGGCTCGATCAGATGCAACAGCACTGGTAATTGCCGAGCACCTTCGATGGCATACAAGCGCTCCAGCGACTGCAGCGATGTTTTGCGCTCCAGCGAGCCCGGTCGTGGAATCAGCAAACATCCCTCCGTCTGGTTTTCCACGACCCAGGTCGATCCCTGGGCGAAGGCTTCCAGCTCCACCTCGTCGAGCTCCCCGCTCAAGGTGCGACCGCTGAGGCTGCAGGGTCGGCTGAAGGGTTCCAACAACTGTGGCGCCTCGGCATACACCTCCAAAATCTTCGCCATCGACAGGTTGAGCACAGGCACCCTGAACTGCGCTGTCCCCTCCGCCATGGGCAGCTGTCGAGCCTCCACTCCCAGGCCTGTCCATGCGCCAGGGGACCCCTCCTCGCCGCTGGCGTTCGGCAGTTCCTCCAGACGACGCTCCAACCACTCCAAGCGATGCCGTAATCCATCGATATCGTTCGCAACGCCATCAAAGCCACGCTTGACTTTGTTTTCAGAATCTACCAAAGTATCGCTCACCTTTTTAACGCTTTCCAGCAGAAACCTGATCGTATCGATAAGTTTGTCGTCCTGCGCCATGTCGTTTCTCCCCAAACCTTTCCCAAGCATAAGGTTGGGCCGATAAGCCTTGGCTTTTGCTAGCGGCTCGACACTGACCAGCCAGCACAGCAGTCCTTGCCGAGGAGGCAATCGAGGGAAACACCATGGATAGGAGGGCATATCCAATCTCAAATGGGTCAAAGCTCCCACTTACTGCGGTTTGATCTTTTACCGCCGAGTCCCACATTGATGACATCGACCTGCTGAAACCGACCTGCTGAAACCGACTTGCTGTCGCCGAAGCAGGAGCCACACCACACCCCAACATTTCACTTCCCGCCCTCCGAGCGAAGTGGCGCCGGCAGCGGACCCGGTTCGGGCTAAAGGTGGCGAAGCGCAGCCCAACGGAATGCCCGTCTTCATGCCACCCCGACGCTTCATCCGCCAGCGGGGAAGGGGGCGCTGGCCTCTTTTGCTGGCGCTGGCTCTGGCGCCCGCGCTGGCGTCGCTGCCTCGGCCCGTCACTGCCGGCCCGGGGGCCGACCCCGCCGGCGGCAGCCCCACCTGCGCCGCTCCCCGTCCGGGGCGCTATGTCGTGATGGGGGAGGGAGAGCTCTCCGGCGAACCGCTTGCCCGCCTCCTGCTGGAAACCTGGAACGCCAACGGCACCCTGCGGGGGGTGCGGCTGGAGCGGCGGGGGCACCTCTACCGGGAAACGGGCTATCTCTACCTGCAGACCGATCCGGATGACGTCACCGCCGCCGTCCTGCAGCGGTTCTCCACCGGCTCCACCCCGCCCTCTCCATGACGGGCGCTGTCCCGAGCGAGCTGGTGCTCCGGCGGCCGGATGACTGGCATGTGCACCTGCGGGATGGCCCGATGCTGCAGGCCGTGGTGGGGTCCACGGCGCGGGTGTTCGCCCGCGCCATCGTCATGCCCAACCTCACGCCGCCGATCACCACGGTGGCGCAGGCCCTGGCCTACCGCGCCCGCATCCTCGCCGCCCTGCCGGAGGGCTGCGACTTCACGCCCCTCCTCACGCACTACCTGCAGGACGGGAGCGACCCGGCGGAGATCGCGCGGGGGTTTGTCGAGGGGGTCTTCACCGCCTGCAAGCTCTATCCCGCCCACGCCACCACCAACGCTGCGGCCGGCGTGCGCGACCTGGCCTCCCTCACCGCTGTGCTGGAGACCATGGCAGCCAGCGGCATGCCCCTCCTCCTCCACGGGGAGGTCACCGACGCCGAGGTGGACATCTTTGATCGCGAAGCGGTGTTCATCGAGCGCCATCTGCGACCGCTCCTGATCCGCCATCCCGATTTGAAGGTGGTGCTTGAGCACATCACCACGGCGGAGGCCGTGGCCTTCGTGCGCCAGGGGGGCCCCAACCTGGCGGCCACGATCACGCCCCATCACCTGGCCATCAACCGCAACGCCCTCTTCGCCGGTGGCCTGCGGCCCGATTTCTACTGCCTGCCTGTGGCGAAGCGGGAGCGGCACCGCCTCGCCCTGCGGGAGGCCGCCACCTCCGGCGATCCCCGCTTCTTCCTCGGCACCGATTCCGCTCCCCATCCGCGCTCCGCCAAGGAGGCCGCCTGCGGTTGCGCCGGCATCTTCAACGCCCCCTACGCCCTGGAGAGCTACGCCCTCACCTTTGAAGAGGAAGGAGCCCTCGATCGCCTGGAGGGGTTCGCCTCCCTCCATGGCCCCCGCTTCTACGGCCTGCCCCCCAACACCGAACGGATCGTTCTGCGACGCGGGGACCAGCTGGTGCCCTCCCGCCTCCACCTCAACGACGCCGCCGGGCGGGCCGTGGAGCTCGTGCCCTTTCACGCCGGAGAACTCCTCCCCTGGCGCGTGGAGACGCACGCCGCCGATCCGGCCTGAGGGCTCTTCGGTTGGGAGACTGGTTCCAATCTTCCCCGGTCCGTGGCTGACTCCACCCTCGTCACCCCCCTGCGAGGGGCCCAGCTCCTCAACGATCCGCTCCTCAACAAGGGCACGGCCTTCACGCGCCAGGAGCGCCAGGCCCTCGGCCTCGAAGCCCTCCTCCCCTGGCAGGAGGAGACGCTGGAGGGGCAGGTGGAGCGGTGCTGGCTGGCCTTCGAGGCCCTCCAAGGCGACCTGGAACGCTTCGCCTACCTGCAGGTCCTGCGGGAGCGCAACCTCACCCTCTTCCATCGCTTCCTCGCCGACCACATCGAGGCGGCCCTGCCAATCGTCTACACGCCCACCGTGGGCAAGGCGATCCAGCGCTTCAGCCAGAAGTATCGCAGCCCGTCTCAGGGCGTCTATCTGGCGGCTCCGGACCAGGACCGGCTCGTGCGCCTGCTGCGCCAGGCCGTGGCCAGCTTCGGCCCCCCCGATCTGCTGCTGATCACCGACGCCCAGGGCATCCTTGGCATCGGCGATCAGGGGGTGGGGGGGATCGAGATCTGCCTCGGCAAGCTCGCCGTCTACACCCTCTGCGCCGGCCTCCATCCCCGCCGCTGCCTGCCGGTGATGCTCGACGTGGGCACCGACCGGGCCGACCTGCGGGACGACCCGCACTACCCCGGCTGGAAGCAACCCCGCCTGAGCGGCCCCGCCTATGACGCCTTCCTGGAGGCCTTCATCGCGGCCGTGCGGGAGGTGTGCCCCGCGGCCCTGGTGCACTGGGAGGATTTCGGCGCGGCCAATGCCCGCCGGGTGCTGGATCGCTACCGCGCCGTCGTCCCCAGCTTCAACGACGACATCCAGGGCACGAGCGGCGTGGCGGCGGCGGTGGTGCTGGCGGGCCTGCGGGGCCTGGGCCAACGGCTGTGTGACCAGACCATCGTCATCTTCGGCGCCGGCAGCGCCGGCTGCGGCATCGCCGAGCGGCTCTGCCGCCTGCTCGTGCGCCAGGGCCTCTCCCCTGAGCAGGCCGCTGATCGGCTCTGGCTCCTGGATCGCGATGGCCTCGTCCACGACGGACTGCCCCACTGGAGCGCGGCGGTGACCCCCTACCTGAAGCGGGCGGATCAGGTGCGCGGCCTGGGCGCCGACGAGCGGGGCCGCATCGGCCTGCTGGCGGTGATCGAGGCGCTTCATCCCGGCGTGCTCATCGGCACCTCCACCTGCGCGGGCGCCTTTGATCAGGCCGTGGTGGAGGCCCTCTGCCGGGGGGTGGAGCGCCCGATCGTGCTCCCCCTCTCCAATCCCACCGCCCTGGCGGAGATCACCCCCGCCAACCTGCTGCGCTGGAGCGCGGGGCGGGCGTTGGTGGCGACGGGCAGCCCCTTCCCGCCCGTGCAAATGGCCGGTCGGGAGCGGGTGATCGGGCAGTGCAACAACTGCTTTGTCTTCCCGGGGTTGGGGTTCGCGGCGATGGCGGTGGGCGCCAGCCAGGTGAGCGACGGCATGATCGACACCTGCGTCGAAGCCCTGGCCCAGCACATCCCCGCCAGCCAGGATCCCGACGCCCCCCTGATGCCCTCCCTGCAAGCGGTGCGCGCGGTGTCCGAGCGGGTGGCGGAAGCCGTGGCCCTTGCGGCCCTCCAGGAGGGCCTGGCCACCCGGGCCACCACGCCCGAGGAGGCCCTGGAGCGGCTGCGGCGGGAGCGCTGGGTGCCCGCCTACCGCGCCATCACGGCGGGATGAGGGGCCGAACTCCCGGCAGGGAGCAATAAGAGCTGTGTCACCTGCTCGCGCCGCAGGACCCTGGCGCCCTATCACCGTGGCGACCCACCAGGCGCGCGATGGGGTTCTTCCTTCAGCTCACCGATGCCATCGCCTCGCGGCAATCCCTCCTGGTGACGGGGCTGGATCCCAATCCGGAGATGTTGCAGAGCTGGGCCCTGCGCCGGGGCATGGCGGGGCGTTCCTTCCTCTCCCAGGCGCGCCACTGGATCAAGGCCGTGATCGAGGCCACCGGCGCCCATGTCTGCGCCTACAAGCCCAGCCTCGGCTTCTACCAGGCCCTGGGCCCCATCGGGCTGGAGCTGCTGCGGGAGGTGCGGGAGCTCGTTCCCCTCGGCACCCCGCTGATCGTGGACGCCAAGCACGGCGACCTCAACAGCTCCTCCGCCCTGGCCAACTACCTCTTCCGCGACCTCGGGGCCGATGCGGTCACCCTCTCCCCCCTGCCCGGCCAAGACATCGCGGCCCCCTTCCTGCTCCATCCCGACAAGGCCGTGGTGGTGACCTGCCACAGCTCCAACCCGGCGGCGCGGGAATTCCAACACCACCCCAACGAGGCGGATCCGCTGTATCTGCGCATGGTGCGCGAAACCCAGCGCTGGGGCACCCCCGAGCAGCTGCTGCTGGAGGTGGGCACGAGCGATCCGGCCATCCTGGCCCGGGTGCGGGCCGTGGCACCGGAGCGCTTCCTCATCCTGCGCAGCCTCTGGGCGGAGGAGGATCGCCTCGATGCCCTCCTGGAAGCGGGCCTCACCGACGCGGCGGATGGCCTCCTCCTTCCCCTCCCCCAAAACCTTCTGGTGGAGGACGACATGGCGGAGCGGGCCGCCCAACTCAAGCAACGGATCCAGGCCCATCGCCAGAGCCGCCTCGCACGCCAATCCGAGGATCGCTGCAGCCTCTGGCTGCCGGCCGCTCCGGCCGCCGAACCGATGGAACAGTTGATCCTCGATCTGTTTGATCTGGGCTGCCTGCTCTTCGGCGACTACAAACAGGCCTCGGGCGCCACCTTCAACTATTACATCGACCTGCGCCAGATCATTTCCGATCCCAACCTCTTCCATCGGGTGCTCCATGCCTATGCCGCCCAGCTCGAAGGGCTCCGCTTTGATCGCATCGCCGGCATCCCCTACGGCGCCCTGCCCACGGCCACCGGCCTCTCCCTGCAGCTCCACAAACCCCTCATCTATCCCCGCAAGGAGGTGAAGGCCCATGGCGCCCGCCGCCTGATCGAGGGGGATTTTGTGGAGGGCGAAACCGCCGTCGTCGTGGACGACATCTTGATCAGTGGCGGCAGCGTGTTGGAGGGAATCGGCAAGTTGGAGAGTTCCGGCTTGAAGGTGAGGGATGTGGTGGTGTTCATCGACCACGGCGCTGCGGGCGACCACAACGGCCACGCGCGCCTCCAGGCCGCCGGCTATCGCCTCCATGCCGTGCTCCCCATCCACCGCATCACCGAGGTGCTCCTCCAGTCGGGGCGGCTCAGCGCGGCCCAGGCAGCCTCCCTCGGCCAGGCCAGGCCCGCCTGATGGCCTTGAAGTCCGTCGCCGATCCCTTCCTGACGCGCCCGGTGCTCACCATGGTGATCAGCCTGCTCGTCCTGCTGGCCGGCGCGGTGAGCCTGCCGGCGCTGCAGGTGGAAAACCTGCCGCCGATCGCCAACAGCCGCGTCAGCGTGCGAGCCAGCTATCCGGGGGCCGGCCCCGAGGCTGTGGAACAGGGCGTCACCAACCTGCTGGAGAAACAGTTCAACGGCCTCGAGCGCCTCGATTCCATCCGCTCCACCAGCTCCGCCAACGGCAGCTCCATCTCCCTGGTGTTCACCGGCGGCAACCCGGAAATCAACCAGATCAACACCCAGAACCAGGCCACCGTCGTGGCGCGTCAGCTGCCCGCCCAGGTGGCCCGCTTCGGCGTGCAGGTCCAGCGGGGCTCCGATGATCTGCTCCTGGTGCTGAGCTTCAGCGCCGATGCCAACACCTTCCGCGACACCTTCCTCAGCGGTTGGGTGGATCAGGTGGTGCGCGATCGCCTGCGCCGCGTGCCGGGGGTGGGGGAGGTGGGCTTCTTCGGCGGCAGTCCCGTGGCGTTCCGGCTCTGGCTCGATCCGGCCCGCCTGGAGCAGCGCAACCTCACAATCACCGACATCCGCCAGGCCCTGGAAGACCAGAACGTCCTCGCCGCCCTGGGCCAGATCGGCGACGCCCCCTCCGCTCCGGATCAGGTGATGGTGCTGCCCCTGCGGATGGAGGGCCGCCTGCGCTCCCTGCGCGACTTCGAGGCGCTCGTGGTGGGACGCACGCCGGATGGGGGCGTCACCCTGCTCAAGGACGTGGGCCGAGTGGACCTGGGCACCGAGAGCTACGAATCCCTCGCCACCAACCTGAAGGGGGAACGAACCGTGTCGGTGGCCGTCTACCAGCAGGACGGCAGCAATGCCCTGCGGGTGCGCGAGGGCCTGCGCCAGGCCCTGGAGGAGATCGCGCCGCGCTTCCCGCCAGGGGTGGCGATGCAGGTGATCGTGGATGAGGCGGAAACCGTGCGCACCAACATCGACGGCGCCGTGGAGGCCCTGCGGGATTCGGTGCTGCTGGTCTTCGTGGTGCTGCTCCTCGGGCTGGGCAACAGCCGCCTGGCCCTGATCACCGCAGCGGCGGTGCCCGTGGCCCTCATCGGCTCCCTCTCGGTGCTGCGCCTCACCGACACCTCCATCAACACCCTCTCCCTGTTCGGGATGGTGCTGGCCTCCGGCCTGGTGGTGGATGACGCCATCGTCGTCAGCGAAGACATCGGCCGGCGGTTGGAGAGCGGCACCCCCGCCCTGCAGGCCGCCCGGGAGGCCATGGCCGAGCTGGGCAACGCCGTGATCGCCACCTCCCTCGTTCTGGTGGTGGTCTTCCTTCCGGTGCTCGGCATGGAGGGCAGCCTGGGCCGCCTCTACGCCCCGATCGCCCTGACGATCAGCGCGGCCATCGCCTTCTCCACCCTCAACGCCCTCACCTTCACCCCCGTGGCCGCCAGCCGCCTGCTCCACGCTGATCAACGGGAACCCGTCTGGCTGAAGCGCTGGATCGATCGGCCCCGTCGCTGGCTGGAAGCCCTGGAGGCCCCCTATGGCCGCCTGCTGGATCAGGCCCTGGCCCATCGCCGCGCCGTGCTCGCCCTCCTCCTCGCCGGACTGCTGCTCACCACCGCCGCCCTGCGGGCCCGCCCCACGGCCTTCATCCCCCAAGAAGACACGGGGCAGCTGCGGGGCGTGGTGGTCTTGCCGGAGGGCTCGGCCCTGATGCGCACTCAGGCGGTGCTGCAGCAGGTGCGGGAGGTGGTCCGCCACGAGGGCCTGCGGGCCAGCGGCAATTTCTTCGCCGGCCGCTCCTTTGAGGACAGCAGCCCCAACAAGGGGCAGATCTTCCTGCGGCTGATCCCGATTCGGCAGCGCCCCGGCGCCGATCAGAGCACCGCCGCCGTCGGCGAGCGGATCAAGGGGGAGCTGCGGCGCAAGGTGCGCGCTGGCGTCGTGCAGCTCAGTGAGGCGCCGACGGTGCGCGGCTTCGGCTCAGAGGGGGGATTGCAGCTCGATCTGCTCGATGCCAGCAACGGCCGGATGGGCCTGGAGCAGTTCGAGGCGGAGGTGCGGGGCTTCCTGGGGGACGCCCAGAGCCTCACCCTGGAGGGGCGCCCCGCCTTCGAGCGGGTGTCCACTCGCTTCTCCGCCAGCTCCCCCCTGTTGCGGTTGGTGCCCGACCGGCTGCGGATGGCCTCCCTGGGGGTGGAGCTCTCCGCCGTGGTCGATCTGCTGCGGGCCAGCTTCGGCAGCGACTACGTCAACGACAGCTTTGACGATGGCCAGGTGCGGCGCGTGTTTGTGCAAATGGAAGGGGCGGCCCGGGCGCGGGACACGGATGTGCTCGCCCTGCGGGTGCGGGCCCGGGATGGCCAGCTGATCTCCTTGGGGGAGGTGCTGCGGATGGAGAGCGAAACCGGGCCGATGACGATCCAACACTCCCGCCTCCTGCGCTCCATCTCCGTGCAGGCCCTGCCCCGGCCGGGCGTGAGCACCGGCCAGGCCATGGCCCTGCTCGACAACCTGCTGCGCCAGCGGGGCGACGATTCCCTGGAACTCGAATGGGTGGGGCTGGCCCGGGAGGAAGCCCGCTCCACCGGCGGCAACGCGCGGGCCTTCGTGCTGGGCACCCTCGTGATGGGCCTGGTGCTGGCGGCCCTCTACGAAAACGTGCTCGATCCCCTGATCATCCTGGTCACGGTTCCCCTGGCCCTTCTTGGAGCGGTGCTGGGGCTTGCCTTCCGGAATCTGCCCCTCGACGTCTACGGCCAGATGGGACTGCTCGTGCTGGTGAGCCTGGCCGCCAAGAACGGCATCCTGATCGTGGAGTTCGCCAACCAGCGCCTGCGTCAGGGCCTGCCCCTGCCGGAGGCCATCCATGGGGCCGCCGTGGCCCGCCTCCGGCCGATCCTGCTCACGGCGATCTCCTCCCTGGTGGGCTTCCTGCCCCTCCTTCTCGCCCGCGGCGCCGGCGCCGCCAGCCGCGTCAGCATCGGCACCGTGGTGTTCAGCGGCCTGCTCGTGGCCACCTTCCTCAGCCTCGTCGTCGTGCCTGTGGTCTATCGGCTGGTGAAGAGCTGGGAGTTGGGCCGGCTCGCGCCCTGAACCGGCGGATCAATCCCTGACGGCCGGAAAGGACGGGAGGGTGGCCGGCGGCAGCGGCGGCGGGGGCGGCGGCGGCGGCGGCCGCAGGAAGGAGGGCAGCCGCGGCGCCCCGCCCCCGAGGGCCTCCTGATGGAGCCGTTGGAAGGCCGCCTGTCGGTAAGCGGCGCCCTCCGGCCCGGCGAACTGGCCCCAGAGTCCCTCCCAGTAGAAGTAGATCACCCCGTGGCCCCGGCCCAGGGCCAGGGAGGCCTTCTGGCTCAGGGTGGCCATGTCGGTGGTGCGACCGCCGAACCCGGCCAAGAGGCCGATCTCCACTGGAATCCCCCACCCCCGCGCCTTGATCAGGGCCGGCTGATCCAAATCCTTCGCAAAGCCCTTCACGGAATAGGCGTAGTTCTGAACGACCAGATCATCGATCAAGCCGCCCAGGGCCCAAAGCTCCCAATCCTGCAGCCATTGGTTGTAGGCAAAGCGAAATGGGCCGGGCGAGAGGCTGATCACCAGCCGGCGGGCGCCCGACACCTGCTGGATGCGTGTGCGCAGATCGCGCAGCAAGCTGGTCAGCTGCTGGCGGCGCCAGCGCATCCAGTAGCGATCGGTGGGGTCCGTCGGCGGTTCCCGTCCGGTCTGGGCCCGGTAGAGCGCCCGCGTGGTGGCGTCATAGCCCAGGTCCACGGGCCAGGCGAAGTGGTCATCGAGCTGGATGCCATCCACGCCGCAACGCTGCACGATTTCGGCGATGAGCCCGATGAAGCGCTGACGCACCCCGGGATGGGCTGGATTGAGCCAAACCCGCAGATCCTTCAACGGGGAGGTCTTCAGATCCGCGCCATGCATCGCGTAGAGCGCGCTGCCATCGGCCCGGCGCAGCAACCAATCGGGATTGGCCTGCACGACCGCCGCGTCGGCGGGCTCCATCAGGCCGTATTCAAACCAGGGCACCACCTTCATGTCGTTGGCCTGGGCTTCCTTCGTCAGCCGACAGATCGGATCCAGATCGGGATTCACCCGGGCCAGGGCCGGCTCCATCGGGGCATAGCGGCTGTTGTGGAAGGTGGTGCCGCGGCTCCAGACGTTGGGATAAAGCGTGTTGAAGCCCGCCGCCGCCAGCTCACGCACCGCCTGCTGCAGACGACCGATGTCGTAGTAGAGGGGGCTGGGGCTGTTGGTGAGCCAAACGCCCACCCGTCGGCCGAGGGGCTGGGGAAGACGGCCCGACTGGGCCCGGACTGCGGCGGACATCCCCCCCAGCAGGAGGGTGGTGGTGGCCGCAGCCAGCAGAGCGGCCAGCCAGGGGCCGCAGTGCCGGAGGGGCGAACGCCTTCCGGTCCTCATCCAAAAAGGCTGGCGCATGGACGGCGGCGGCTCAACGGAACATGGAGCTCACGGAGCTTTCCTCATGGATGCGCCAGATCGCCTCCCCCATGATGTTGGCCACCGAAAGCACCTTCAGCTGTTCGAACCGGCGCTCGGGAGGCACCGGAATGCTGTTGGTCACGACCACCTTCTCAAACAATCCCGGTTCCGACAACCGCTCGATCGCGGGGGGCGAAAACACCGCATGGGTGGCGCAACACAACACGCGGGAGGCGCCAAAACGGCGCAGCAATTTGGCCCCCTGGCAAATGGTGCCGCCCGTGTCGATCATGTCGTCGATCAGAACAGCCGTCTTGCCCGCCACATCCCCGATCACCGTGAGGCTCTCCGCCACGTTGTGGCCGGAGCGCCGTTTGTCGATGATCGCCAGGGGGGCATCCTTCATCTGCTTGGCAAACCCCCGCGCCCGGGCCACGCCCCCCACATCCGGCGAGACGACCACCAGATCGTTGAGCTTCAGAGTGCTGAGATAGTCGACCAGCACGGGCGATCCGAAGACATGATCGCAAGGGATGTCAAAATAACCCTGGATCTGGGAGGAATGGAGATCCATCGCCAACACGCGATCCACGCCGGATTTCACCAGCAGATTGGCCACCAGCTTGGCGGTGATCGATTCGCGTCCAGCGGTTTTGCGATCGGCTCTGGCATAGCCGTAATAGGGAATCACCGCTGTGATCTGGCGCGCGGAAGCCCGGCGGCAGGCATCCACCATGATCAGCAGCTCCATCAGATGATCGTTGACTGGAGCGCAGGTTGGCTGAATGAGAAACACATCACAGCCGCGGATGGATTCCTGAATCTGGATATAAAGTTCTCCATCGGCGAAGCGTTTGATCACCCGTGGTCCATCCGGAATCCCCAGATAGGCGCCGATTTCCCGCGACAGCTCCCCGTTCGCGTTGCCGCTGAACAGACGCAACCGTCGGGTGTCCTGGGCAGGGTTCAAGGTGGCGCCGCTGGATGCCAGCCGTTCGGTGGGGGAAAAGGTGGTCACGGCGGGCTGGATCGGCACGCGGCAGAGTAAATGGTAGAAGCGTGCCGCCTCGGACACCCCACCGCGGCCCACACCCACCGACGGGGATCAAGGATGCCAGCGTCTCAAGTCCTGCGGAGCGTGGTGGTGGGTTCTGGCCTGGAAGCCAGCCTGCGCCGCCCGGAGTGCGCCAGCGAACGCGCTGCCCAACGCCTGGCCCGCACCCTGTCCCTCCCCCATCGCCGCATCGGCGAACCCCGGGATCCCCGCGGGCAGCTCCACCAGCTCCAGGCCACCGGTGGCGGCTGGGTGGCCAGCCTTCCCCTGGATCCCGGCCAACCCCTGGAACAGGGCGGCACCTGGGCGGAAGCCCTCGGCGCCTGGCGCCAGCCCACGCTGCTCGTCATCGGCTGGTCCCAGCTGCCGAGCGGCGCTGCCGCCGCCAGCGTCGCCCTGCTGCGGCACTGGCGGGTGCCCCTGCTGGGCGTGCTGCAGTGGGGAGGGCCGTGGAACGCGGATCAGCGCCGGCTGGATGGCCTGCCCTGGCTGGGTCGGCTGGAGGAAGCCGGCGGGGCCGACATGGAGGAGAGCACCCGCGGCGTGACCGACCTCCTGCGCCGGCGTTGGTGGCTCCTCGATCACCCCGGGCTGCCGGGCGGCGACGGGGCCTAGGAGGCGCCGCGCCGGACGCTCAGGGCTTGGGCCAGAGGGGTCGCGGCGCCCCTGGATCCAGCTGCCGCAGCTCGGGGTACTCCTTGGTCGCCGGCTTCAGCGGCAGGGTCTGGATCCGCATCGGTTCGGGCTTGTCCAGGGCCGCGGCCAGCAGGCTCAGCATCTCCCTGGGGCTGAGGTCGGTCTCCACCTCCTTCGACCAGGTGTTGACGATCGCCGGCAGCCGCGGCACCAGGCTGGGTTGGGCGAGTTGATCCCGCAGGCCGCCGAGCACCTCCTCCTGGTTCGTCCGGCGACCCGACTCCCCGAGCCATTTGTCCCGGAAGCGCGCCAGCTGCTCCACCTTCGCCCCGGGCAGCCGCTGCAGACCGCTCTGCAGATCAATGGTGAGCTTCTGGCTCTGATCGCGATACTTCATTCGCCGCGGCGGGCTCACCTCCAGCCCGCCCAGATCATCCACCAGGGTGCGCAGAGCCTGGCGGGGCACCACGATGAAGCGCTCCGGGGCTCCATCCTTCAGATCCAACAGCTCCCGCACCGCCTCCCGCGTCAGGGTGACGCCGCCGGCGCGGTAGAGCGCCCCCAGGGCGACCGGTCCCGACCGCCCTGGCAGGGAGAGGGCCAGCTCGGAAGGCACCTGCAGCACCTGCAGGGGACCCCGGCGGTTGACCCGCACCAGCAGCACGGTGTCGCTGTTGGCGGGTCCCGCTGGCGCGGCCTTGTTGGTGGCGGCGCCCAAGGTGTCCGCGTCGCTGCCGATGACGAGCACCGTGACGGAGTCCCGCGGCTTCGGCGCCAGGGTCGCCACGGTGATCTCATCCCGCAGGCTGGAGGACGGGTCGGGCCGGGGCCAGATCAGCGCCAGCAGACTCGTGCCGAGCACCGCCCCCAGCCCGGCCAGCCCGGCCAGCCCCCAACCCGGCCACGACCCGCGCCGGGTGGTTCGCGGCGCATCCGGGCCCTCGGTTCGGGGGGAGAAGGAGGAGGAGGGGCGACGTGCCCGGCGAGCGGCCATGGGTGCCGGTTCTGGCTGGAGGGTCCCCCACTTTGACTGAAGGAATTAACGCGACCGCCGACTCGCCGCCCCAGCGGATAGGTTGAACGCGGGCCCAACGCGCCTCCGACTTGACTGCCGCCGAGCCTTCCTCTCCCGCCCTGCTGCCCTCTGACGCCAGGGCCCACCTTCGCGCCCGCCCCCTGCCGGCGGGCCATCCCCGACCCGCCAAGGACCTCTGCAGCGACTGCGGCCTTTGCGACACCCGCTGGGTGGCCTACGTACGCCAGGCCTGCGCCTTCCTCGATCAGCACATGGACGCCATGGAGCAAAGCAGCCATGGCCGGACAAGAAACCTGGACGACGACAACGAGCTGTACTTCGGCGTGCATCAGCGGATGCTCACCGCCCGCCTCCGCGCTCCGATCGATGGGGCCCAGTGGACCGGCATCGTGAGCCGCATCGGTGTTCGCGCCCTGGAAACCGGCCTGGTGGATGCGGTGCTGTGCGTGCAGGCCAGCCCGGAGGATCGCTTCACGCCGGTGCCGATCCTGGCCCGCACGCCGGAGGAGGTTTTGGCGGCGCGGGTCAACAAGCCCACCCTGTCGCCCAATCTCAAGGTGCTGGAGCGGCTGGAGGGCAGCGGCATCCGCCGGCTGCTGGCGATCGGCGTGGGCTGTCAGGTGCAGGCCCTGCGCAGCATCGAGGCCACCCTGCCCCTGGAGGCCCTCTACGTGCTGGGCCTGCCCTGTGTCGACAACGTCAGCCGGGAGGGTCTGCAAACCTTTTTGAACAGCGCCAGCCGGTCGCCGCAAACGGTGGTGCACTACGAATTCATGCAAGATTTCCGCATCCACTTCCGTCATGCCGATGGCCAGGAGGAAACCGTTCCTTTCTTCGGCCTCGACACCCCCGCCCTGAAGTATGTGTTCGCGCCAAGCTGCCTGAGTTGTTTCGATTACACCAACGCCGGCGCCGACCTTGTGGTGGGTTATATGGGGGCCACCTTCGGCCGCCAGTGGATTGTGGTGCGCAACGCCAGGGGGCAGCGGTTGCTTGATCTGGTGGAGAGCGCCCTGGACATCGCTCCCGTGACCAGTGGCGGCGATCGGCGCCAGGCCGTGCAGCAGGGCATCGACGCCTATGACAAGGCCGTGCGGCTGCCCCGCTGGCTGGCGGAGGTGGTGGGCTGGTTCGTGCAGCGCTTCGGTCCCGCGGGACTGGAGTATGGAAAGTTCTCCATCGACTCCCACTTCACCCGCAACGCCCTCTGGCTGCGGCGCCACCACGGCTCCCTGGTGGAGCGGCACATCCCCCCCTTTGCCCAACGCATCATCGCCCGCTATCGCCTCCCCGCCTCGTGAACGCCTCCGCCGCGGCCCCGTCCCCTTCCGAGCCGGAGAGCCCTCGCTCCGCCGGAGTGCTGTTCCATCCCACCTCCCTTCCCGGCACGCCCGCCTGCGGCACCCTCGGCCAGCAGGCCCGCACCTGGCTCGACCTGCTCGCCCGCGCCGAGGTGGGCGTGTGGCAGGTGCTGCCCCTGGCCCCCACCGATGGCCAGGGCTCTCCCTACAGCTCGCCCAGCGGCTCGGCCCTCAATCCCTGGTTGCTGGACGCTGACGATCTGGTGGCGGAGGGCGCCCTCCAGGCCGGCGACCTGCGGGAGCTGCCAGAGGGCGACTGGGGCCGGCTGTGTCCGGAAGCGGCGGCGGCCCGGGCCAGGGCCCTGGCCCGCGCTCTGGCCCGGCGCTGGCCCGAACAACCGGCCGACGCCCGGAAGGCCTTCCGCCTCTGGAGTCGCCAGCAACGCTCCTGGCTGCCGGACCACTGTCTCTTCATGACCCTGCGCCACCAGCAGGACCTGCGCCCCTGGTGGGAGTGGCCGACGCCCCTGGTGCGGCGCACCCGGACCACCCTGCGGGCCGTGGCCCGTCAGGAGGAGCGGGGGATGCTGGAGGAAGCAATGCTCCAGTGGCATCTGCAGCGCCAGTGGGGGCGCCTGCGGGAGCAGGCGCGGCGGCTGGGGGTCACCCTGTTCGGCGATCTGCCGTTCTACGTGGCCCACGACAGCGCCGAAGCCTGGAGCCGGCGGGGGCTGTTCTCCCTTGATCGGCGGGGCCGGCTCTTGGCCCAGAGCGGTGTGCCGCCGGATTATTTCTCCGCCACGGGCCAGCTCTGGGGCACGCCCGTCTACCGCTGGTGGGTGCATCAGCTCACGGGCTTTCGCTGGTGGCTGCAACGCCTGGAGCGCCAGCTGGATTTGTTCGACCTGCTGCGGCTGGATCATTTCCGCGCCCTCGAGGCCTACTGGCGTGTGGCCGGAGACGCCACGACCGCCGTGGACGGCGCCTGGTGTCCCTCCCCCGGGGCCAGCCTGCTGGGGCTGCTGCAACGGCGCTGCCAACGGGGCGGTCGCCTGCGGGCGGATGGACGCCTGCCCCTGATCGCGGAGGATCTGGGGGTGATCACCCCGGCGGTGGAGAGCCTGCGGGATGGCTTCTCCCTTCCAGGGATGAAGATTCTGCAGTTCGCCTTTGACGGCCAGCCGGGCAATCCCTATCTGCCGGCCAACTATCGCGGCTCCCAGTGGGTCGTCTACACCGGCACCCATGACAACGCCACCACCCTCGGCTGGTGGCGCCAGCTCGATGAGGGCACACGGGGCCAGGTGGCGGAGCTGGTGAGCGGGGAGGTGCGGGCACCGGGGTGGCAGCTGCTGGAGGTGGCTTTGCGCTCCAGCGCCGAGCTGGTGGTGGTTCCCCTGCAGGATCTGCTGGAGCTGGGCGACGAGGCCCGCTTCAACACCCCTGGCACCACCGATGGGGGCAACTGGTGCTGGCGCCTGGATCGCCCCCTGGAGGCCCTGGCCGGTCCCTTGAAGGGCTACGCCGAGATGGCCCATCAGCAGCGGCGGGATCAGCGGGCGGGCGTGGGCACGGCATAGAGGGCGTCGGCGGCGGTCTGGAGGGGGGCCAGCGGTCGCCCGCGCCAGCGCACCGCCCCTGCCGGCGGCGCCGGACGGAGGCGCAGCTCAAACGGCGGCACCATCGGCAAGGAAAGGTCTCCCCGCACGCTGTCCACCCGCCAGTCTTCCCCCCCTGGACCGCGAAGCTCCAGGCGGGTTGGCTCCCGCAGCATCAACCCCAGGGCTCCCGGGCTGCGATCCTCTCCCTGCCGGCGGCTGTCCCGCGCCAACAGATCCAGGGCCACGCCTGCGGCGGCGCGCGAGAGGGGATGCAGAGCCTGCGGCGGGATCGAGGACGCCGTGGCAGGACCCGCTGCGGCCGGACCGCCGCTCCCCACCACCAAGGGAACGGGGCGGCTGGACAATCGTCCCAGGGCGGCCAGTCGCCGCTGCTGCTGGTTGACGGCAAAGAGCAGGGCCAGAATCAGCAGGCCGTAGAGCACGGTCCCCTGCCAGCGGGTGAGGAAGTGGACAGTGAAGGGGGAGAAGACCGCTGCCGCCAGTCCCTGCGGGGCGGGTTTGGCCCGGCCCCCGTGCGGAACCAGGGGCAGAAGGGCCTCCAGGCTGCCGGGGGAAAGCTCCAGCGCCTGCTCCAGGAGAGGGAGCATGGTGCGCAGGTAGGGAGCTTCAGGCAGGCGATCCTTCCACCCGCCTTCGAGGGCTTCCAGAACGGCGATGCTGATGCGCGTGCGCTCGGCCAGATCCCGCAGACGCAGCCCCTTGGCCTCCCGGCTGTCCCGCAGCGTCTGGCCAGCGATTCGGAAGGGATCGGGAGGGGCCGCCGGGGGGGGCGTCGGCCCGGAGGCGCCGGGCCGGAAACGGCGAGGCCACCGGACCAGCTGGCGGGCAAGGGAGGAAGCGCCCATCACGCGTCCCGGGCCGGGCGCTCCAGGCACTCGGGAGACACCTGGCGCCAGTCGCCCTCCGCCAGGCCGCCCAGGCGGATCGGCCCGATGGCGAGCCGTTGCAGATCGCGGACGGGGTGGCCGAGCCACTCCGCCGTGCGCCGGATCTGGCGATTGCGCCCCTCTCCCATGCGCACCTCCAGAAGCGTGGCCTGACCGTTCCGGCTCAGGGACCGCACGGCCACCGGCGCGCTGGGCACCCCATCCAGGGGCACCCCCGCCCGCCAGCGGCCCAGCGTCTCCTCCGAGGGGTGACCCTCCACCCACACGCGATAGGTCTTGCGGTGGCCATAGCGGGGATGGGTGAGCCGGAGGGTGAGGGCGCCGTCGTGGCTGAGGAGAAGGGCGCCGCGGCTTTCGGCATCCAGGCGGCCCACCGGATGGAGCCCCTGTCCCTGGCGCCAGGGCGCTGGCAGGAGGTCGAGCACGGTGGTGCGGCCCCGCGGGTCGCTGCAGGTGCAGAGCACGCCGGCCGGCTTGTTGAGCAAGAGGGTCAGCCGCGGCGGGGGAGAGGCCAGGCGCTGGCCCTGGACGGCGATGTGGTCGCGACAGGGATCGGCACGGGCGCCGAGGCAGGCCACCTGGCCATTCACCCGCACGACGCCTTCTCGCAAGAGGGTTTCCGCTTGGCGGCGGGAGCAGAGGCCCGACGCGGCGATGAGCTTCTGCAGCCGTTCCAATGCCATTGGACCATTCTCGCCCGGATGGGAGCGCCGTGCCAAAGTGATGCTATGTTTACGAAACACTAAGGTTTCGCAAACCCGCCGAGATGCCCTCGATCTTTCTGGACACCTCCGCCGCCCAGGCCCAAACCGGTGATCTTCTCCGCTCCTACCTGCGTGACATCGGTCGCGTTCCCCTGCTGACCCACGAGCAGGAGATCACCCTCGGCCGCCAAGTGCGGGATCTTGTGGCCCTGGAGGAGCTGGAGGCGGAGCTGACCCTGCGCTCCGGCGGCGAGAAACCCAGCCAGGAGCAGCTGGCGGCGGAGGCTTCTTTGACGGTCCCCCTGCTCAAGCGGCGCCTGCAGGTGGGCCGTCGGGCCAAGGAG
>JBKDSZ010000049.1:0-4899 GCA_046340375.1 Cyanobacteriota bacterium | reverse complement strand
CAGAAACATGGCCAACCGCCACCAGCGACCAAAGGCCGCATCCCAAAGAATCTGGATCTCAAAGAGCGAATGGCCCGCAAGCTGCGCACCAAGAAAGGTCGTGAGGTCTACGGCAAGCGCAAGACGATCCCCGAACCGGTGTTTGGGCAAACCAAGGAAGTGCGAGGCCTGCGGCGCTTCCTGATGCGGGGGCTGGAAAAGGTAAACGGGGAATGGGCGCTATGGTGCACGACCCACAACATTCTCAAGTTGTTCCGATTCCAAACAGCACAGGAAGCAGGGGCGATGGGATAGGGAGCCACGCTCCAACCCTCCCACCAGGAGGATTGGAGGGAGCCAAGAAAGCAAAAGGATTCGACGATTGGAGACTGACGGCACGGTTGAAGTTGCCGTCATCAGCCAAAACTTTTGGCTGAGGCTCTACTCCTGTTCGAGAGACAGACTCCTAGGCCTCGTGTACGGCCGAAGACTCAAGAGTTACCAATGCAGGCAATGCGGGCACCAGGCCACTGTGACGGCAGGCACGATTATGGAGGCAACTAAGTTGCCACTCACCATTTGGTACCTTGCCTTTTATCTGATTGGCCAAGCAAAAAAGTAACCGTTCATTCATGGCATGAATGCTGATTGGAGCCGGTCGCGAGCCCCGTCCGAAGGCGTGCCTGCCTCCCCGGCGCGGAGCGCGGATCCGAGAATCCAGGGCCCAAGACGCCTGTGCCCTGCGCCAGACCATGGCCGCCTACCAGGCCAACGGCCCAGCCCAGGCGATGGTCCTGCACATAGATGCGCACTAAGATGCGCACATCATCGACTGAAGCATGCGCACCACCCTGGAACTGCCGGATCCACTGTTCGCACGCTTGAAGGCCCAGGCGGCCAGCGAGCGCGTCACCCTCAAGCAGCTGCTGCGCAGTTATGTGGAGGAAGGGCTCCGTGCCGCGCCCGCCCGCGCCGGGTTGCCACGATCCGCGGCCACGCTGCCGCGATTGAACGGTTCGCTGGCCCTAGAGGATCACCTGCTCAGCAACGCCACCCTATTCGAGCTGCTCGAGCCGTGAGCACCGCTGCAGACCTGCCCGATCTGAATGTCTGGGTGGCGTTGATCTGGCCTGTCCACAGCCATCACCCCCACTCCGTTGCGTTTTGGGAACACCAGGCTGCTGAACAGGTGTTCTTCTGCACGGTGACCGCTTTGGGACTGGTGCGCCTGGTGTGCCAGCCGAAGCTGATGGGCACCGCTGTCAGGAACCCGGCGGAGGCCTCCAACCTGCTCGATACCCTCTGCCAACAGCCGGGCGTGCGGGTGGCCGAACCGAAGGACGACGGCTGGGATGTGTTTCATCAACTCTTGCGCGGTGGTGCGCTCCCGGCCCGTCTCTGCACCGATGCCCATCTGGCGGCCCTGGCGATCGCCAATGGCTGGCGCCTGGTGAGTTTTGACCGCGATTTCGAACAGTTTGAAGCCCTGAACAGGCTCTCTCTGCCTGGATCCCAGCCAGGAGGTGGCTCAGCCACGGCTGGACGCGGCTGAACCAGGCGCCCCAAGAGCAGGCTCCCCCATCCCCCCCAACTCCACCCAGGCCCGCAACACCTCCGCCACGGACCAGGCCTGGGCGATGCAGCCCCGGGGGCGGTGGGGGGAGTCGCCGTCGAAGATCTCGCTGATGCTCCCCAGCCCCGCCGTGTTGAGATGGTGGGCCATGGCCTCCAGCAGCCGTAGGGCCCCCGCAGGATCGCGGTAAACGCGGGCATGGGCCAGGGCGTAGGGACCCAGCCACCAGCCCCACACCGTGCCCTGGTGGTACGCCCGATCCCGCGCTTCGGGGCCGCCGCCGTAGTGGCCCTGGTAGGCCGGATCGTCAGGATCCAGGCTGCGCAGGCCATGGGGGGTGAGCAGCCGCTGGCCGCAGATCGCCACCACCTGCCGGGCCTGCTCGGGCGACAGCAGGGCGTCGGTCAACGCCACCGCCAGGAGCTGATTCGGCCGCAACGCCGCCGCCCAGGCGCCATCAGATCCATCGGGTCCATCGAGCACATCAAAACAGCAGCCCATCGCTGGATTCCAGAAGCGCTGGAAGCCACAGCGCGCCTCCTCCGCCAGGGCGCCGTAGGCCGCGCCGCTGGCGCCGCACAGCTCCGCAAAGCGGGCGATGGTGCGCAAGGCGCAACACCAGAGGGCGTTCACCTCCACCGGTTTGCCGATGCGGGGGGTGATCACCTCCCCGTACACCTTGGCATCCATCCAGGTGAGTTGCACCCCCGGGGCGCCCGCCCGCAGCAGGCCATCGGCCGGATCCCGCTGGATGCCATGGCGCGTGCCCTGGCAGTGGGCCTCCACGATCTCCCGCAACATCGGCAACAGCTCACGGATCAGCCCCGTGTCCCCGGTCGCCTGGTGGTAGTGGCGCAGGGCCTCGACGTACCACAGGGTGGCGTCGACCGTGTTGTAGTCCGCCTCCCCCAACGTCTCCCCGCCATCGGGAAAGCGATTCGGCAGCATGCCCTGACGGATGAAGCCCGCGTAGGTGCGCAGGATCTGGCGGGCGATGGCGGGGCGCCCCGTCACCAAGGTCAGCCCCGGCAAGCTGATCATCGTGTCGCGTCCCCAGTCGCCAAACCAGGGGTAGCCGGCCAGGACGGTCCGGCCGACCGCCGCCGTGTCGCCCTCCACCATCGCCGTCGCCGCTATCTCCTGGCCGTTTCCCTCTGGCCATGTCTCGTTTCCCGTCGCCAGCCCCCCAAGGGCCCGCGCGACCACAAACTGATCGGCGGCCAGCACCAGCTGCTCCACCCACGGGGGCGCCAGCTCCGTCAACTGCGGCTGGGCCGCCCGCCACTGCTCCAGCAGGGCCGCGTCATGGGCCCGGCGCTCCCGCAGAGCCCGTTCCCCATCCAGCTCTGGATCAGCCTCCGTGCTCGCCACCAGCGTGAGGGTGGGCTGCTCAGGGCGCAACCAGGCCGTGATCCGCGCGGCCCGCAGATGGAAGGCCTGGCTGGGCAAGCCCCGCTCCTCCTCCGCCGTGAGCGCAAAGCCAGCGCACCATTCCCCGGGGCCCGCCACCTGGCTGCCCCCCCGATCGCTGAGCACCCGAAAGGGCGGCACCCCCGCCAGCCGCGGCACGATCTCCACCCCGCGGGGCACGGCCTGGAGGTGCAGCTCAGGCTGGTCGGTGCCGCCATGGTGGGACCGGGCGTTCACCAGCACGCCAAGGGAGAGGCGCAGGGGCTGGCTGGCCTGCAGCAGCCGGTAGTGCACCGTGGTGGTGTGCGCCCCGGGACGCATCCAGAGGCGCTTCTCCAGCAAGGCGTCGCCCAGGGCGTAGCGCCAGGTGGGGACGCTGCCCTCCAAGGCGAAGGACACAATCCAGGGATACCCCGCCGGCTCCAACACGCCCGTGGCCCGGCGCTGGGTGGCGAGGGGAGTGGAGCGGTGGCCCAGCTCCGCCACCTCCTCCAGGGCGGTCACAAGCAGGGTGCGCGCGCAGGGATCGGCCGGCGCCCCCAGGGCCGCCACCAGCAGGCCGTGGTAGGAGCGGGTGAGGGAGCCGGCCACCGTGCCGCAGCCGTAGCTGCCCAGTCCGTTGGTGACCAGCCACTCCCGCGCCTCCGCGCTGGCCAGATCACCGCAGATCTCACTGCCGAAGCTGATGGCCATGGCTCTCTCCCGCTGGGTGTGCCTGCATGGGCTCCACCTTGAACCATGCCCGTGAACCCCAGGGGCGCCAGGAGCCGTGCTGGCGGGAGAGAGACGCCGTTCCCGCTACCGCCGCTCAATGGCCACGGCATCTGAGGCCACCATGGCTTCGGGCTGATCGCCAAGGCGATAGCGCACGGTCGCCCTCAGCCGGTCCTTGGCGCGGAAGGGCGTTGGCTTGCTGAGGTGAATGTCGATCACCGCATGTTCCAGGGGTTGCAAGGCGAGGACGCGGGGTTCAAAGGCAAATGGCTCCGGCTGCCGCTCTGGCTCGGAGCGGATGTCAATGGCCTCCAGGGTGAGGGTTTGCCGGATGGCTCGCGGATTCTCCAGGCGGAGAAACACCGTCGCGAACGCGCGATCGCGCTGGGGATCAGGGGGAAGGCCAAGGGGAGGCAAGGTCTCTTCCCTGGCCAGGATCGACACTTGGATGGTCAGCATGTCCTGGAATGGGGATGGGTGGTTGGGGTGTGGGAACTGGGGTGGGCTGGCGGACAGCGCGGGAGATCCATCCCAGGCCAGGAGGACGAGCGCGCTCAACCAAGCCGCCACCATCGCCAGTCGTCTCACCGGGCCTCCAGTGGCTCTCGATCACTGAAATCGTGAACGCTGCCCCCTCCCGCTGGTCAGGCCACCCGACCCAAGGGATCGCCAGACCAACAGGCGCTTAGGTCGTCGACCACTCCACCACGGCCCGCAAGCTGAGCAACTGGGCAAAGGTGACATCCGCATGGCTTGTTGCCCATGGGTTGCGCAGATGGAAGGTGTTGTTGATGGAGTCATAGGCCGTGATCGTGTAGGCATGGCCGTTGACGACACCATAGCCCGCACCATAAACAAAGCCTGCCGTAAGAATCCGATTGGACGTGACGAGATCAATCAGCTGGGCTTCCGACATGGTCGTCACGTTTCGCGATGCGGTGGCCAGACCTGTCACCTGGGCGATGACCGTATCCATCCAACCGCCTCCGATGGAGTCATAAGCGTTGGCTTGGTCATCCGAAGCGAAGCGACTCCAACCGGACTCGGCGAGTTGGGCATAGGCTTTTTCAGCCAAGGCCACCCTAAGGAACCTCTGGACAACAAGCGCTTCAAGAGCCCACCTGGCCTTGATTTGTACTTGACGAACATCTTGAACGACGATCAGGCGTGGATCAGCTCGATTTCGGCGATTTGGAGGCTTAATTTAGCTCACTTGAGGCGTT
>JBKDSZ010000048.1:0-3946 GCA_046340375.1 Cyanobacteriota bacterium | reverse complement strand
TGAACTTCTGGATCACCTTGAGGAACCCGCCCCCTCACCCCCCTCTGCAGACCATGGGCCCTTCCGCGAATGACTTTTCCAACCGTCGGCGTCCCGACCGCCGCGGCGACGGACCCGGCATGGGACCCGGCCGGGGACCGGCCCGGGGACCGGGAGGCGGCTCCCCCCGCGGCCCCGGGGGTGGCCCGCGGGATGGCGCCCGGGGACGAACCGGCCGTGGCCTGAGCGATCCCCGCCGACCCTCCGCCAGCACGTTCCGGCGCCTGGGCCCCCGCCCCGAGGGCCCGGGGGCTTTCGAGGGGCGGCGGGGGGCGCGGGACCGGGACGACCGATCTTCCGCCGGTGGCGGCGAGGGCGGCTGGCGGGGCGAGGTCGTCCGACGCGGCGAGGGCGGCTGGCGGGGTGAGGGCGGCGGTCAGCGGCGGGGCCCGACGGACGACCGGCCTCGCTGGCGCATGGCCCGCCGGCCGGAGGCCCCCCCCGCCCGGCCCTTCCGCCCCCTCCGGGCCGAGGGGCCCCCGCCGGACAGCGAGCCGCCCCGGGGCGACGCCCATGCCAGCGCAGCGCCGAGCGAACTGATCTGGGGGCGCCACGCCGCCCAGGCGGCCCTGGAGAGCGAGCGGCCGATCCATCGCATCTGGTGCACGCCCGAAATGCGCTTCCGGCCGGGTTTCCTCCAGCTCCTGCGGGAGGCGAAGGCCTCGGGGGCGTTGGTGGAGGAGGTGTCCTGGGCTCGGCTGGGGCAGATCAGCGGTGGCGCCGTGCACCAGGGCATCGTGCTGCAACCCGCCGCCGCCGACACCCTGGATCTGCCGAGCCTCATCGACGGCGGCCGGCACCTGGGCGAATCCCCTTTGCTGGTGGCTGTGGACGGGCTCACCGATCCGCAGAATCTCGGCGCGATCCTCCGCAGCGCTGAAGCCCTGGGCGTTCACGGCCTGGTGCTGCCCCAGCGGCGCAACGCCGGCCTGACGGGATCGGTGGCGAAGGTGGCCGCCGGTGCCCTGGAACATCTTCCCGTGGCTCGGGTGGTCAACCTCAACCGCTCCCTGGAAACCCTGCGGCAGGAGGGCTACCGGGTGGTGGGCCTGGATCCCCGGGGCAATGTGAGCCTGGAGGAAGCGGATCTGGAGGGACCGCTGGTGGTCATCACCGGATCGGAAGGGCAGGGCCTGTCGGTGCTCACCCGCCGCAGTTGCGATCAATTGGTGCGCATTCCCCTGCGCGGCTCCACCCCCAGCCTCAACGCCTCCGTGGCCACAGCCCTCGTGCTCTATGAGGTGGCGCGACGGGGCTGGATGCGGGGCCTGCGGGGCATGGCCAAGCCGCCGCGCCTGGTGCGCCCCAACGTTCCCACCGAAGCGGCCGCAGGCCCGACCGCGTTCGGGACACCGGAGACCGCACCGTTGGCTCCTGAGTCGTTGCAGGACGTTCCTCTGGAGACCGGCCTTTCGGAGCCGGCGAGGCCTGTGGACCTGGCTCTGGAGGACGCCCCTTCGGCGGCGGAACCCCTGCTGGAAGCGCCTTCCGCGCCACCCCCGCCGGAGGCGACAACCACCCCGGAACCGAACGCCGCAACCGCCCGGGACACCCTCTCGGCAGGGGCCGCAGAGGCTTTCACCGAGGCGCCAACCGCACCAGCGGCCGAGCCCCCCCCGGCGGAGCCCCTTCCGGTGGTCCCGGCGGCCGATGCCGCCGAAGCCCCCGCGGCGTTGCCGGCGCCGTCCCCCTTCGCCAGCGACATCCACCTCTGAACGTCGACGACAACGTTGCGCGTTGGAGGCGAGATGGCGCCAGGACGGGCCATGCAGCCGAGACGGGTGCGCGTCCGTTCTGTCAGGTGAAGCGGGCAGGACGGAGGAGGGGGGCGCCGGGGTGCCGGCTGATGAGCAGAATGGGTCAGATCCCCGCAACCCGCCATGAATCCACTGCTCTGGCCAGTGCGCAACCTCGCCAACGCGGTGGGCCTCGCCTGGTGGGCGCGGGTCGAAACCCGCCAGCCGGACGCGGTGTATTGGTTTGGCCCCTTCCTCAGACGACAAACCTTGGAGGCCGCCCTGGTTCCTTTCCTGGCGGATCTGCGCACGGAAGCGCCGGCCAGCCTGGAACACCGCCTGCTGCGCACCTCCCGCGGCGAGCCCTACACAGAGATCGCGGAGTCATTGGCCTCCACCCCGACCGGCTGAACCGGTCCGGCCGCGCCTGAGCTGATAGCGTCCAGCAATCCGAGGATGCGCTGGCATGGGCATCGCCGAATGGCGCGGCAAACTGCAGCGGGGAGAGATCTCCGCCAGGGAACTCACCGAGGCCACCTTGGCCCGCCTTCAAGCCGTGGAGCCTGAGGTGCATGCATTTTTGGAGGTGTGCGCGGAGCGGGCCCTGGCCGATGCCGATCGGATCGACGCTGCCCGCGCCGCGGGGGAGAGCCTGCCCCCGCTGGCGGGCCTTCCGGTGGCGATCAAGGACAACCTCTGCACCCGCGGCATCCGCACGACCTGTTCCAGCCGGATGTTGGCGCAGTTCGTGCCTCCCTACGAATCCACGGTCACCGAACGGTTGTGGAAGGCGGGCGCGGTGTTGATCGGCAAGACGAATCTGGACGAGTTCGCCATGGGCAGCTCAACGGAAACGTCCGCCTTCGGCCCCAGCCGCAATCCCTGGGATCCCAGCCGGGTGCCCGGCGGCAGCTCCGGCGGCAGCGCGGCGGCGGTGGCGAGCGGCGCCTGCCAGGTGGCCCTCGGCTCCGACACCGGCGGTTCGATCCGCCAACCCGCCAGCTTCTGCGGCGTGGTGGGCCTCAAGCCCACCTATGGCCGGGTGAGCCGCTGGGGTCTGGTGGCCTTTGCCAGTTCCCTCGACCAGGTGGGGCCCTTCAGTGGGTCGGTCGCCGACGGGGCGGAGGTGTTGCGGGTGATCGCCGGGGCGGATCCCCGCGACGCCACCTGCCTGAAGGTCCCCGTGCCCGACTATGTGGCGGAGCTGAACCAACCCCTGGCGGGCCTGCGGGTCGGCTTGATCCAGGAGTGCTTCCATGAGCAGGGGCTGGATGGGCAGGTGAAGGCCTCCGTCCTGGCGGCCGCTGAGGTGTTGAAGGGCCTGGGCTGCGAGCTGGTGGACGTGAGCTGCCCGCGCTTTGACGACGGCATCGCCACCTACTACGTGATCGCCCCCTCGGAGGCTTCCGCCAACCTGGCCCGCTATGACGGGGTGAAATACGGGTTGCGAAGCGAGGCCGGCGACAGCGGCGAAAGTCTGGCGGTCATGACCGCCCGCACCCGGGCCGAGGGCTTCGGCGATGAGGTGAAGCGCCGCATCCTGATCGGCACCTATGCCCTCTCCGCCGGCTATGTGGATGCTTACTACAAGCAGGCCCAACGGGTGCGCACCCTGATCCGCCAGGACTTCGACCGGGCCTTTGAACGGGTGGATGTGCTCCTTTCCCCCACGTCGCCCACCACGGCCTTCCGGTTCGGGGCGCACACGGATGATCCCTTGGCGATGTATCTGGCCGATCTGCTGACCATTCCGGCGAACCTGGCCGGTCTGCCGGCGATCAGCCTGCCCTGCGGCTTTGACGACCAGGGGCTGCCCATCGGCCTCCAGCTGATCGGCGGTGTGCTCGATGAGGCCCGGCTGCTGCGGGTGGCCCACCAATACGAGCAGGCCGCCGCCGTGATGCGACATCGCCCCGACGCTCCCCTCATCGCCGACCTGTCCACCCCTGGTGGTTGAGGGGGCGATACCACCAGCGCTGACCCCATCCTTGGCGGTCTGGATCTCCTAAGGTGAGCCTGCGCTCGGATGTCGTCGTGAGTTTTGTTTCGCTTCACAACCACAGCGACTACAGCCTCCTGGATGGGGCGTCCCAGTTGCCGGCGTTGGTCGAGCGGGCCGTGGCGCTGGGGATGCCGGCTCTGGCGCTCACGGATCACGGCGTGATGTACGG
>JBKDSZ010000047.1:0-22895 GCA_046340375.1 Cyanobacteriota bacterium | reverse complement strand
GCCCTTCCCTGGCCGGAGGTGGCCCGGGGCGATCGCTGGAGCTGGGCCACCTTGCCCGCAGGCGCCCTGGGCGAAGCTGCGGAATGGTCGATCGGCTTCGGTGAGCTGTTGCCGGTGCCTGCGGGCCTGGCCGCCGATGCCCCGGTGCCTGGCATTCGCCTGTTCAGCCGGCGACGTGCCCTGGCCCTGGCGGGTTGGCTGGCGGGGCTCGAACCGGTGCGACTGGAAGTGGAGGAGGGGCAACTCGTGCTGGAAGCCGGTCTGGATGATCGTTGGCGACTCGCCACCCTGACGCCGCCGGAGGCCGCGGCCACCCGGGAGGCCTTCTCCCGATCCCGTCAGGCCGCAGCGGGCCTTCAGTTCCTGGCTGTGCAGTCCGCAGAGGAGGACACTCACTTCGAGGGGTTTTGGATGCTCCGCGACCTGCCGGATGACTGAGAAGGCGCCTCCCCCCTTCGACCGGCCTGACGCCTCGTTCAACACGCTGAAGGACTGGACCTGGGTGGGCACCTACGGCGGCTGGTATCTGCAGGCCGATCTCCTCTCCTCCTTCGAGCACGGGTTTTTCACCCGCCAATGGCAGGCGCGCCCCCCCGAAGAGCTGGTGGCCTTCGTGAGCGCGGGTGTGAGCGTGCACCGGCCGCGACAGATTCACAGCGCCCTGGTGCTGCCGGCGGAAGAGGCGTCAGCACCCCCCTGGCCCGTGGCGGATGGATTGGTGAGCGGCTCAGGCGGCCAGAGCCTCTGGGTTTGCGGGGCCGACTGCACGCCGGTGTTGATCGCCGATCCGGCTTCCGGTCGCGTTGCCGCTTGCCATGCTGGATGGCGTGGCGTCGTGGGTCGCATCCTGCCACGGGCCATCGCCCTGATCGAGTCGGCCGGCAGCCGGCGGCAGGATCTGCTGGTTGCCCTGGGTCCCGCCGTGAGTGGAGGGGCCTATCAAGTGGAGCGGGTGGTGAGCCAACAGGTGGCGGAATCCCTCTATCCGCCAACCATCCGCCATCCGGGCGGGGCTGGGGCCCTGGAGGAGCTGTTGGCCTGCGGTGCCCTGACGGCCGATTCCGATCCGGCCCGTGATCGTCTCGACATCCGGCTGGCGAGTCGGCGTCAGCTGGAACGGGAAGGCCTCTCGGCGGATCAGATCAGCCTCTGTCCTCTCTGCACAGCGGGTCAGCCCGAACTGTTTCACTCCTGGCGCCGGGATGGGGTGAAGGCGGTTCAGTGGAGCGGCAACGTCTCCCAGGGCTGAGAGGACGAGCACCCGGGGCCGCGCATCAAAAACCTTCGCCTTTTAGGGCGGCGTTCGTGGCAATGAGTCTCAGGGTCTGAGTGCTCGCCAGCGAGGTGTTTTTGGCGGCGGCTGAGGAAGGAACTGCCAGACCTTTGCTGGAGGAGCAGCAATCGTGGCACTTGCGTGATGCCCCCTCCTGTTGTGATAATGCGAATGTCGCATTTTTGCAAACATGCTCACGGGCTCTGATCTCCTTGCCAAGGTCAAGGAAATGGGTGACGTCAACAAATCCGACCTCGTGCGGGCCTGCGGCTATGTCTCCACCAAGAAGGATGGCAGCGAACGCCTTAACTTCACAGCCTTCTACGAGGCCCTGCTCAACGCCAAGGGCATGGACATCGGCTCCTCCTCCAAGGGGGGCAAGGCTGGTCGGAAGCTGAGCTTCAACACCAAGGTGCAGTTCAACGGCAACCTCATGGTGGGCAAGGCCTACACGGCCTTGCTGGATCTCAAGCCAGGCGATGAATTTGAGATCAAGCTGGGTCGCAAACAGATTCGCCTGGTGCCCCTGGGGGGAGAGGAGGAGGAGAGCTGAGGGCCAGAGCCACGGCTTCGGCCACTTTCAGTCCGTCGATTGCGGCGGAGAGGATGCCCCCGGCATAGCCTGCACCCTCCCCAGCGGGGTACAGGCCTGGGGTGTTCAGACTCCGAAGGGTGTCGGCACTGCGACAAATCCGCAGAGGGCAAGAGGTGCGCGTCTCCACCCCTGTGAGCAGCGCATCCTCCAACAGATAGCCCGGAAGACAGGAGGCGAAATGCGGCAGGGCTTCCCGGATGGCGGCCATCACATAGTCCGGCAGACAACCCTCCAGCGGGGTCATGGTCACCCCGGGTTGATAGGAGCCCTTCACCGATCCCTCCTCTCGCGTTGAGGCGTTCTCACCGCCTCTCCCCGATCTCGGCGGTGCGGAGAGAAAATCCGCCAGGGTTTGGGCAGGCGCCCTGTACGTTCCCCCTCCCGCGCGGAAGGCCTCGTGTTCCCAGTGGCGTTGAAAGGACACGCCGGCGAGGGGATCGCCCGGCCAACGGCCCCAGGGTTCAACATCCCGCGTGGTGATGTTCACCACCAGACCGCTGTTGGCATTGCGTTCCCGGCGGGAATGCTGGCTCATGCCGTTGGTCGCCACGCAGCCCTCCTCGGAGGTGGCGGCCACCACCCATCCTCCCGGGCACATGCAGAAGCTGTAGACATCCCGGCCACTGGCCGTGTGATGCACGAGCTTGTATTCAGCCGATCCCAGCTTCGGATGGCCGGCGCTTGCTCCCCAGCGGGCCCGATCAATCAGGCCCTGGGGATGCTCAATCCGCAGGCCCACCGCAAAGGCCTTGGCTTCCATCGTCACTCCCTGCGCGTCCAACCAGCGGAAGGTGTCACGAGCGCTGTGTCCGACCGCCAGCACCACATGGCGGGCCTCCAGCGACGATCCATCCGCCAGCCGAACCCCCCGCACCTGACGACTGCCGTCCTCGGCCAGGATCAACCCATCCACCCGGCTGCGAAAGCGCACCTCCCCTCCGAGGCTCTCGATCCTGGCCCGCAGGCCACGCACCACCGTCGCCAGGCGGAAGGTGCCGATGTGCGGACGATGCAAGGTGAGGATCTCCGGGTTGGCGCCCGAGGCCACCAGCTCCTCCAACACCTTGCGCCCGTAGGCGGGCGGTTCGCTGATCTGGCTGTAAAGCTTGCCGTCGGAAAAGGTGCCCGCGCCGCCCTCGCCGAACTGGACATTGGATTCCGGATCAAACGCTCGCTCGCCGCGCCAGAACCCGAAGGTGTCGGCGGTGCGACGCTTCACCGGCTGCCCCCGTTCCAGCAGAAGCGGTCGGAACCCCAGCTGGGCCAGGAGCAGGGCGGCGAAATAGCCGCAGGGTCCCGCGCCGATGACCAGGGGGCGCCCCTCGGCTGCGGAAGCGGTCCCCGGGGAAACGACATGGCGGTAGGTGTGATCCGGCGTGGGGCGCAGCTGGGAGCTGTTGGCGAAGCGACGGCGCAGGCGGCCCCCCTGCGCGCTGGTCAGGGCCAGCTCCAGATCCAGGGCATAGACAAGGGAGATGGCCTCCGTTCGGCGAGCGTCCACGCTCTGTTTCACGATCTGGTGAGAGCGGAGGGCCGCGGAGGGGATCCCCAGCTTGCGGCAGATCGCCCGCGACAGATCCTCGCTGGAATGGTCCAGCGGGAGCTTGAGCGAAAAGAGCCGCCAGCGCTCGATCGGGGTGTCTATCGGCCCACCTCCGACACGTCGGTGCGCACCCCCTGTCGGGCCAGGACGTCCAGAGCGAGCCGGAAAGCCTCATCCAGCCGCCGGAGCGTTTCGGAAGCAGACGTTCCCGTGCTTTCCCCATGGATGCTCTTCAACAGGCGATGGGCCTGGCGCACCTCCGCTTCGCTGGCTTCCGAGGCGAGCCCGAGGGCAGCGAACGCCCCAAGCTCCGCCAGAGAAGGAACGACGTCATGCCGAGGCGTGGGGCAGGCGGGTCTGTCGCAGGGGAGCCGGGAGAGCAGATAGGTGGTCTGGGCCGGGGTCAACCCTTCCCCCATGGCCCGTTTCTCCTGCAGCCACTCCAGGGCGGAATGGGCCGACAGGTTGAGGGGATGGAGGCTGCGGTCGGGCAGGCCCAGTAGCGGCTGATCCACCTGCAGGTAGTGGCTGGCGTCAAGCAGCCCGAGGCTGCAGCGACGACCGATGCGCACCCGCGCTGTGCAGCCTGGAGCGATGTCGAGCACCTGAATCAGGGGCCCGCAGCCGCTGGGGAGAAGTTCCAGCAGCAGCTCGCCGGGGGCCACCGTGAGTTCCAGGCTGGTGTGGTGCGGAAGGGAACCGAGGATCCGGCCGTTGACAACAACTGGCAACAGCCCGGCCGCAGGAGCCCTGTCGATCCGTGTCACCCGGAGGCCGGAAGGCATGGATCAGATCAGCGACGGAACAACGCCTGAATGCTATTGGCCATGGGAGCAACGCTCTGTTTCCGCACCAAATCTCCTTACAGTTCGTTGTTGCGGTGTTGGTGATCCCGCACCGCCTTCAGCTTCCCTTCCGTTCCTGTTCCAGGGCAGCGATCCGCAGCCGGGTCGCCAGAACCGCATCGGGGTTGAGGCTGATCGAATCAATGCCCAGCTCCACCAGGAAGCGGGTGAATTCCGGGTAATCACTCGGAGCCTGGCCGCAGATGACAATCTTGCGGCCGCAACGATGGGCGGTTTCGATCGCCAGTCGAATCATGGCTTTCACCGCCGGATGGCGTTCGTCAAAAAGATCCGCCACCAGACTGGAATCGCGATCGAGTCCCAAGGTGAGCTGTGTGAGATCGTTGGAGCCGATGGAAAAGCCGTCAAAGCGCTCGGCGAACGCTTCCGCCGCCATCACATTGCTCGGCAGCTCACACATCACATACACCTGCAGCCCCTTCTCCCCTCGCACAAGCCCCTGCCGCCACATCTCCGCCAACACCCGATCCGCTTCTTCCGGTGTGCGGCAGAAGGGAATCATTGGAATCACATTCACCAGACCCATCAGTTCGCGCACCCGGCGCAGGGCCTGACACTCCAGGGCAAAGGCCTCGCGGAAGGCGGCTGACGCATAACGGGATGCCCCCCGCCAACCGATCATCGGATTCTCCTCCTTCGGCTCGAAGGCCTCGCCGCCCAAGAGGCGCGCGTATTCATTACTTTTGAAATCCGAAAAGCGCAGGATCACCGGCCGCGGATAGAAGGCGGCCGCGATCCGCGCCATGCCCTGGCTGAGCAGATCCACGTAATAGTCCGCCGGTGTGGCATGGCCACGGGTGAGCTGGAGGATCTCCTCCCGTTCCTGCGGGCTCGCGATCCGCTCCGGCGCCAGCAGGGCGAGGGGATGCACCTTGATCTGATTGGCGATGATGAATTCCAGCCGAGCCAGGCCCACCCCATCACAGGGAATGGCGGCCAGTTGGAAGGCCTCCTCTGGATTGCCCACATTCATCAGCACCTGCGTGCGCGTGGCCGGCAGATCCTCCAGGTGCTGTTCCGTCACCGTGAAGTCCAGCAGGCCGCGATAGACGCGCCCCTCCTCCCCTTCACAGCAACTCACGGTGATCGGCTCCCCGTCCTGGATCCGGCGGGTGGCGTCGCCGGTGCCGACGATGGCGGTGATGCCCATCTCCCGGGCGATGATCGCCGCGTGGCAAGTGCGTCCGCCCTGATCGGTCACCACCCCCTTGGCTTTCTTCAGAATCGGTTCCCAGTCGGGGTCGGTGCGACGGGTGATCAGCAGCTCGCCGGGGCGAAAGCGATCGATCTCCCCGGGGTCATGGATCACGCGAGCCAGGCCACCGCTCACCGAGGCTCCAATGGCCCGCCCCGTCACAATCGGCTCTCCGCCCGCGCTCAGCAGGTGCCAGCTGCGCAGCACCGCGGCGCCGCGGCGGGATTCCACCGTCTCCGGCCGCGCCTGCAGGATGAAGAGCTCACCGGTGAGGCCATCCTTGGCCCACTCCAAGTCCATCGGTGTCGGGGTGCCCCGTCGCTCGCTGTAGTGGCGTTCAATCAGACAGGCCCAGCGGGCCAGGGTGAGCACCTCGTGCGGCTCCAGGGCCCAGCGCCGCTGCTCCTCCTCAGGCACCGCCTCGTTGCGCACTGCCTTCCCCTCTGCGGAGCTGCCTTCGCCATAGACCAGCCGCAGGGCCTTGCTCCCCAACCGTCGACTGATCACCGGCGCGAATCCCTGCTCCAACATGGGTTTGTGAATCAGCCATTCATCGGGGTTCACCGCCCCCTGCACCACGTTCTCCCCCAGGCCATAGGCCGCCGTGAGCAACACCACATCCCGAAATCCCGTCTCCGTATCGAGGGTGAACATCACGCCCGCAGAGGCCAGATCGGAGCGCACCATCTCCTGCACGCCGATGGAGAGGGCCACCTCCTGGTGACGGAACCCGTGGTGTTGGCGATAGGAGATCGCCCGATCGGTGAAGAGGGAGGCGTAGCAGCGCAGGCAAGCGTCCAGCAGGGCGGCTTCGCCCTCCACATGGAGAAAGGTTTCCTGCTGGCCAGCGAAACTCGCTTCCGGCAAATCCTCCGCCGTGGCGCTGGAGCGCACCGCCACGGCCGGAGGCCGACCCGCCCGCTCGGCCATGGCGCGATAGGAGGCCAGGATGGCGGCCACCAACGGCTCCGGCAGGTGCGCAGCACCCACCATCGCCCGGCAGGCCCGACCGGCAACCTGCAGCGCCTCCAGATCGGACCCATCGAGGGCGGTCAGCTCCCGATCCAGTGCCGGGGCCAGGTCGTTGGCCTCCAGGAACAGGCGATAGGCGGTGGCGGTGGTGGCGAACCCATCGGGCACGCGCACCCCCCGCGGTTGAAGAGCGCGCAGCAGTTCGCCGAGGGAGGCATTCTTCCCCCCCACCTCGGGAATCGCCGCCAGGCCCACGTCGGCCAAGGGCACCACAAGAGGGGATGGGGCGGGACGTTCGCGGGGTGAGGACTGTTCCAGCTTCATGATGCGCCCACGCGGCTCCGTTCACTCTGCAAGGCAGACGCCCGCGCTGTTCCGTTCTGTCACCCTCCGGCACGGGCCCGCTCCAGGGCCGGGGTGACGCCACGGGCCGGTCTCGGATGGAGCGGGGGGGCCGTCAGGGCGACGGCTTGTCGTCCGGCGGGGGGGGAGACGCGCCGTTGGGCAGGAACTGGGCCAGGACCCCCGCCCCAAGCAACACGGCTCCCAGGGTCAGGGCCAAGCCCCGGTTCTGGGCGGCGGGGCCATCCAGCCAGGCGGCGGCGCTGAGGAAGGCGCCTCCCAACAGCAGGCTGGGCACCAGCACGATTCCCTTGGCGAGGCGATTGGTGGACATCGGCTCAACCCTCGGGCGCGGACGCGGAGCAGGGGACGGCTTCCGCCAACCCCTCGGCCACCAGCCCCTCCCCCAGATCCAGTCCACTGGCGAGCACCCGCACCCGAGCGACCAACACGCCGTCGTGTTCCCCGACCGGGCGCAGGTTGACCCGGGTGCCGCGGGTTCCATGCCGCCGCATCCACTCGCGGGCAGGTTGGCTTTCGGCATCCGCCACTGTGACGCAGGCCAGATCCACGACATAACCGCGATTCTGGTCACCCACCCGCAACCGGGTGGCGCTCGGAACCCCGAGAATCTCCGCCGCCTCCGCCCGTGGCAGGGACAACCCGGGAAGGCCCAAGCCCAGGGCCAGGGCCAGGGCCAGGCCCAGGATCAGCAGGCCTCGAACCAAAGCGGTCGCCAGGCGGGAGCTGGACGATCCGGGCCGCGCGGGGGTGATGGAGGGGAAGGAAGTCAGAGCTTGGCGCCGCAGCTGGGACAGAAATGATGGGAACTGACGGTCGTTTCACCGCAGGCCGCACACTGGCGCGTGGTGTCGATGGCCAGCTCCGGATGGGAGGGCAACCCCACCATCTGGGCATTGCTGGCGCCGGGGGGCACCATCGGATAACAGTTCTCGTTGCGGCGCACCTTGACATCCACAAACACGGGGCCGGGATGGGCAAGGGCGACGGCGAGCTGAGGGAGCAAATCCTCCCGTTGGCTGATCTGGATGCCACGCACGCCAAAGGATTCCGCCAGGGCCTTGAAATCCGGCATGCCGCTCATCATTTCTGAAGCGGAATAACGCTCATCGTAAAAGCTTTCCTGCCACTGCCGCACCATGCCCTGCCAGCCATTGTTCAGAACCACCACTTTCACGGGCAGGTCGTAGTGGCTCAAGGTGCCCAGCTCCTGGATGTTCATCAGGATGCTGGCGTCGCCTGCCACGCAGATCACCTGGGCTTCGGGATGGGCCACCTGGGCACCCATGGCCGCCGGCATTCCGAACCCCATGGTGCCGAGGCCCGCGCTGCTGATCCAGCGTCGGGGGCCGGTGGGCAGGAACTGGGCCGCCCACATCTGGTGTTGGCCGACATCCGTGGTGATGGTGGCTTCGGGCGCGAGGTCCCGCAGGGCCACCACCACTTCCTGGGGGGCAATCTCCCCTTCCGGAGCGGGCACGACCAAGGGATAGTGGTGTTTCCACTGGGCAATGCGCGACAGCCAGGCGGCCGTGTGCCCCCTGCCGCTCTCCTCGGCGGAGAGGGCGAGAAGACCCTTCAGGGCCGGCTGCACATCGGCAATGATCGGCACCTCCGGCACCCGATTCTTGCCCACTTCAGCGGCGTCGATGTCGATGTGAATGACCTGGGCCCGGGTGGCAAAGCTGTCGAGACGCCCGGTGACACGGTCGTCGAAGCGGGCCCCCACCGCGATGAGCAGATCGCATTCGGTGACGGCGAAATTGGCATAGGCCGTGCCGTGCATTCCAAGCATGCCCAGGGAAAGGGGATGGCGCTCATCAAAGGCCCCCTTGCCCATCAAGGTGGTGGTGACGGGAATCTGGAAGCGCTCCGCCAGGGCGGCCACCGCGTCCTGGGCCCCGCTGCTCACCGCGCCTCCTCCCACGTAGAGCAGCGGGCGATGGGCCTGGCGGATCAGGTCGAGGGCCTGACGGAGACGGTCGGGATCGGGATCCGGGGTGGGCTTGTAGCCGGCTGGGATGGCCGTGCCAGGAGCCACTGGCACGTAGTCGAACTCCTCCGACCCCACATCCTTGGGCACATCGATCAAGACAGGGCCGGGACGACCAGAGGACGCGATGAGGAAGGCTTCCGCGACGATCCTGCCGATCTGCGACGGATCCCGCACCACCCAGGAATGCTTCACGATCGGCAGGGTGATGCCGAAGATGTCGATCTCCTGAAAGGCGTCCGTGCCGATCGCCGCCCGCGGCACCTGACCGGTGACGACAACCATGGGCACGGAATCCATGTATGCCGTGGCGATGCCCGTGACGAGGTTGGTGGCGCCGGGACCCGAGGTGCCGAAACAGACACCCACCTGACCCGTGGCCCGCGCATAGGCATCCGCCGCGTGGGCGCCGCCCTGCTCGTGTCTCACGAGAATGTGCTTGAGCCAGCCCCGATCCTCCGCCTTGTGCAGGGCGTCATAGATGGGCAGGATCGCGCCGCCGGGATAGCCGAAGATGTGACGCACGCCATGGCGATGGAGGGCATCCATCAGGGCATGCCCCCCGCTGACGCGCCGGGGTCTTTGGTCGGCCGTGAGCGAGGACTCCACGGAGACCACCCTGCGGGCCAGGGATTGGGTGGCGGCTTCGTTGGGCGGGGTTGGCGTGAGTGTCACAGCGGGCAGGAGGAGAGGGAAGGGGGAGCGGGGTGTGAGCCCGAGCGAAGGCGTCAGGGGTACTGGCCAACATTAAAAGGCGCACGCCAGGTTGTCTGATTCCGGCGACGGTCGGCCGCCATCGCCCGCAACACCGCCGCCGGATCCAGCCAGCGCTCTTCATGGCGCACGCTCCAGTGCAGGTGCGGGCCCGTGGTGCGTCCCGTCAGGCCCACATGGCCGATGGCCTGCCCCGTGCGCAGGGCCTGGCCCCGCCGCAGGAGCACCGATCCGCTGCGGTAGGTGTTGCCTTCCACCTGGCCGTCCAAGTGGCAATACAGATGCTCATAGGGCCCGGAACGGATCACCAGCCCGTTGCCGCAGCCGGAATCCCGCAGGATCTCCACCAGGGTCCCCCCCCACCAGTTCCGCACGACGGAGCCGAGGGGGGCCGCGATGTCCAGCCCCAGGTGGGGACGCAGCCCCCCGTTGAGCGGATGGACCCGCAGGCCGAACGGGCTGGTGTAGGCGACGAAGCTGGCCACCGGAAAACTGCCCCGTGCCCAGGTGGATCGCAAGTTGGCCTGGGCCGCCCCGCCGGGAAGGGCCAGAGCGAGGAGGGCCAGGGCGCAGACGGGACGACGGAAGCGCCGGCCGCCCTGACGCGGGCCGACAGGGCGGGCCAAAACCTCAGAGCAGGCCGATGGCATGAAGCGGGCCCCGGCCACTGAGCAGCTCGATCAAAAAGGCCGAGAACCCCAGCATGGCCAGGCGTCCATTCCAGACTTCAGAACTGTTGTTCCACCCCCACGCCCATTTGTCCTGGGGATAGAGCTTCACTTTCTTCGGCAGCCGCGCGGCCTGATCGAGGTTGACCTCCGGCCCCGCCAGCGCTTCCTCCACCAGATCCGCCAACCCGCTGATGAACACCGGATCGGTGTTCAGGGCCGGCACACGGCGAAAATGGCTGATGCCGGACTCATGGGCGATTTCCGCATATTCCAGATCGATTTCCTCCAGAGTTTCGATGTGCTCACTCACAAAGCTGATCGGCACGACGACCAGATCGCTCACGCCCTGTTGCCCCAGAGCCCGCAAGGCATCGTCGGTGTAGGGCTTGAGCCATTCCACGGGTCCAACCCGGCTTTGATAGGCCAGGGTGTGGGGATTGCCATGGCCCAGATGGCGCTCCAGACCCTCCATGATCAGACAGGTGCAGGCTTCGATTTCCCGCTGATAGGGATCCCCCGCTTCCTCCACGTAGCTGCGAGGCACGCCATGGGCGCTGAAGAACACATGGGCCAGGGGAGGATTGTCCGCTTCGTTGATCTTCTGGCTGATCAGGCCCACCATGGCCTGGATGTAGCCCGGATGGTCGTACCAGCTGCGGATGCAGCGGATCGGCAGCTGGCTGAAGGGTGGATCGTTCTGCCGCAGCCGTTGCGGTTCCCGGAAGCTGGAGCCGCTGGTGCTGATCGAAAACTGCGGATAGAGGGGAAGCACCACCACTGCGTCCATGGCGTCCGCTTTGATGTCCGCCACCGCTGATTCGGTGAAGGGATGCCAGTAGCGCATGGCCACGTAGGTGGTGGCGTCGATGTCGCGCTGGCGCAGGAGGCTTTGAAGCTCCCTGGCTTGGTGTTCGGTGATGCGACGCAGGGGGGAGCCTCCGCCGATGGAGCGGTAGGCATCCTGCGACTTGCTGCTGCGCAGGGTGCTCACCAGCCAGGCCAGCGGCCGCTGCAGGGCCGGAATCGGCAGGCGGATGATCTCCGGATCGGAAAACAGGTTGTACAGGAAGGGGGCGACATCCTGAATGCGCTCAGGGCCGCCAAGGTTCAGCAGCAACACGCCGATTTTCGCCATGCCCTCCCCCGAATCGCGCCACAAAGCGTAACGCCAGCCTGCCGGTCGCGAGGTTCGCGGTGAGAGCGCCGATCCGGCTCTGGCCAGCGGGGGCGGGCGCCGGTATCTTCCGCAGCGTGTGCCTCGGGATTGGGTAAGAGCCATGGCCACGCCCTGTTTCAAGGAGTCCGTGGCCCGGGCGAACGCGCTTTTGGCGGCATCAGGCACCTCCTGGCGGGTGGAGGTGCGGGGGCAGCGTCTCGGCCTGCGGGGGCCCCTGCCGCCACGGGACGGCACCGGCCAGGAGCCGCTCAGCATCCAGCGCCTCAGCCTTGGCCTGGAAGCCTGTGAAGCCTCCCTGCCCCTGGCGTTCGCCCGACTGCAGGCGGTGCGGGAGCACTTGAGCCAGGGCTCCTTCCGCTGGCTGGACTGGCAGCGAACCGGGGCGCGGAGCGCACCGGCCGCCTCCGCGACGGCAGCCCCTGTCCCTCCCGACCTGGAGGAGGCCCTGGCCGCCTTTGAGCAGGCCTTTCAGCGGGACCCCCGTCGCCGCCGCTCCCCGGCCGGGGCGCGCAGCACCTGGCGCGCGGCCTACAAGCCCTACCTCCGGCGCCTGCTCACCATGGGCTGTCAGCGTCGCTCTGGCCTCACCCAGGAGCTGCTGCTGGCTGTTCTGGAGAGCTATCCCCTGGCCAGCCGCGGCCGCCAGCAGTGCGCCCTGGTGCTGGCGGCCCTGGCCCGCCACCAAGACGTGCCTCTGCCGGCCGACTGGCAGGAGCTGGGCCGGGGTTACGGGCTCCATGTGGCCCGGTTCCGTCCCCTGCCCGGCGATCCGCAGATTTTGAGGCTGGTGGAGCAGATCCCGAATCCGCGTTGGCGCCTGGTCTACGGCCTGATGGCCACCTATGGGCTGCGCAATCATGAGGTGTTTTTCTGCGATTTCTCCTCCCTCGCTCCCGGGGGGGATCGGGTGCTGCGAATCTTGCCCACCAGCAAGACCGGCGAGCATCAGGTGTGGCCCTTTCAGCCGGAGTGGGTCGAGCAGTTCGCCCTCGACCAGCTCGGCCGCCAGCCCGACGCCCTGCCAGCGGTGGACACAGACCTTCGGCACACGTCTCTGCAGCGGGTTGGCCAGCGGGTGTCCGAACAGTTCCGGCGCTATGCCCTGCCCCTCACCCCCTATGACCTCCGCCATGCCTGGGCCGTACGCACCATTCACATCGGCCTTCCCGACACGGTCGCGGCGCGCATGATGGGTCACTCCGTGGCGATCCACACCCGCACCTACCACCACTGGATCACCCGCCGCGACCAGCAGCAGGCGGTGGATGCGGCCCTGGCCCGCCGGCAGGCGAGCTGAGACACCGGGCAGAGTGTGGGATCTCAGCGGCGAAGAGCCATGGAAACATCGGATGCGCGACAGGACGAAGCCGGCCTGGATGCCGTGGCCACCGCCCTCGGGCAGGGGGGCATGACCGCTCCCGAAACCGACGCGGCGGCCTATCAACAGCGCATGGAGCGGCGACGGCAGGTGCAGCAGGAGCGCCTGGAGGCGCGCCAGCTGGAGAAGGGACTGGTGCTGGTCTTCACCGGAGAGGGAAAGGGCAAAACCACGGCCGCTCTCGGGCTGGTGCTGCGCATGCTCGGTCACGGGGAACGGGTGTCGGTGATTCAATTCATCAAGGGGGGATGGGAGCCCGGCGAGGTGGCGGCGCTGCGGCGGTTCGGGGAGGATCTGCATTTCCAGGCCCTGGGCGAAGGGTTCACCTGGGAAACCCAGGATCGGGAACGGGATCGGCAAGCCGTCGCCCGGGCCTGGCTGGAGGCCCTGCGCCATCTGCGGGATCCGGCTCGCAAGCTGGTGGTGCTTGATGAGGTGAATGTGGCTCTGAAACTGGGCTATCTGCCTTTGGAGGAGCTGATGGCGGGCCTGCGGCAGCGGCCGCCGCTCACCCATGTCGCCCTGACGGGGCGCGGTGCTCCGGGGGCCCTGATCGAGGAGGCCGATCTGGTGACGGAGATGCGAATGGTGCGCCATCCCTTCCGGGAACAGGGGGTGCGTGCCCAGCAGGGGATCGAGTACTAGCGCTTGCCCGGGAGACCCGTTCAGGGGGCTTGCTACTGTTCGGCCGGTTTGCTCCTGGCTGGATCGCTGTAATGGGCCCCTATCGGCGTGTGTTGCTCAAACTCAGCGGCGAAGCGCTGATGGGTCGTCAGGGCTATGGCATCGACCCGGCCATCGTCCAGTCCATCGCCTCGGATGTGGCTGAGGTGGTGGCAACCGGCACCCAGCTGGCGATTGTGGTCGGGGGAGGCAACATCTTTCGCGGCCTGAAGGGGTCGGCTGCCGGCATGGATCGGGCCACGGCTGATTACGTGGGGATGTTGGCCACGGTGATGAATGCGATCACCCTGCAAGATGGCCTTGAGCGCGCTGGTGTCCCCACCCGCGTGCAAAGCGCCATCTCCATGCTGGAAGTGGCGGAGCCCTACATCCGCCGGCGCGCCATTCGCCATCTGGAAAAAGGGCGGGTGGTGATCTTCGCCGCCGGCTGTGGCAATCCATTCTTTACAACCGACACAACCGCTGCGTTGCGGGCGGCTGAAATCAACGCCGATGTGGTTTTCAAAGCAACAAAAGTGGATGGCGTTTACGACAAGGATCCGGCCTTGCATCCAGACGCCATTCGCTATGACCAACTCACATTCATGGAGGTCCTCAGCGGCGAGCTTGAAGTGATGGATGGAACAGCGATTGCTCTCTGCAAGGACAATTCCATTCCCATTGTTGTTTTTGATCTCTTCGGCCGCGGCAACATCAGCCGCGCTGTTGGTGGAGAGCCCATCGGAACTCGCATCGTCTCTTCCATCTGATCCCTCGTCGGATCGTCAGCACCGCTCCTTTCTTTGCTTGCAACCCGCCATGGATCTGGAAGCCAACATGCGCAAATCGGTGGAAGCCACCCAGCGCACCTTCAACACCATCCGCACGGGCAGAGCCAACACCTCCCTGCTCGACAAGGTGATTGTTGAATATTACGGAGCCGAGACTCCCCTCAAGTCATTGGCCACATTGTCCACTCCTGATTCCCAGACCATTCAGATCCAGCCATTTGATGCCGGGTCGATTTCCACCATTGAAAAAGCAATTGCCATGAGTGATCTGGGCCTGACGCCCAACAACGATGGCAGGGTCATTCGCATTAACATCCCGCCACTCACGGAGGATCGGCGCAAGGATCTTTGCAAACTTGCAGCGAAATATGCTGAGGAGGGGAAGGTTGCCTTGCGCAATCTGCGGAGGGATGCCATTGATCGGATCAAAAAGCAAGAAAAAGACGGGGAATTGTCTGAAGACCAGCTGCGGGATGAACAGGATAAGATCCAGAAAGTCACGGATCGATTCATCACCGAGTTGGAAAAGCATCTGGCGGAGAAGGAAGCGGAAATTCTCAAGGTCTGATCCGCGCCCTCCTTTTGCCTGACTCCTATGGCCGCACGCCCCGTTGACACGATCATCATTGGGGCCGGCCCCGCCGGTGCCAGCGCCGCCTTCCACCTTGCCCTCCGGGGCCGGGATGTGGTGCTTCTGGAGCGCCAGCAACCGGGCCATGGCAAACCCTGCGGCGGTGGCATGGCCGCTTCCGTCCAGCGTTGGTTTCCCTTTGACCTCGCACCGGTGGTGGACCAGGTCATTCAGGAGGTGCGTTTCACTTGGGCCCTGGAGGATCCTGTGCGGGCGAGGCTCCCGGGGGAAGCACCGTTCTGGATCGTGCGCCGCTCCGTGCTTGATGGCTTTCTGGCGCAGCGGGCCAGGGAGGCCGGGGCCACCCTTCGCTACGGCACGTCGGCGCAGACCGTGTCGCGAGAAGGGGACCTCTGGAGCGTGGTGGATCAGGATGGCGCGGTTCTGCAGGCCCGCAGCCTGTTGATCGCAGATGGATCCAGCTCCCCCTTGGCGGGGCGCCTTGGATTGGGCCCTCCCCGTCCCCGCTTTGCCACCACCCTGTCCCTGGAGGTGGCTTGCGAGGTGATCGAGCCCGGTGTGGCGGGCTTCGACTTCGGCTTGGTTCCCCAGGGGTTCTGTTGGGTGTTTCCACGCCAGCAGGGCTACAGCATTGGTGTGGGCACCTTTCTGGGGGGGGAGGAGCTGGACGCCGAGGCCGTGTTGCGTCGCCTGCTGCCCTTCCTCGGGCTGCCGCCTGAGGCTGGGGATCGGCGGCCCACCCGTCTGCGGATCTGGGACGGCCACCACCCCCTGGATGGACCCGGCGTGCTGGTGGCGGGCGATGCCGCTTCTCTCTGTGATCCTTTCCTGGCGGAGGGTCTGCGACCCGCCTTGATGAGTGGGACCCGGGCGGCGCTGGCGCTCTCAGACTGGCTGGGCGGTGATTCCCTGGCTTTGCGGGGCTATACGGCGACGATGCGCCGAGACTGGGGGGAATCGATGGCTTGGGGCAAGCGGATTGCCCAGGTCTTTTATCGCTTTCCCCGGGTTGGATATCAGCTGGGGATCAAACGCCCCACGGCCCCGCAGCGCATCGCCCAGATCCTCTCGGGCGAAATGGGCTACGGAGACATCGCTCAACGGGTGATTCGGCGCCTTCTCTTTCAAAGGGGTTGAGCGCGGTCGCAGCCCTTGAGATCGCGCAACCGCTGATCAATGGACCCAAGCAGCTCAATCGCGAACCTCGGCGACTCCTGAACCGCAAACAGAAACTTCTCCTTGTTCATGACCAGCAGCTGGCAATCCGTGAGGGCGACGGCATTGCCGAAGCGTCGATGTTCCTGCGTCACCAGGGCACCAGCCCCGAAAACGTCTCCAGCCTGGATCCGTTCATGGCCACCGTCGCTGTTCCAAGTCAGCTCAACCGTTCCCTCCAGCAGCCCGAACATGCAATCGCCCGGTTCACCCGAGCGAAACACCAGGCTGCCGGCAGGAACATGGATCACCTCGCCGGAGCTGGCGAGGGCGCGCATCGTGTCCAGTGCGTTCAAGGGAATCAGACGATCCAATTGACCCAAGTTAAGGGGTTCAGGTTGGCGCAGGGTTAACAACGGCTCCAACACTCCTGCTGTGGACAGTCGGCCACGGTCTCGTTCAGCGGCTCACGGAGAGGGCCGCCCCCAGACCGCCGCGGACGTCATCGGGCGCCAGGCGTCCATCCTGATCTGTGTCGAGAGCATCGAAAACAGCGTCACTGCCCAGCCATTCCTCCCGGGTGATGCAGCCATCGCCATCGAGATCATTCAGAAGGAAGATCTCATGCACCGCATGGGTGAAGGCGGCCTTTCCCTCCAGGGCGGCCAGGCGATGGGCGAGTTGGACTTCCAGGGCCTCGATGGCCTTGGAGAAGCCTCGGATGCCCTCGTCCAGCTTTTCGCTGGCCATTCGGTCCTCCGCCATCATGGTGTCAAACAAAGCCCGATCCACGTGGATTTTGTCCTGCGTTGGGCCTGGATTGCGGGGATCCAGCTTGCGCGCCAAGACACCCTGTTGATTGCGCAGTTGTTCCATCAGCGCTGGCGAAATCGTCAACAGATCGCAGCCGGCCAACTCAATGATCTCATCGATGGTGCGGAAGCTGGCTCCCATGACCTCGGTGTGGTAGCCATAGGTTTTGAAGTATTGATAAATTTTGCTCACGGAGATCACGCCGGGATCCTCTGGACCAGGAAAACTCTCCCGACCGGAATTGGCCTTGTGCCAATCCAGGATGCGACCGACGAACGGAGAGATCAAGGTCACGCCCGCTTCCGCGCAGGCCACCGCCTGGGCGAATCCGAACAGCAGGGTGAGATTGCAGTGGATGCCTTCCCGCTCCAGTTCCTCGGCGGCGCGGATGCCCTCCCAGGTGGAAGCAACCTTGATCAGCACACGCTTCCGCGAGATGCCCGCCTGCTCGTAGAGCCCGATCAGCTTTCGGGCCTTTTCGATGGTGGCGGCCGTGTCGAAGCTGAGGCGCGCATCCACCTCCGTGGACACCCGGCCGGGAACGATCCGCAGGATCTCCTTGCCGAAGGTGACACTGATCTCGTCCAACGCTTCCGCCACCACCTCCTCCACTGGAGCGCTTTCACCGAGCACAGCCCTGGATTCACTCAGGGTGCGATCAATCAGGTCCTGGTAGGTGGGGATCTGGGCAGCGGCGAGAATCAGGGAGGGGTTGGTGGTGGCATCCCGGGGGGTGAACTGGCGGATTGCCTCAATGTCACCCGTGTCAGCCACCACGACAGTCATCGTGGCCAGTTGTTCAAGCAGGTTGGTCATGTTGGTCGCGCGTCCCTGACAGGCTCGCCCCTCACGCTAACCAAGGCGACAGGTTCCTCCAACCACCCCGAGGTGGCTTGTGGGAATCCATACAGAACGCAGGTTCAAGTCCGGGGGCGGGCCGGTTGAGGTTTGGGATTGAGACGATCGGATGAAGACGGTGGAACCTTCTCCAGCACCAGCAGCGCCTCAGCGATCTGTCGGGCCACGGGCAGGGCCACGGTGGAGCCGTAGGCGTTGCCACCCTGGGGTTCATCCATCACCACGAGAACCACATAACGCGGGTTCTCCACCGGCAGAATGGCGACAAAACTGGTGATCCGGGCACCCGGGATGTAAACACCGTTGTGCGCCTTCTGGGCCGTGCCTGTTTTTCCAGCAATCCGGTAGCCAGGAATCATCATTGCCTTGCCGGTGCCTTTCTGAACAACGGTTTCCATCCAGCTCACCACTTGCCGGGTCACCTTTGGATCCAACAACTGGATCCCGGTCTGGCTGGGAGTCGTGGCGAGACCATCGCCGGAGCGGAGGCCGCGAGTGATGTGGGGGCTCACCAGACGGCCCCCGTTGGCGAGCATGGCGTGGAGCTGAATCAGCTTGAGAGGGGTGAGGGAGAAGCCCTGACCGAAGGCGGCGGTGGCGGGTTCAATCGGACCAGAGGTGAATTCCAGCTTCGATTTCAACTGACCGGCAACAGCACCAGGCAGGTCTGTGTCGGGCACATCATTGATGCCGAGGGTGTTGAGCCAACGCCAGAAGGTGTCCCGCTTCAGATGACCCATCGCACCCACCATTCCCACGTTGCTCGACACCTGCAACACCGTGGGGAAGTCGATCACACCGTGGCCGCGACGATCGGCATTGAAGATTGGCCAGCCTCCAATCGTGAGTTGGCCAACATCATTGACGGTCCCGTTGGGCTCGATCGCCTTCTCCTGCAAAGCGATGGCGAGATTGATCGGTTTGAAGGTGGAGCCGGGCTCGTAAAGATCCTGAACCGACCATTCGCGGAAGAAGCCTGGATTGAACTTCCAGTAGAGATTGGGGTCGTAGGTGGGGGCGGAAGCCAAGGCCAGCAGCTCGCCGCTCTGGGCATCCATCACCAGAGCCACGCCCCGCTTGGCATTCCATTGCTTCATCTGCTTGGCCACAGCCTGCTGTGCCACCAGTTGCAGGCGGGAATCGAGCGTCAGCTGAAGGCGCAGGTCGTCCCCGTAAAGCGATCCGGCCTGGAGCCCGTCGGGGAGGGGCGTTCCATCGCCACCCCGGCGCATGCGGAAGGTGGTTTCCTGACGTTTGAGATCATCGTCGCGACTCTGCTCCAATCCCGCCTGGGGCACCCGGTCGAGATTGAGAAAACCGACCACGTTGGCAAACAGGGAGCCCTGGGGATAGATCCTCTGGGGATACGCCTCCAGATCCAGACCGCTGATGCCCAGTGTCTTCACCCTGGCCGCCGTTTCAGGATCCAGATTGGCCACCAGCTTCACGCCACTCTGGCGGCCTTGAAGGGCTTGCAGCATCTCCTTCCGGGGGCGGCCCAGAACTGGGGTCAGCTTGTTCACCACCTCCTCGGGGCGGCGCCGCAGGCCGCTGTCATCGCCGGGGAAGTTGAAATACTTCGGATGGGCCCAGAGGGTGAAGCGTTCCTCGTCGATGGCCACCAGGCGACCGACCCGATCGACGATCGTCCGTCTTGTGCCCAACGGTTTGACGGACTGGGTCTGGATCTGTCGCGCCCGGTTCCGCAGGATGTCGCCCTGCGACACCTGGAGCCAGCCCAGCCGCACAGCCAACCCCCCCAGGGCCAGACACAACAAGATGTACACCCAGAACAATCGGGTGGCGTGAGACGCCTGGGACGACGGCAACCGGTCGCCATGGCCCCGTGGCCGACCCTCAACACCGGCCACCCTGCGTTCCGATCGCCCCGGCCGGCCGGGTGGATGTCTGCGAGTGGTCGGGTGTGCCATCAATCAATAGCCGGCTGGAAGGGAGGGAATGGAGCGCCCGTGGGGTTGGTGAACGATCGCCAGGCCGGCCAGAAGGGGCAGGGACCGCCGGGGAGTGGCCCGGGCGGGCTCGGGAAGGTGGATCAGATTCTCACTGCTGGTGGGGATCAACTGACCGGGACGGCGCATCGAACCGATGTGATGCTGCTCCAGCACCGAAGCCGACTCATTGAGGCGGTGCTCCAGCACCTTGGACACCTCCAATTGGTCGTAGCTCTTGGCCCACTGGTTCTGCCAGTGGAGCGCCAGGGCGCTCAGCCCCACAAGAGAAGCCCCCAGACCCACCAGCGCTCCGGTGGAGATGCGGTGCAGGGTGGCCAGGAGGGGGGACTGACGCTCCACCCGGCGACCGCTCAGCGAGCCATGAATCAACGCAAGAGAGCGTTCTCTCAGCTGGGAGGGCGAGACCTGTCCCGACCGCCGGCCCGAGGCGGGCTGGGGGTGCGAGGGCAGAGGGATGAGCCGGGAGGGGGTGGATGGCGACGCGACCAAGGGAGGAGGCTCTAAAGCTGTGCAAGTGAACCATCTTGCTGGCCCCTCAGCAAGGACCCTGTCTTCAGGAGGCCAAAAGAAGGAGATTGAGGAACGTCAGGCCATTCCACAGCGCATGCAGGCAGACACTGGCTCCGAGGCGCCCCGTCTGCCAGCGGACCACACCCAGCCCCACGCCCAGAACAGAAAGGGGCACCAGCTCGGCCAGGCTCAGGTGGGCGATCGCGAACACCAGGGCGCTGATCAACACGGCCCAAGGTGCACCCAGATGGCGGGCCACCACGGGAAGCAGCACACCGCGAAACAGGGTTTCCTCAAACAAGGGAGCGAGCACCACCGCCGTCAGGGCGAAGGCCAGCAGCGCCCAGCCATCGGACGTGGCCAGCACCATCTCCAACAGGGGATTGGTGCCACCCGGATCGTTCCACACCAGCTGCAACAGCCAGCCGGCCACTGCCACCAGGGGAAGCACCATCAACACCATCTTCACGGCCGGGCGGGTGACGGCCGCCGGGGGGAGCCAGCCCCATTGCAGCCAGCCCCCGGGGGGGGGCTGAAGCGTCCGCGGCACCAACAGGGCCAGCAGGGCCAGGGGGGCCACCATGAGGGAGAGATAAGTCGTGAGCACCTCCAATCCCTGACGGCTGGCCGCCGAGAGCGGCCAGGGGGCCACCAGGCCGCTCAGTGCCGCCCGGGTGAAGGGAGGCAGCACCACCTCCCCCACGAGAACAAAACCTCCGGCAATCACCAGGATCACGTCTGCCAGGGAGAGGGGTGGACCGACCACGGGCGGTGACGGCGGCAGGCGTCGCCGCCACAGCAGCCAGAGCTGGCCACAGAGGAGCGCCGTTCCCGTCAACAGCAGCAGGGCGGGAACCAGGGTGAGCCCCAGCAGCCGGGCCACCAGCCAGGGGGCCAGCCGTTGGGCGGGGCAGCTGGCGGCCGGACCGCCCAGCCGCTCGCAGCTCAGCTGGGCCACCATTCCCTTCTCGCCCCAAGGCTCCAGCAGTCCTGTCAGCTCGCTGGCCGGCACCTTCGCACCACGCTGCAGGGCCCGCAAGAGCGGGCGGCGCTCACTGTTCACCAGGGGGGAGAGCTTCGCGAGGGACGGTGCCTTGGCCCCGGTCGCCTGTCCGGTGGCCTCACCCTCCAGCAGGGCCAGGGTGAGCCGCTGGGCCACGGGCATGGGGGAGGAGGACTCCCGCTGGTGGGCCTCCAGGGTGTCCCGCAGGAGTGCGCGGGGATCGTCGCCCACGAGAAGTGGCCCCCAGGAGGGGGGCAGGGCCTCCGCCGCCAGCGCGGAGAGTTCCAGCTGCTGGATGTCCAGGGCGCCGACCACCGAGGGGCGCTCCAGGCTGTCCCGAAGCCCGCTGAACCAAAGCAGCCCGCAGAGGCTCAGAGCCATCACCGCCAGCAGGCCTTTCCAGCCGCTCAGCTCCGACCGCGGGGAAGGCCCACCGGGAGGAGGGGGCAAAGGCGAGGGCAGGCCGGGAGCCGGAGCGGTCAAGCGGGGCTGGGCAGGGAGGACGGTGCATCGGATTCTCGTCCCATACAGTTGCCCCCGTTGGATCCCTCCCGGCCGTGACCATTCGCCTCGTGCTCGTGCGTCATGGCCTGAGCACCTTCAACCTCGAGAAGCGCATTCAGGGGCGCGAAGACCTCTCTGCCCTGGCACCGGAGGGACGGGAGCAGGCCCGATTGGCCGGAGAAGCGTTGCGGGAGGTTCCCTTCACGGCGGCCTACAGCTCCCCGCTGGCCAGGGCGCGTGACACGGCGGAACAGCTGGTCCGGGCGGCAGGCCTGTCCCTGGTGCCCCGACTGGAGGAAGATCTGCTGGAGGTGGATCTTGCACCCTGGAGTGGCCTGCGGCGCCAGGAGGTGAGCGCTCGCCATCCCGAGCAGGCGCGCCTGTGGCAGGAGGCTCCTGAAACCCTGGAATTGGAGCGTGCCGATGGCAGCCGCTACCAGCCCCTGCCCGAGCTGATGGCCCAGGCCGCCCGTTTCGTCGACGCTCTTCAGGCCCGCCATCGGGAGGCCCTCCACGGCACGGCCGACGAGAGCGTGCTGGTGGTGGCTCACACCGCCATCCTGCGGGCCCTGGTGTTGCGGCTGCTGGGGCTGGAGGCCGGGGGGTTCCGCCGGCTGCGCATGGACAATGCGGCCATCTCGGTGCTCAACCTCAGCCAGGAGCCGGGATCCGCGCCGGTGGTGCAGCTGGAATCCCTCAACAACACAACCCACCTGGGACCGGCACTGCCGTCCAGCAAGGGACGGCGGCTGGTGCTGGTGCGCCATGGCGAAACCGATTGGAATCGGGAAGGGCGCTTTCCGGGGCAGATCGACATTCCCCTCAACGCTCGGGGCACCAGCCAGGCCCGGGCCGCCCGCGACTTCCTGGCCCCCGTGACGATTCACCGGGCCTACACCAGCACGATGGCCCGCCCCCGCCAGACGGCGGAGGTGATCCTGCAGGACCATCCCGGCGTGCCCCTGACCAGCACCGGCGGGCTGGTGGAGATCGGCCATGGCCGCTGGGAAGGGCGCCTGGAGGAGGAGATCGCCGCCACCTGGCCGGAGCTGTTGGCGGCCTGGAAACGGGAGCCCCACACGGTAACCATGCCGGATGGCGAAACCCTTCAGCAGGTCTGGGATCGCTCCGTGGCGACCTGGCGGACGATCGTTCGCGGTCTGGCGGCGGAGGAAACAGCCCTGGTGGTGGCCCATGACGCGGTGAACAAAACCATTCTCTGCGACCTTCTCGGCCTCTCTCCGGCAGACATCTGGATGGTGAAGCAGGGCAACGGGGGCGTCAGCGTCATCG
>JBKDSZ010000046.1:0-2258 GCA_046340375.1 Cyanobacteriota bacterium | reverse complement strand
GTGTGCAGTGGCTCTGTTGTTTTTCAGAACCAAGTGGGGGGAGGGGATAACCCACACCCTGTTCCCCCAAGGCAACGATTGTTTTCGTTATTTCAAATCAATCGTGACCTTTTCCAAGGCGCCGCCCGTAAACCGGAATGGCATCGCATCGGCGTAGTCCTCCACCACTGGTGTGCCGGTGTCCTCGCCAATATCGAGAGTTTCATCCATAGAGATGCGGTTGGGGATAGTGCGCTCAATCCGTTTTTCAGCGACTTTCTTGCCGTCAATGAGCAACGTGCCCACGCCGCCCTTGCCCCGACCGCCACCATCATAGACGAAAGTAACCTGGATGGTGTGCTTGCCGGAGGACAGGGAGGAGTCAGAAACGATCCGGGTTTTGTGCTGCGGCTGGTTGGAGAGGGCATAGGCAAACTCCGGCGTACCGTCATCCAACAACAACGCCCAGCCTCCAAAACGACCGCCCTGTGTTGCCAGAATGCCGCTGGCATCGCTGTCGGAAAGATCCACGTCCGCCGTGATGGTGTACGATGTGTTCTTGGTATCCGGCGCAGAGCCATCGGGAATCCGAATCATACCGGCGTAATAGGTGAAGGAGGTCCGCCCCCGGGTCAGGCTCGGGCGAATGGCGGGGTTAAGGCGGGCCGCCGCTGAGGAATCCAGCGGATACACGTTGTATTTCTTGGCCTCCTTATCAAAGACAGCCTGCAATTCCTTGAGTTTTCCGGGATTGCTCTCCGCCAGATTGTTGGATTGGGTGAAATCCTTGTTGATGTTGTACAGCTCCCACTTGAAATCATCCGGGGATGGCTCTGATCCAATCAAAACCCACGGCAGGCGCAGCGGGGTTGTCGCCGCCACCCAGCCGTCATGATAGATAGCGCGGTTGGCCATCATTTCAAAATACTGTGTTGTGCGATGCGAAGGCGCTTTGGGATCATCAAAGGTATAAAGCATACTTTTTCCCTCAACAGGCTTTTGCTTGACGCCATTGATTTCTTTGGGGAAAGGAACATGGGCCGCCTGTAAAATGGTGGGCAACACATCAATCACGTGATGAAATTGGGGCCGTATGGCGCCTTGATCCTTAATGGTCTCAGGCCAAGAAATGACCAAACCATTGCGGGTCCCGCCAAAGTGGGAGGCAACCTGCTTGGCCCACTGGAACGGCGTGTTCATGGCATGGGCCCAACCCACGGGGTAGTGGTTATAGGTCAGCGGCCCACCAAGGTTGTCTATTTGCGATAAAAGGTACTCAAGACTTTCCGGTGCGCCGTTAAAGGCCACGCCGCCCTCGTTGCTCATCCCTTGCAGGCTACCCTCGGCACTGGCACCGTTGTCACCCTGAATGAAAAGAATCATGGTGTTGTCCAGTTTTCCCATATCCGCCACGGACTGAATGACGCGACCAATTTGGTAATCCGCGTGTGCCAGAGCTGCCGCATAGACTTCCATCATCCGAGAAAACAGCCGCTTTTGATCCGCACTCAAAGAATCCCACGCAGGGATTTCTCTCGGGCGTGGTGTCAACACGGCATCGGCAGGAATACTGCCCATTTTCTTTTGCCGGGCAAAGGTTTCCTCACGCACCTTGTCCCAGCCCTGATCAAACTGACCCTTGAATTTTGCAATCCAGTCTTTCGGAGCATGGTGCGGCGCGTGGGCAGTACCGGGCGTGTAATAAGCAAAGAAGGGCTTGTCCGGTGCCATGGCGTTTTGGGTGCGAATCCAAGTAATGGCCTTATCCGCCATCAACTGGTCGAAGTGCATGGGGTTTTTGCCTTGCTGCTCCGCAGCCTGGATTGGTTTTGTGCCTTCATAAATGGGGGTGCTCCACTGATCGGCATCGCCGCCAATGAATCCATAAAAATATTCAAATCCCAATCCTGTGGGCCACAAATCGAAAGGACCGGCTTGGCTGTTTTGCCAATCCGGAATGTTATGATTTTTTCCAAACCAAGCGGTGCTATAGCCGTGTTGCTTCAACACCTCGGCAATGGTACCATTGGCTTTGGACATCCGGGCGGTATAGCCAGGGTAGCCCGTGCCCAATTCCATAATCACGCCGGTGGCGTTGCTGTGGTGGTTACGACCCGTAATCAGAGCCGCGCGGGTGGGGGAACAAAGGGCTGTGGTGTGAAATTGGGTATAGCGCAAACCACGCTTGGCCAACATATCCAATGTGGGTGTGGAAATGGGTCCACCAAAAGGGCTGGAGGCCCCAAAACCCACGTCGTCGGTCATGATCAACAAAACGT
>JBKDSZ010000045.1:0-18569 GCA_046340375.1 Cyanobacteriota bacterium | reverse complement strand
GCACACCTCAGGCGCCAGGGGCCGGGCGGCAAAGGCCTGATGCGTCAGTCCCCGCCAGGCCGCCAGCGCCTGCCACTGATCCTGATCCAGCCGGGCCAACCGCTCCAGCGGGCCGCTCCGCCCGGCCGCCCGCAGGCCCCGTCCGTCGCGCACGTCAAACCGCTTGATCACCTCCCCCGCCTCCGGGGTCCACAACCCCCCATCCGAGAGCACCCCATCCACATCCAGCACCAACAGCCGCAGCCGCCGGAGCTGGGGGCGGCAACGGCGGGAGGCGCGGTGATGGCGCCAGCGTCGGTGGAGCGCGCCCAACATGGCGGCCCTCAGAGGTGGCTCACCGCTTCCTCCTGCTCCAGCAGGGGGGCACGGATGGCCAGCAGCTGCCGCAGCAGGGGTTCCAGGCGATGCAGGGGCACCATGTTGGGTCCATCGCTGAGGGCTTGATCCGGATCGGGGTGCACCTCCATGAACAACCCGTCCACCCCCACGGCCACGGCAGCCCGGGCCAGCGGAGCCACGAACTCTCGCTGCCCGCCGGTGCTGGTGCCCCGCCCGCCCGGCTGCTGCACGGAGTGGGTGGCATCGAAGATCACGGGGCAGCCCAGGGCTTTCAGTTGGGGCAAGCCTCGGTAGTCCACCACGAGGGTGTTGTAGCCGAAGCAGCTGCCCCGTTCCGTCAGCCAGAGGTTGTCCACGCCGGCGCCACGCAGCTTGTCCACCACTTGCACCATGTCCCAGGGTGCCAGGAACTGGCCCTTCTTCACGTTGATCACCTTCTCCGTGCCCCGCACCACCTCCGCCGCGGCCAGCAGCAGATCGGTCTGGCGGCAGAGGAAGGCGGGGATCTGGAGCACATCCACCACGTCCGCCACCGCTGCCGCCTGGCCGCTCTCGTGGATGTCGGTGAGCAGCCGCAGGCCATGGCGGCGCTTCACCTCCGCGAGCACGGCCAGGCCCTCCGCCAGGCCTGGCCCGCGGAAGGAGCCGCCGGAGCTGCGGTTGGCCTTGTCAAAACTGGCCTTGAAGATCACGTCCAAACCCAGGCGGTCCGCCAGGTCGGCCAGCTGGCCGGCCACCTCCATCACCAGCTCCGGGCTTTCGATCACGCAGGGACCGGCGATCAGGGTCAGGGGAGAGGACATCAAGGAGGGGGTCAGCTGGCGGAGCGGGCTTCCAGGGAGGCTAAGTCGCGGAAGCTCTCCGAAAGATGGCGCAACTCCTCGAACGTGCCATAGGCCTTGATGCGGCCACGATCAAACTCGTAGATGCGATCGCAGCGCTTGACCGTGCTCAGGCGATGGGCGATCACAACGGTGGTGCAGCGGCGGCCGACCAGCTCGAGCGCTTCGATCACCTCATTTTCGGTGCGGTTGTCCAAGGCGCTGGTGGCCTCATCGAGAAGGAGGAAGCGGGCGCGACGATAGAAGGCACGGGCCAGGGCCAGCCTTTGCCGTTGCCCACCCGACAGCTGCAGACCGTTCTCCCCGATGGGGGTGAGCAGGCCGTAGGGAAGTTCACTGACGAATTCATCCAATTGGGCCGCGTCCAGCGCTTCCCACACCTCCGCCTGATTGATCGCCTCCTCGGGCTGGCCAAAGGCCACATTCTCCTGGATGCTGGCATCGAGAAGATTGATGAATTGCGGCACCTGGGCACAACTGGCCTGCCAGGCGGGCAGGTCGAGCTCGCTGACGGGAATGCCATCCAGCTCCAGGCAGCCACGCTGGGGTTCGAGCAGGCCGAGCAGCAGAGGGGCCGCAGTGGTATTTCCTCCCCCGGTGGTGCCCACCAGGGCAATGCGCGAACCCACGGGAATGGAGAGGCTCACATCCTCCAACACCCAATCATCACTGCTGGGATAGCGATACCAGATGTTCCGCAGACGGATGGAGCGGTTGGGGAAGATGCCCTCCGGTGTCGGCACACCCGGCGTGGCCAGGGTGGGGCGGGAACTGGGAAGATCGAGCAGGGCGAGGATGCTCTCAACCACCGGCAGACCGCTGCGCAATTGGGTGAGGGCGGCAAAGAAATCCTGCAGGGGAGGGGTGAGCCGCAGGGCGGCCACGGCCAGGGTGGCGAGAAAGGGAATGATCTGCAACACCTTCTCCTGATTGCCGCTGAGCAGGGCGGGCACTGCGCCCACGGCGAAGATGATCGTGATGCCGAAGGGCTCGATCAAAATGCGGGGGATGACCGGTAACAGCTCCGAAGCCCAGGCGTAGCGTTTGGATTCCTCTCCAGCCTGCAGGAAAGAGGTTTGAAAATAATCTTCAGAATTGCTCAGGCGAATGTCGCGGATCGAACCCAGGGATTCCAGCAAGATATGGGCCGTTCGCGCTTCCAAACGGATCTTCTGCCGAGAGGCATGGCGCAGGTAGGGAGTGATCGCCAACGACAGTACAAGATAGGCTGCAATCAACACCACAATCAGAATCGCCGCCAGGGAACGTCCCAGGTAAAGGATGCCGAAAGAGAGCATGATGATCGAAAAAATACTTCCCACCATGCGAAGGAGAGGATTCACGACCGAGTTTGAAATTTTCTTGATATGGCTCAGAACCATGGCCGACAATTTGGCCGTGCTTTTCGAGAGATGATATTCATAGTCTTGCGCCAACACCCGCGAGTGGATCTGATTGGAAAAATCAACCCAGATTCGTGCCGTGAGACGCTGTTGAAAAAACTGCAACACCAACTTGGAGATGGCCGCCACCCAAGCAAAAACAATCAACAACAGAATCAACCACAGGCTCTGATTGAACGCATCACCGCCAAAGACCTTCACCCCGGGAAGATGATCCTGAAGCTTGCTGCCCACCAACGCTCCAAACAGCCGGCTCACCACCCAAACCGTCAACAGATCCGCCAACCCCGGAATGATCGAAAGCGGCATCAGCAGCGCCAGAGCGCGAGAGCGCTCCGGAGGCAAATAGCGCAACAATCGGGAGAGTTGTTTTACAGTCTTGCTCTGAAACAGTGGCTGGTGATTGCTGGCCAACTCTCGATGGGCAAAACCTTTTCCAGCACGCTATGTGAGCGCTCACGCTTCAGCCCTCCGCGAGAGCCACCCCTGCAATCGCCCCACCCGGCTCCGCCAGCGCAGCCGCCAGGGAGGCAACGCCCGCAGGGGCTCTTCGCCAGCCACCAAACAGCGGTGCCAGTGCCCATCCATGGCCTCCAGGGCCTGGCGCCAGCGCTCCAGCAGCGCCGGCTCCCCACACTCCCGCAGCAGGGCCGCCAAGCGCTCCGGATCCGCTCGCCAGGCGTGGGGCTCGCGCACGGCGGCCTGGATCCTCTCCACATCGGCTGCCAGGGTGCCGAACCCGATCTGATGCCCCAGCCGCCCGGGATCCAGGCTGTCGGCCAGGGCATGGTTGAAGCTGCTGAACACCCCGCAGCCACAGGCCAGAGCCTCGATCGGTGGCAGTCCGAACCCCTCGCTGACCCCCCGGCCGCGCCAGTAATCCGCCGAGTCGTAGAGGAAGACGCTGGCGCTGTTGAAAAGGTCCACCAGATCGTCCACCCAGCCGCTCTGCACCTCCACCCGCAGACCCGCGCGGCGCAGGGCCGGAACCAGCTCCTCCAGCACAGCGGCGCTGCACTGGCGCTCCTGCGCCAACACAGCGATCGGCCGGAGCGGCGGGGCCTCACCCCCCGCTCCAGGTCCGCGGGGGCGGGCGCCCCGCTCCAGCCATTTCCCCTGCAGGGCGTTGGGCACCAGGAAGAGGGGATGGCGGGAGGCACGCGCCCCCCAGTAGCCGAGGGTGTCGCGGCTCACCGCCAGCACGGGCACTCCGGGAGGCAGGGAAAAGACATAGCCGCTGCTGTGGGCGTGGTAGGCGAGGGGACGGCCCCGCAGCCGCCGCAGCAGCGGGGGCACGTCAAACCCCCAGCTCACCACCCAGAGGGCGGAGCCGGGGGCCGCCTCCCGCCGCAGCAGGTCATCCAGGAAGGGGTGATCCGGTTCCCGCTGGCGGTAGGTCACCAGCTCCGTGGCCCGGAGGGTGCCCACCAGGCCGGCCGTCTGAAGTTCCACCAGCAGGCCGCCGCAGCGAAAGCGGCCCGTGGTGCCGGGCACCAGAAAACGAACGGGGCTCAGGCGCGGAACGCTCAGAGGGGGAACACGCCGAAGGGCGTGACGCGGTCGGGGTGAGTCTGGCGCAGGGGGGGGCGCCGGCTCTTTGCTCAGGCCACTGCGGCTTCAGTGCTGCCCGTCCGTTGGCGCCGGGTGAGGAAGCCGAAGAGCACCTTGCCGATGGCTGCCACCAGATTGCCCTCCAGCTCCTGGAACATCTTCATGTTGCAGTGGAAAGCCTCGTTGGCTTCCGCCACGATGCGATCCGCCGTGGCCTGATCGATCGGCAGCTGGTTGAGGATCTCGCGGTAGTTGGCCTTGAAGGCCTTCTCGTCGTAGATGGCGGAGAATTCGTAGTAGCGCAGCCCATCGTGCTCGCCGAGGTTCATGGCCTTGCGAGCGATGGTCTTGAGCACCTGGCCTCCGGAGAGATCCCCGATGTAGCGGGTGTAGTGGTGCCCGACCAACAGTTCGGGCTCCTGGCGGGCCACCTGGCGAATCCGTTCCACATAGGCCTGGGCCCCGGGGGTGGCCTTGGCCTGCTGGCGCCAATCGGGGCCGTAGTAGAAGGCCAGATCCTGCTCCAGGGCCTCGCGGCGGTTGAGCTCCGGGAAGGCGATCGGCCCGACGACGGGATGGTCCCCCAACCGGGCGATTTCCATTTCCATGGCGCTGTAGACGTGCCACAGGTCGGCCACCAGAGTGCGGTAGCTGGCCTTGTCGACCACACCCTTCAGGAAGCAACTCACGAAACCGGTGTTTTCGGCCATCGTGTGCGCTTTCTTCGTCCCCTCACGCAATTGGGAGGCCAGGGCGACAGGCATCGGTCCAGAACGACAAAAAACGTCCATCAACCGTAATTCTCCCGCCGGCCTCCCTTCCGGAAGGTTGCGAAGGATGACGAATTCCCCTCAGGCCGCCCGCTCCGCATCGCGGCCCAGCCCCTCGAAAAGGGTGAAGAGCTCGCGGCAGAGCCCAAGCAGATCGGCCACCACGGCCGGGGCCGGAAGGTGTGTCCCCGAGGGGCGCCAGTCGCCCACCGTGGCCAGGCGCCAGCGTTCCGACTCGTAGGTCAGCCCCCGCAGCAGCACGCCCAGAAGGCGCGGCCGCCCTCCCCGGTGCCCGCGGGGCGGATGGTCCAGCCGCAGCTGCACCAACAGCGACCGGCATTCCAGGCGCGGGCTCCACCCGGGGAAATGAAAGGACAGATCCACACTCTCCTGCTCATCGAAGTGCCGGGTGAGGGGATCATCCCGCCAGGGGGTGAGATTGGCGCGGGCATCGGGGAAGGTGCGGCGAAACAGAGCCACCACCGCGGCGATGGCCTGCGCCAGCTCCACACTTCGCGCCTGTTCGGATGCGTTCATGCCTCCCATCCTGCTGAACCCGCCCCGGTTTCGACCGCCAGGTGTGTGCACCCCCACGAATTCCATGCACACCGTCAGCCCCTGGCGCTGATCCCCGCAAACCTTCCCGGTTCCCCCCGCAGGCCTAGCCTCACGGCCACCGCCCGCCCGCCGCCCCCATGGCCACCTACGAGAAGCTCACCCCGCCCACCAGCGGAACAGCCATCCGATTCGAAGGCGGCCAGCCGATCGTTCCCGACGATCCGATCATCCCCTTCATCCGCGGTGATGGCACCGGCGTTGACATCTGGCCGGCCACCCAGCGGGTGTTGGACGCGGCCATCGCCAAGGCCTACGGCGGCGCCCGCCGCGTGTCCTGGTTCAAGGTCTACGCCGGCGATGAAGCCTGCGAACTGTACGGGACCTATCAGTATCTGCCGGAGGACACCCTCACAGCCATTCGCACCTACGGCGTCGCCATCAAGGGCCCCCTCACCACCCCCATCGGGGGAGGCATCCGCTCTCTCAACGTGGCCTTGCGGCAGATCTTCGATCTCTACTGCTGTGTCCGGCCCTGCCGCTACTACGACGGCACGCCCAGCCCCCACAAGCGCCCCCAGGATCTGGATGTGATCGTCTACCGCGAGAACACGGAAGACATTTACATGGGAATCGAGTGGGCTGCGGAGGATCCGGTGTGCGTTGACCTGATCGCGCACCTCAACAACGTGGTGATCCCCGCCAACGGCAAGCTGGGCCAGCGGCGCATTCCCGACGGCTCCGGCATCGGCATCAAACCGGTGAGCAAATTCGGCAGCCAGCGCCACATCCGCAAGGCCATCCAGCACGCCCTGCGCCTAGAGGGCGACAAGCGCCACGTCACCCTGGTGCACAAGGGCAACATCATGAAATTCACGGAGGGGGCCTTCCGGGATTGGGGCTACGAGCTGGCCACAAGCGAATTCCGCGACGACTGCGTCACGGAACGCGAGAGCTGGATTCTCGATAACGTGGCCCGGGATCCGAGCCTCAGCCTGGAGGGCAACGGGCGCCTGATCGAGCCCGGCTATGACGCCCTCACCCCGGAGAAACAGGCGGCCATCTGCAATGAGGTGAAGGGGGTGCTCGACGCCATCGGCGAGAGCCATGGCGAGGGTCGCTGGAAGCGGATGGTGCTGGTGGATGACCGCATCGCCGACAGCATCTTTCAACAGATCCAGACCCGCCCGCAGGAATACTCCGTGCTCGCCACCCTCAATCTCAACGGCGATTACGTCAGCGATGCCGCCGCCGCCGTCGTGGGGGGGCTCGGCATGGCGCCGGGGGCGAACATCGGCGACACCGCCGCCATCTTCGAGGCCACCCATGGCACGGCCCCCAAGCATGCCGGTCTCGACCGCATCAACCCGGGCTCGGTGATTCTCTCCGGCGTGATGATGCTCGAATACCTGGGCTGGCAGGAGGCCGCCGATCTGATCACGGCCGGCCTGAGCGCGGCCATCGCCAGCAAGGAGGTCACCTACGACCTCGCCCGCCTGATGGAGCCCCCCGTCGAACCGGTGAGCTGCTCCGGCTTCGCGGAGGCGGTGGTGCGCCACTTCGGCGGCTGAGGGGTGCCATGGCGCGCGTCAGGCCGTGACCAACCCTGAGGGGGCGACAGAGACGCAGGGGCAGCTCCTGAGCATCCTCGGTGTGGGATTCGGGCTGGCCGGGGCCATCGGCGCCACCATCGGTGCCGGGATCCTGCGCACCCCCGGCCTGGTGGCCGCCCAGCTGCCCAGCCCGCCCTGGTTGATGGGCGCCTGGATCCTGGGGGGCCTGCTGGCGTTGCTGGGAGCCTGCTGCGTGGCGGAGTTGGCCACCGCCCTGCCCCGGGCCGGCGGCTGGTGCGTGTTCGCCGGCGAGGCCTTCGGCCGCCGCGCTGGCGGCTTGGTGGGCTGGGCCGACTGGCTGGCCCATTGCATCGGCCTGGCCTGGGAGGCCACCACGGGGGGGGAGATCGCCAGCCAGCTCTGGCCCGGCCCCCTCGCCGACCTCCACCTCGCCCCCCGGCTCCTGGCCCTTCTCAGCCTGGCGGCTTTCGTCGTCCTGCAACTCTTCGGGCTGCGGGTGGCCAGCGCCAGCCAGGACCTCCTCAGTCTGGTGAAGGCCGTGGTGTTTCTGGCCCTGGTGGGCGCTTGCTTTCTGCTGCCGCTGCCCGCTCCGGGCGCGGGGGGCCTCGCGGCCTCCCCACCTCCCTGGCCCGGTGCGGAGGTGTCCTGGCGCGAGCTGGTCGGAGCCGGCGCCCTGGCCCTGCAGGCCGTGGTCACCACCTACGACGGCTGGGTGAGTCCGGTGTACTTCGCGGAGGAATTCAGCGATCCGGCCCGGGATCTGCCGCGCTCCCTGATCGGCGGCGTGGGGCTCGTCCTGGCGCTCTATCTCCTGATCAACGCCGCCCTGCTCCATGTGCTGCCCCTGGCGGACCTGGCCCGCTCGCCGCTGCCCGCCGCCGAGGCGGCCCTGCGACTGCTCGGACCGCCCGGGGGCCGGCTGATCACCGCCGTCGCCCTGGTGGCTCTCCTCGGCCTGATCAACAGCGTGCTGATGGTCGGCTCGCGCATCCTCTACGGCCTCAGCCGCGAGGGCCTGCTCCCGCCCCGGCTGGCCACGGTGAACGCGGGGGGAACCCCCACGGTGGCCGTGCTGCTCACCGCCGCCATGGCCGCCCTGCTCGTTCTGGGGGGCTCGTTTGAGCGGCTGCTCAGCCTCGGGGCCCTGCTCTATGTCGGTCTGCCCCTGACCGGGGTGGCCGCCCTGGCCCGCCTGCGGGGGCAGCGGCCCGACCTGCCGCGGCCCTTCCGGGTCTGGGCCTATCCGCTGCCCCCGCTGCTGGTGGCCCTTGTCTCCCTGGCCTTTCTGACGGGGGAGGTCCTGACCCGTCCAGGCGATGCCCTGCTCGCCATCGCCCTCGTGGGGGGCGGCCTCCCTGTCGTCTGGCGCGCGGCGTCCCCCGCTCCCGCCCGACCGTGAGGGAGGCAACCTCCCTTTAAGATCGCGATCTTTGCTCGATTTCCAGTGACCAACCTGCGGGTGCTCGTGGTTGGCGCTGGCTTCGCCGGAGCCGTCGTCGCGCGGGAATGCGCCGAAGCGGGCCATTCGGTGCACGTGATCGATCGGCGCCCCCACATCGGCGGCAATGCCCACGACACGGTCAACAGCCACGGCGAGCGGATTCACATCTATGGCCCCCACCTGCTCCACGGGGAGAAGGAGTCGGTGGCCATCCGCTGGCTGAGCCGCTTCACCGACTGGGTGCCCTATGAGCATCGGGTGCGGGCCCTGCTGGCCGATGGACGCACCACTCCCCTGCCCGTGAATCGCACCACCCTGGAGGATGTGTTCGGCGTGTCGCTGGCCAGCGAGGACGACGCCCGGGCCCTGCTGGCCTCGGAGGTGACCCCCCTGCAGCCCGCCAACACCGATGAGGTGTTTCTCGCCAATGTGGGGCCTCGCCTGGCCGATCTCTTCTTCCGGCCCTACACCCGCAAGATGTGGGGGGTGTGCCCCACCCGGCTGGAGGCCGCCGTGGGGGCCCGCCTGCCGGTGCGATGCAATCGGGATGATCGCTATTTCACCGACAGCTTTCAGGCGATGCCCAAGGATGGCTTCACCGCCATGTTCGCCCGCATCTTCGACCATCCCGCGATTGAGCTCACCCTGGGCGAGGCCTACGGCAAGGAACACGACTGCCACTATGACCATGTGTTTTTGAGTCTGCCGATTGATGAATATTTCCACTTTCAGTTCGGCCGTCTTCCCTATCGCTCGATCCGCTTCGAATCCGATCAGGCCCGCGAGGATCAAAGCGCCACCGTGATCAATTACACCGATACGGACATCTACACCCGTTGCACGCAATGGGATCTGATTGCCAATTCCCAGCGCCGCGCCGATGGCCAGCACACGATCACCCGAGAGATTCCCTGCGACGCCAGCGACAACAACAACGAGTGCTACTACCCCGTGCGCAATCGCGAGAGCCTGGCTCTCTACGAGCGCTATCGGGCCCTGGCGGAGGCGGAACCCGGCAAGACTTTCATCGGTCGCTGCGGCCTCTTCCGCTACATCGACATGGTGCCGTGCGTGACAATCCACCTGCAGCTGGTCGGCCGCTTCCTGGCCGGCGACCCCCATCAGGGCCCCTGACCCCGCAGACTGCCTGGCCATGAGCACCCTCACGACCACCGATCCCTGCGTGCACTGCGGCTTCTGCCTGCCCACCTGTGCCAGCTACCGCGTGCTCGGCACGGAGATGGATTCGCCGCGGGGCCGCATTCACACCCTCAAGGCCCTGGCGGCGGGCGAGCTGGAGCTGGACGCCACGGTCGCGTCCCATTTCGACTCCTGCCTCGGTTGCTTCGCCTGCGTCACCGCCTGCCCGTCGGGCGTGCGCTACGACACCCTCATTGAGGCCACCCGCCCCCGGCTCAACGCCCCCGAGCTGCGCACCCCCGCGCAGCGGGCCTTCCGCCGGCTGCTCTTCGCCCTGCTCCCCTACCCGCAACGGCTCCGGGCCCTGCTGCAACCCCTGCGGGCCTACACCGGAACGCCCCTGCAGGCGCTCGTCCGCCGCGTCGGCCTGCCCCGCTGGCTGGGCCCCCAGATCGCCGCCATGGAACAGCTCCTGCCCCCCCTGCGGCCGGAGGCCTTCCGGGATGACCTGCCGGTGGTGCTCCCCGCCCGAGGGGAACGGCGCTTCCGGGTGGGGTTGCTGCTCGGTTGCGTGCAACGCCTGTTTGATCCCGCGGTGACCCTGGCGGCCATCGAGGTGCTGCGCGCCAACGGCATCGAGGTGGTGGTGCCCCCTGATCAGGGCTGCTGCGGCGCCGTCACCCACCACCAGGGGGAGGAGGTCCAGACCCGCGAGCTGGCCCGGGCCCTCATGGCCAGCTTCCAGGCGGTGGTGGGGCCCGCTGGCGCCGCCGGAGCGGAGCCCCTTGACGCCGTGCTGGTTTCGGCCTCCGGCTGCGGCCACACCCTCAAGGCCTATGGCCGCTTGCTGGCCGAGGACGACGCTGCCGATGGCGCGGCGGCCTTCGCGGGCCGGGTCGCCGACATTCAGGAGTTTCTGGAGACGGTCGGCCTGAGCGAGGCCTTCCAGGATCAGCTCAGACCCCTCACCCATGCGGATGGCAGCACCGCCACGGCCGAGCGCCCCCTCCAGCTCGCCTACCACGACGCCTGCCACCTGCTCCACGGCCAGGGGCTGGGCGCCCCCCCCCGCTCCCTGCTGCGCCGCATCCCCCACGTGCGCCTGCTCGAGGCCACTGAGGCCGGGGTGTGCTGCGGCAGCGCCGGCATCTACAACCTGGTGCAACCTGCGGAGGCCGAAGCCCTCGGCCGGTTGAAGGCCGATGACCTGGGCACCACGGGGGCCGATCTGGCCGTGAGCGCCAACATCGGCTGCACGCTCCAGCTGCGGCGCCATCTCGGCGAGCGCTCCCGGCCCCTGCCGGTGGCCCATCCGATGGAGCTGCTGGCCCGTTCCGCCGGCCTGGCCTGATTCAGGCCCCCTCCATCACCCTCCAGGCGGCCTCCAGGGTGGTGGCATTCCCGAGGTTGCCCGGAAAGGTCACCACCGGCAATCCCGCCAGCCCGCCCGTCCGGCCCTCCGGCACCACCACCAGCGACAGGCCCGGCAGCAGCTGGCCCCGCAGCGCCACCCAGCGCAGGTCCAGGCCCTCGGCCAAGAGGGTTTGGGTGGTGGTGCCCCCCTTGCTGATGACGTAGCCGAGTCCGGGGGCCAGGGCGGCCACCACCCGGGCCATGGAGGACGCCAGGGCCTGGCCGAACGCCCGCCGCTCCTCCCCCCGTCGGCCGGCCAGCTCGCCGCGGCTGGTATGGAACACGGGCGTGCGCCCACCGGCCTGGATGGCGTGAATCCGCTCCGTCCACTCCGCCTCCAGGGAGGGGAGCTGGCGATCGGGCAGGGGCCCCTCCAGCGCCCGCCACACCCGCGCCACCGGCACCTCCACCCCCTCACAGGCCTCTTGGGCCAGGAGGCGTGCCAGCTGGTCATCCGCCAGGGGCACATGGGAGCCCACCACCACCAGCCCGGCGCGGGGCCGGTCGCCAGCGCGTCGACGCAGGGCCGCCAGGGCCGGGGGGGACAGGGGCTGGGGGGGCAGGGGGGCCAGGCCCTTGAGCAGGCTGGCCGCGGATTGAAAGAGGAAGCGCCGGCCCCGCTCCCCGGATCCAGGGGGCGGCGGGGCCGTCAGCTCCCGCACCAGCGCCCCGAAGAGCGCGAGGTGGGCCTGCCGTTCCGCATCCACCACCACCAGCGTGTTGTCCCGCAGAGCCGCCAGGCGCCGGGTCAGGGCCTGCCGGGCGAGCGCTCCGCCGGCCGCGTCCTCCAACTCCCGCCACCCCAGGAGCTCCACCGCCGCAGCGGGCAGGCGGCCGCCGCTCTTCTCCTCCACCCACTCGCGCAACACGCTGGTGCGGTAGCTGAAGAGCGCATCCCGGGCAAATGGCGTTTCATGGACCGGCTGGCCATGGAGCCGATGGACGCCGTCCACGGTCGTCCGCCCCCCAGCGAGGAAGGCCGGCACGAGAAAGGTGGCGTCGATGGGGCCCAGCTCCTGCGCCAGCGCCTCCACTTCCAGGGGAAAGTGCCCCCGCAGGGTGGAATCCCCGCGGCTCACCAGCAGGGCCCCGTCCAGGATTCCCTCGGCCCGGGCGGCCTCCAGTGCCGGCTTCAGGGCGCGGCAGATCTCCCGCACCCGCTCCGCCGCCTCGGCGGGGGCCAGGGCCCGGGTGTTGGCCAGCAGGAAGAGGAAGGGAGAGGGCTGGCGCAGGCCGCTGGCCAGGGTGGCGGGATCCCAGCGCAGCAGCAGGGGACAGCCATGGAGGGTCTGGGATCCGGTGGGATCGTCGTCCAGGACGACGATCTTCAGGCGGTGCTCTGCCATGGCACCATCGTGCCGTGAAGCAACCCTCCCGCGACGAGCTGCCCGAACTGGTGCGCCTCCTGCACCGGGCGGGCACCCCCTGGCTGCCCGCCGGGCTGGCCAGCCGGCTCGACTGGGGCCCCGCGATCCGCCAACCCTGCCAGGTCTTGAGCGTGGCCGGCCTGCGGCGCATCGTCGAGCACAACCCCGGCGACTTCACGATCACCGTGGAAGCGGGCGCCCCCCTGGGGGAGGTGCAGCGGGTTCTGGCCGCCCATGGGCAGTGGCTGGCGGTGGATCCCCCCTGGGGCAGCCATCCCCTGGCGGATCCGGTCGGCCCGCGGGGAAGCGGCAGCATCGGCGGTCTGGTGGCCCGAGGCCTGGCGGGCGGCTATCGCCAGCGCCACCTCGGCCTGCGGGATCAGCTCATCGGAGTGTCCCTGCTCCGCGCGGACGGCACGGCGGCGAAGGCCGGCGGGCGGGTGGTGAAGAATGTGGCCGGCTACGACCTGATGCGTCTGCTGGCAGGCAGCTGGGGATCGCTGGCGTTGATCACGGAGGTGTCGCTGCGCACGATGCCCTTGCCGCCGCACCGGGCGGGCGTGCTCCTGCGGGGCGACTTGGACGCCCTGGCCGACTTCAGCCGCGCCCTGCGGAGCTCCACCCTCGCTCCGGAGCGAATCGATTGGTGGAACGCCTCCCTGGCCCGCGAGGCCCGGCTCGACCCGGCGCCAGCCCTGCTCGTGACCCTGGCCAGCGTGGAGGCCCATTGTCTGGAGGATCAGGTCACCGCGGTGGCCGCCCTCAGCGGCCTGTCCGCCCAGAGGCTTTCGGCCCTGGAGGTGGAGGCGCTGCTCCAGGCGGGTCGCGGGGGCGACCTCCATCGTCCGGCTCCCGCCTGGCTGCTGCGGGTGGGGGTGAATCCCGCCTCCACCCCGCGACTCCTGGACGCCGGCGCGGCCGAGGGCCTGTCCCTGGAACTGGGCGCCGGGAGTGGCCTGGGCATCGCCTGGAGTGAAGCGCCGCTGCCCGCTGAACGGGTGGAGGGGTTGCGGGCCCGCTGTCAGGAGCTGGGGGGCTTCCTCACGGTGCTGCGCCAGCCGGCGGAGGGCCGCCTGATCGCGTGGCGCGATGCTCCCGCGAAGGCGTTGATCGAAGCCGTCAAGCGCCAGTTCGATCCGAAGGGGCAGCTCGCTCCAGGCCGCCTGCCGGGGGTGGCCGCTCCCGCTCAGCCGGCCATCACCCGATAACGGCAGAGGAGCTCCCTGCTCTCGCCCGGCGCCAGCTCCAGACGCCCATCGCCACTCACCAGGGATCCTCGGGGACCACTCCAGGGTTCGAGGCAGACCATCGGGCGCGGGGGATCGGTCCACACGACCACCCGATTCAGCGGTGGGGTGAGCTCCAGGCGCAGGGCGGTGCCCGCAGCCGTGTCGCGGAGGGTCACGGCGTCGCCGAGGGGCCGGGCCAACAGGTCCACGCCCTCTCCCAGGCGGCTCCACTGGCTGGCGGTGGCGACGTCCGCCTGGCTGAGGTGATCGAAGCAGCGTTCGGGAAAGCCCTCCAGCTCCGCCGTCGCGGGATCCTGCACCCGGAAGTAGGGATGAAAACCGAGGCTGAAGGGCATGGGCGCCGCGTCAGAGGGGCCGGTGTGGCAGACGGTGGCGGCGATGGAGAGGCAGCCGGGGCTGAGCCGCAGCTCCAGCCGCAGGCGAAAGGAGAAGGGGAAGGCGTCGCGGGTGCTGGCGTCATCCACCAGGGTGAGCGCCACCCCCTCGCCATCGGCCAGGGGCTCCAGGGTCCAAGGGAGGTCACGGGCGAAGCCGTGTTGCCGGAGGGTGGCGTCCCCCTGGGGAAGGGGCAGGCGATCGCCCGGCAGGTTGCCGCAGATCGGGAAAAGGATGGGGATGCCACCCCGCACGGAAAGGGTGGGATCGGCGAAGCGGACCTCATCGAGGTAGAGCCAGTCGCGGTCGCCGCTGCGCCAGCTGGTCACCAGTCCCCCCCGTTCCGGCACCACACGCAGGGAATCGCCGCAGGTGGGATGGGTGAAACACCAATGGGGATAGGGGCTGGCCTCCTGGATCAGGGTCATGGCGGGCAGGCGGCGGCGGGGGTGAGGGTGTGAAGCCAGTCCAGCAGGGCGGCATTCACACGCTCGGGAACCTCATCGTGGGGGCAATGGCCCGCCTCCAGCACCACTTCACGGGTCTGGGGTGGAGCGTGGCGAGCGAAGCTGGCCCGGCGGCCCTCGGTGTTCATCCACGGATCCCGCAGGCCCCAGAGCAGCAGGAGGGGCGCGCCGAGGCGCGCGAAGAGGGGGTCGAGGGGCTCCCCGCTGGGAATGTCGAACACAGTGCGGAACACCCCGAAGGCACCGGGGTCGCGGGAGGGCCGCAGGATCGACTCCACCAGGGCGTCATCCACATTGGTGCGGTCGATGTACACCCGCTCCAAGGTGCGCCGCACCGTGGCGGGGCGGCGCAGGTTTTCAAAGAGCAACCGCTGCACCACGGGACTGGAGACAATGGCGCGGCCGACGGTGCGGCGGGCGATGGCCCCCCAGCCACGGGGCTCCACCTGGTCCTCGCTGAAGGGGCCGGCAGCGTTCAGCAACACGACTCCCGCCGCCAAGGAGGGGCGAGCGGCGGGATCGGAGCTGAGGGCGGCGCCGGCCGCCAAAGCGGCGTAGCCGCCGAGGGAGTTGCCGACCAGCACGGTGGGCCTTCCGATTCGTTCGCGCACGTAGGCCACGAGCTGATCCCGCCAGAGGGCGCCGCCATAGGGCAGCCCGGCGGGTTTGGCGCTGCGCCCGAAGCCCAGCAGGTCCAGCGCATGCACCTCATGGCGAACGGCCAGGGCCGGAAGATTGTGGCGCCAGTGGTCCGTGGAGGCGCCGAAGCCGTGGACGAGGAGAAGGGCCGGCCCTTCAGGCGACTCCGGTGCCCGCCGAAGGGAGTGGACGGGATGCCCCGCGAAGCGCCAGAGGGCGTCAGCGGATGGAAGCAAGGAAACCAGGCCCGGCACGAAACTGCCTTGGATGCTAGGCAAGGCGGGCCGTGGCGGGGAGCGGTCCCGTGTCAAGCCCGCAATCCCACGGGACGAAGGGTGCGGCTGCCGCTACGGTCGAGCCGTAATGCCTCGGAGACATCGTCAGAAGACGCCACACATGACGATTCCACAGCCCCGCAACCTGCGTCTTCCCACCCCCGGCTGCTTCGCCGACGCCGACCGCAGCGGACTTCTCGCGGAAGATGTGTTCGATGGCATGACCGAGCACCTCTTCTACACGCTCGGGAAGCTGGCGCCCACGGCCAGCCGCCACGACCTCTACATGGCCCTGAGCTACGCGGTGCGTGATCGGCTGATGACGCGCTACCTCGCGGGCAACGAGGCCATCCACGCCACTCCCACGCGGGTGGTGGCCTACCTCTCCGCCGAGTTCCTGATCGGACCCCAGTTGAGCAACAACCTGCTGATGCTTGGCATTCAGCGGGAGGCGGAGGCGGCCCTGCGGCGTTTCGGCATCAACAACATCGACGAAATCCTGGAGGTCGAGGAGGAACCCGGCCTTGGCAACGGTGGCCTGGGGAGGCTGGCGGCCTGCTTCCTCGAATCCCTGGCCACCCTGGAAATCCCAGCCACCGGCTACGGAATCCGTTATGAATTCGGCATCTTTGACCAGTTGATCCGCGATGGCTGGCAGGTGGAGATCACGGACAAATGGCTGAAAGCGGGCTGGCCCTGGGAGATCACCCACGCCGATCAGGCCTGCTTCGTGGGCTTCGGTGGTCGCACCCAGCCCTACCAGGATGACCATGGCACCTATCGCGTGCGCTGGATTCCGGCGGAGCACGCGATCGGCGTACCCCACGATGTGCCGGTGTTGGGCTATCGCGTCAATACCTGCGACAGGCTGCGGTTGTGGCGAGCGGATGCCACCGAGTCGTTTGACTTCTACGCCTTCAACATCGGCGATTACTACGGGGCCGTGGAGGAGAAGGTGGCAAGCGAAACCCTCTCCAAAGTGCTGTACCCCAATGACGGCACCGATGAGGGCCGGCGGCTGCGGTTGAAGCAACAACACTTCTTTGTGAGCTGTTCCCTGCAGGACATGATTCGCAGCCTGGACATGCGCGGGCTGCCGATTCAGGAGTTTCCCGACCACTGGGCCATCCAGCTGAATGACACCCACCCGGCGATCGCGGTGGCCGAGCTGATGCGCCTGCTGCTGGATGACAAACATCTAGACTGGGAAACCTCCTGGGACATCACACGTCGCTGCATTTCCTATACTAATCATACCCTTCTTCCCGAAGCCTTGGAGAAGTGGGGATTAGATTTGTTCGGCAGTCTTCTGCCGCGTCACCTGGAGCTGATTTACGAGATCAATCGCCGCTTCCTGCAACAGGTGCGGTTGAAATATCCCGGCAATGAGCAAATCCTCCGGAAAGTCTCCATCATTGATGAGGAAGGCGGCAAGGCTGTGCGCATGGCCCATCTGGCCACTGTGGCCTCCCACCACATCAATGGTGTGGCGGCTTTGCACAGCCAGTTGGTGAAGAGCGACCTCTTTCCTGAATTTGCGGCCATCTGGCCGGAGAAATTCATCAATGTCACCAACGGTGTGACCCCGCGCCGCTGGGTGGCTCTGGCGAACCCGCAACTGGCGAGCTTGCTCACCGAAGCGGTGGGCGAAGGCTGGGTGACCGATCTGGAGCAGCTCAGAGCCCTTGAACCCCTGGCAAATGACGCCGGCTTTCTGGAACGCTGGCAAGCCACCAAGCTGTCGGTGAAGCGAGAACTCACCAATTACATCCACAGCCACACTGGCGTCCTGGTGGATCCAGCCTCACTGTTTGACGTGCAGGTCAAGCGCATCCATGAATACAAGCGGCAGCATCTCAATGCTCTGCAGATCGTGGCTCAATATCTGCGCATCAAAAATGGCAACACGGCTGGCATGGTGCCGCGCACGGTGATCTTCGGGGGCAAGGCAGCGCCTGGCTATGCCATGGCCAAGCTGATCATTCGCTTTATCACCGGCATCGCTGAAACGGTCAATGCCGATCCAGACATGGATGGTCTCCTGAGGGTGATTTTCCTGCCTGACTACAATGTGAAGCTTGGTGAGCGCGTCTATCCCGCCGCCGATCTGTCCGAGCAGATCTCCACTGCGGGCAAGGAGGCTTCGGGCACAGGAAACATGAAATTCGCCATGAATGGCGCCCTCACAATCGGCACCCTGGATGGAGCCAATGTGGAGATTCGCGAGCATGTTGGGGAAGAAAATTTCTTCCTCTTCGGTCACACGACCTCGGAGATCGCTGATTTGTGGCAGAAGGGCTACTGCCCCTGGGAGCTGATTCCAAACCAGCCCGAGCTGGCGGAGGCCTTGCGCCTGGTGGAGCAGGGCCATTTCAGCAATGGCGACCAGGATCTTTTCCGCCCCCTGCTGCAGAATCTCACAGGCTCCGACCCCTTCTTTGTCTTGGCCGACTTTGCGGACTACCTGCGGGCCCAAGGGGAGGTGGGTCAGGCCTGGTCTGATGCGCCACGCTGGAACCGCATGGCGCTCCTGAACACGGCGCGCACTGGCTTTTTCTCGTCCGACCGCTCCATCCGCCAATACGCCAAGGACATCTGGCGCGCGGAGGCCTTCCCGGTCACGATCACCTGCGATTTGGAGTGAGGGCGGAGCCCGGGCCCACCGTCGGTCAATTGCGATCGCGGTCGGGCAGATCCGGCGTCTGGTGGAGGAGGCGATTGAGACGCAGACGATCGGCGTTGAGCGGATCAGGCGCCAACTCCCCAGCCACCTCACGGAAGATCTGTTCCACGTCCTCCGGCACGCGCACGTCGAAAATCCGCTCCATCAGGGCTTCGATGGAGAAGAGGTGGGCATTGATGTTCTCCAGATCGGCCATGGCCTGCTGCAGGGCGTCAGACTCGGCCGCCACGGCGCCACCACCCCCTTCGCCAGCGGGTGTGGCGAGGCTGGACTCACCGTCCTGCACCTGCTTCTGAAGTTCCTCCAGCACACGACCCGCAAGGGTGCGGAACGACTGCAAGGCAGCCCAGTTGAGCTCCTGCTGCTGACGCAGACTGGGATTCTCGCGAATGAGCCGATCGTGTTCCCGATAGAACCGTTGGCAATCAGGGCATTGGCAGGGCTCTTCAGGCACCGCTTCCCTTGTGTTGATCACCTTCCATCAT